>DIAY01000120.1 GCA_002414905.1 Holophagales bacterium UBA5066 | reverse complement strand
CAAGCTGAAGAAGTACGGCATCGAACGGGCGTAGGAACGAGAAACGCCCGCCCGGCTCCTAAGAGGAGGCCGGGCGGGTCCGGGAGAGCCGGACGCCGGGGGCGGAAGGGGGAATAACGCCCCCGGGTCGCCGGCTACGACTCCAGGAACATCTCGCCGAGGACGCGGTCGCGATCCCCTTCAGGACGACGTGGGCGAGGAGGCTCTTGACCCTCGCGTCACTGGTGATCACAATGATCACATGGAACGGACCCCTTGTTCGACCGTCGGATCGCGCGAACTGAAGATCCGCCTCGGAACCTACCTTCGCCGGGTCCGGGCCGGGGCTTCGCTCGTTGTGACGGACAGGGGGCGGCCGATCGCGGAAATCCGGCCGCTGCCCACGCGTGATCTGGGGCTGGATGCGAAGCTCGAATCGCTCGCCGCCCTCGGTGTGATCTCGTGGGACCCGCGTCAGCCCGGACTGCCGAAGGCGAGTCGGCCGCTCCCGGACCGGAGCCGCTCCCTGAGCCGGGCGCTCGCGGACGAGCGGGAGGACCGCTTCTGATCCTCTTCCTCGATGCCAGCGCCCTGGTCAAACGCTACGTGGCGGAGCCGGGGCGGCGGGAGCTTCTTGCTGCGGTTCGAAACCGGAAGGCAGCGGCCTCCCGCCTGTCCGAGGTCGAGATCGCCTCCGCGCTCGCCCGCAGGTGCCGGGATGGGACCTTCACGGAAGCCGAACGGGATCGCACCCTTGCGAGGCTCGAGGCGGATTTCCGTTCCCTCGTCATCGTCGAGCTGTCGGAAGCGGTCACCTCCCGCGCCATCGTTCTCACGGCGTACCGTTCTCTCCGTGCCGGGGACGCTATCCAGATCGCGGCGGCGCTGGAGCTCAGGGAACGGCTCGAGGAACCGGTCGAGTTCCTGACCTTCGACGAGAAGCTCCGGGAAGCGGCCGAGGCCGAGGGTTTCCCGACTGGGAAGCCCTCGCCGGCCAGGGCGAGGTAGATCCGGAGGCCGAACGCGAGCCGGTCGGCCGCGTTCGTCTGGTGGATAGGAAATTTGATATCGGCCGAAGAACCGCTGGAGGTCCGGACGGGAATTCGGAGGGCCCATGGGGCTGCGCCGCGGCGGCGCAGCCCCATGGAAGAGAGGTTGCGAGGACTCGCGGAGAGCCCGGAAGAGACCTGAGGGCGGTATTCGGCCTTCGCGAGGCAGGCCCGGGCGCGTGGGGCCGCGACCGATACAGACAGACCTCCAAATCTGCCGCGCTGGCCGGCTCGCTGGCGACGGCCTGCGCGATCAGGAGAGACTTGGGGAAGCGGGTATCTGGCCGGCAGCGGGAGGCGGGGCGCGGCCCTGGGTGGCGCGTCGCGTGAGGTGATCGAGGATGCGGCGGATGGTCCGCGGTTCGGAGATGAAGGAGACCACGCGCATCACGGCCCGGCATCGCGGACCGCAGGAGCGGATCAGTCTCGTAGACCCGGAGCAGAAGCCGCGCCCAGCTGCGGCGCAGAGCGGCAGCGGAGGGGGACGGCGGTGGAGATGGCTGCGACGAGCCGGCACGCGGTTCCGATGCGAACGGCTCTGTCGCCTGCGTCCGTCCTCGGAATCGACCGCTCGACGCTCTACGACAAGCTGAAGAAGTACGGCATCGAGCGCTGACCTGCCGGAATATCGGGCCGGATGTCGGAGAATGCCGAAGCATGAGCCGCCTCTCCGCAGAAGACATCGAGCGGGCGTTCGACGCTCTGGCGCTGGAGCTTGCGCGAAGAGAGATCCGTGCGGAAGTGTTCGTCGTCGGTGGGGCCGTGATGTGCCTCGCGCTGAGGGCGCGAACGGCGACGAAGGATGTGGATGCCTGGTTCGCGCCGGCGCCGGAGGTCCGAGAGGCCGTTCGAGCCGTCGCCGTGGATCTCGACCTGCCGGAGGACTGGCTGAACGACGCGGCCAAGGCATTCCTGCCCGAGCGGGCGCGCTTCGAGAAGTGGCGCGAGTGGCCGTCGCTCGAGGTCTCGGTCGCGGACGAGAGGACGCTCCTTGCGATGAAGTGCGCGGCGGCGAGGACCGCCGAGGACGCCGGCGACATTCGAGTCCTCGCGGATCGTCTCGGACTGAGATCCTCCGCCGAGGTGCTGGAGGTCGTCCTCGCGTTCTTCCCGCCGGAGAGGCTGCCCGTTCGGACACGATTGCTTCTCGAGGAGATGCTCGATGACGGCCGCTGAGCTGCTCCGGGCCGCCAGGGAGGCGGGTGAGGGATTCCAGGGTCCCGTGAACGAGTTCGTCGACGAGTTCCGGCGCGCCTCCGGGGAGCAACGTCCGGCGATGCTCGCCGAACCCCTCCCCGGCCCTGGCCCCCTCGAGGGTCTCGTCGCCGCCATCGTCAGCGCGCTGTGCCGGGAAACGGGGACGCCCCTTCCGGACTGGGTCGGCGAGACGTACAGCCCGGAGCCGTTCTTCGCCTTCCCGGCGCGCTCCTACGAGCTGCGGCTGCGCCTTCTGCTCGAGGCGCCGCCGGCATTCCGAATCCGGAACGTCTTCGTTCCCGATACCTATCTCAGCAGGGCGTAGCGCCGGGCGTCTGTCAGGAGGCCGACAGCGCGAGTGTGCCGGTCACCGGAAGCGGAAGGGGGAGTTACGCCCCCGGGCGCCGGCTAAGAC
>DIAY01000202.1 GCA_002414905.1 Holophagales bacterium UBA5066 | reverse complement strand
TCGCCGTTCCCGAGCTGGCTGGGGTCGGGCGGGAGATCGGCGAGAAGCTGCATCGCGTGATCGAGGCGTGCCGGGGCTGAAGTCCAACCGGGATTCGTACGGGCGGTATCTTGGAACCGCTCTCAACGTGACAACGGTCATCGCGCGAATTCGCGCGTTCTGCGACTCTTCCCGATGTCAAAAGACGACTCCGGGACGCTCCCCCGTGCACGCGATTCCCGTCCAGGGCAGCACGGCTCCGGGGTGCGCCGGAGGTGTAGGGGAGCCGCAGACTGTCCGTCATCCCGTCCTCGCCCTCCTTCCCGCCGGCGTGATTCCTGCTCTGGCCGGCGTCGTCGGACGCCGTGCCCCTGACCCCCTCCCCAGCTTCGTTCGCCGGTCTCCTGGCCGGACGTGCGGCCGAGTTCGGAACGACGGGAATCTTGGCCCCGATCGAGGAATCCACGGCTCGAGCCCAGGTCGATGTCCTCCTCCCGTCGCCAGTCGAAGCCTCGACAGGGGACGCGAGTTACAGGGCACAATCGAAGCGTGCCTCTCCGTCGCCGGATGATCGACGCTCGCTGCCGTGTTCTGCCCGGAGTTTCTCGTGGTGAACGGATCGCGATGGGCGCGTGAGGATGCCCTGTTGAAGCGACTGTTTGCTCGTCATGGCCTGCTGCGGGCACGGACGTTCTCGTTCCTCCTCCTGGCCTCTGCCCTGGTTCCGCCGCTCCTCGTCTTTCGCGAGCCCTACTCGACTCCGTTTGCGGCGATCCCGGCAGCACGGCCGGCGCCTCACCACGATCACGGCGACCCACTGATCGCCCTGTCCGTCATGGGGAGGGCCTGGAACCATTGGGATTCCCGGGACTTCTCGCAGCACGATGACAGGGTCTTCGCTCCGTACCCCGACGCCTGGGCCCTCGGAGAATCCCTGACGGCTCCTGCCCTCATCGGATATCTCCCTGCCCGGCTGACAGGGTCCGAGGCGTTCGGCTACAACGTTTCCCACTACGTCTCCTGCGTCGTCGCCGTCCTCGGTGCCGGATACCTCTTTTCCGGGCTGGCGGGCCGTGGCTGGGCCGCGATCCTGGGGGCCCTCGTCTTTGGATGGTGCCCAGGCCGACTAAACGACCTCGGGCTCGTACAGACGTTGTGGGCCGGCTTCGTTCCTCTCGGCCTCGGCTTCGTCACACGGTTTCTGCGTCACGGAAGGGCCAAGCACCTCGCAGGCGTCTTCGCGACGTGGCTCGTCCTGGGACTGGGCAGTCTCTACAGCATGGTGATGGGGACCACATTCCTTGGCATGTTCCTCCTTCTGGTAGTGCTCTGGGACAAGGGCTACGCCCGCCGAGCAACTCTCACGGGCATCTTCGTTCTAGCCGCTAGCGCGTTACTCGTGGCGTTCTACTCGCCTCTCTTCGACGTCAAGGAGGCGTTCGAGGCGTCCGTCTCTATCCAGACGATCGAAGGCTACTC
Source organism: Holophagales bacterium UBA5066 (assembly GCA_002414905.1). Taxonomy (GTDB): domain Bacteria; phylum Acidobacteriota; class Thermoanaerobaculia; order UBA5066; family UBA5066; genus UBA5066. The sequence continues at coordinate 10,730 of DIAY01000202.1, read as the reverse complement.
TGGCGACCTGCTCTCCGTCGCGCACCAGGGCGTCTTCTCCGGTCCGCTCCGCACCTTCCTGGACCGTCTCGCTCCGGGCTTTCCCGAGGGGGCAGCTGCCCTCTTTCCGACTCTCTTCGCCGTCTCGAGCCTGGCGCTATACGCACTTGCCGGACGAGTCCGTGGACCGAGGAGACCCTGGGTTGGGCGACGTCTCGGCCCCTGGGCTGTCCTCGCCGCAGCCATGTTCCTCTTCTGCCTGGGACCGGTCATCCACTTCGCGGGCCGCTCGCTCTGTCCCGGACCGTATTCCCTACTCGTTCGCCTCCCCGTTTTCGAGAGCATGCGGGGCGTGAACCGCTGGGACCAGTTCTTCGCTCTCGCCCTGCTCGCGGCCGCCACCATGGGCCTGGGCGTAGCCCTCCGGACGCCGAGCGCTTCGAAGGTCCGCCTCATCCTTTCCATGTCGATCCTCCTGACCCTTCTCGACGTCTGGCCCCGACGCGTGCCCGGAATCTTTGTCCCCGCCCCTTCCGTTTTCGATCGCGAAATTGAGGCGATGCCGAAGGACTCGATCGTCGCCTACTACCCCTTCAAGTGGAGTACGAGCGTCCGGAGCTGGACCGAGCAGCTGACCCACGGACGCCGGGTTCTCAACGGGTATCAGACATTTCCGCCCCCCATCCACCGGTGGGTCGCCTCCGTGGCAGATTCCCGCGGAGTAGGCGAGATCCTCGCCGTCTATCGCGAACTCGGAGTCTCGGCAGTCGAGATCGACTTCGACGAGCTGCCGCCCAACAAGCGCTCAGAGGCAGCAGCCCTGCTTCAGCGCCCTGAAGACCTGCAGGGCGGACGTGTACGGATCACCGGGAATCGCGCCCTCGTGACGTGGACTCCGAGGGTTCCTGTCCTCGTGGATCCGTCAGTACTGAAGGACCTGGTTTTCGTCGGCGGCGTGGCCGTTCTGGCCCACCATCCCGGACGCTTGATCTTTCGGCTCCGGAGCTCGCGGACTCCGGTGAGAATTCGAACGGCGTCCGGCGAGTACGAGGACGTTCTGACGATTCCGGTTGTTTCCGCAGGCACCGCCGTCGCGCGCCTCGGCACGCCGTTGCCCTCGGACGGATCGGTCAGAGACCTTCGGAGTGATCGAAAGATCGGAGATCCTGGGAGCCCGTAGAAAGGGTGCCCCTCCCTCCAGGCGATCTCCAGGGCGGCCGCTCGCGGAGATCCGCGGGTGACGTCTCGGAGCTGCCCTTCGCGCTACGTTCGCAAACCTGCCCGGAGATCATGCCGCCAGCGCATTCGAGATGCTCCGACTCCTCCGAGCTTCAACCGGCGGTTCTGCGCAACCAGGCCACTTGGTAGGGGCGGAGCCGGAGCTCGACGGATCCACCGGCCACGCACAGCTCTTCTCCCGAGACGAGATCGACGAGCGGCCCGGCTCCGAGCCCCGCGTCGGCGAGGCGCAGCGGCGCTTCGACAGCCGAGCCCGAGACCTCCACGACCGCCACGAGCGGCGTGCCGCCCCCGGCGGGGATCCGTGCGAGGGCGAAGAGGCGTGGGTCGAGCCGGAGGACCCTCTGCGGCACGGCCGGGTGGAACGCCGGCTCGGCGGCCCGGAGCGCGAGGAGGTCGATGAAGCGGCTCGCCGTCCGCGACGGGATCGAGGCGGGATCGGCGAACTGATCGAAGAGCCACTCCTCCCGAAGGGCCGAGCGATTGATCGAACGTGCCTGCCCGTCGCTGCGGACCGCCTCGAGGTCGTTGCGCGTGCCGAAGAAGCTGGGGAGGTAGATGCCGGGCACGCCCCGGAGCGACAGGGCGATTGCGCGGGCGGCGACGAAGCGGTCCACCTGCCGGTCGGTGTCCTCCCCGGGGCTCGCGTCGTTCAGTGCGCTCCACCAGGTGACGTTCAGCTCGTAGGGGATCTCGACACCCCTCTCCCCCGTCTTCATCGACACGAAGCCCCCGACGCTCCGGACGCGTTCGCAGAGCCGGGCGATCTCCTCTTCGGGGAGGATCCCGCGCGCGCCCATCAGACCGATGCCGTCGTGTGAGTCGAGGAAGTTGAAGAAGGCCGTCATCTCCGATGGCGGCTCGAGCCCGGCCGCCCAGTCCGAGAGGGCCTCCACCGAGCCGGTGACGAAGGCGTGGAGGACGAGGGGGGGCAGCGCGAAGTTGTAGACCATCTGCGCCTCGTCCGTGCCGTCGCCGAAGTAGGTCACGTTGTCGGCGTGGGGAACGTTCGTCTCGGTCACGAGGGCGACGTGCGGTGCGGCCGCGTCGAGGACGTCGCGGACGAGCTTGACGACCTCGTGCGTCTGCCTCAGATGGGCGCAGCTCGTCCCGAGCTCGTGCCAGATGTAGGTGACGGCGTCGAGCCGGACGAGGTCCGCCCCGCGCCGGATGTAGTAAAGCAGGATCTCGAGGACCTCGAGGAGAACCCTGGGGTGCTGGAAGTTCAGGTCGATCTGGTCGCGCGAGAAGGTCGTCCAGAGCCAGCGCGGCCCTTCGACCGTCGCAAACTCGCTCAGGAGGTCCGACGTTCGGGGTCTCAGGACGAGCTTCAGGAGATCTCCGTCGATCTCCTCGCGGGAGGAGAAGACGCGGAAGAAGCGCTCGTACTCGGGGTCTCCCGAGAGGAATCTCTGGAAGCGCCGGCTCTTGGCCGAGATGTGGTTGAAGACGCCGTCGAACATGAGCCGGAAGCCGCGTCCGAGGCGGGCGATCTCCTCCCAGCTACCCAGCCGCGGATCGACCTCCTCGTAGGAGATGACCGAGAAGCCGCGGTCGGACGAGGAGGGAAAGAAAGGCAGGACGTGGATCGTCGTGATGAGGCCGCGGAAAAAGACGAGGGCGAAGTCGGAGAGAGTCCGGAGAGGCGACCGCCCGTCGGAGACGACGAGATCGCCGTAGGTGATCAGGACCGCGTCCTTCTGGGTGAAGCGGTGACGCGGGTCGAAGGCCGCCTCCGCCGCGCGGATCTCGGGCGTGGCCCAGGCGTCGTGGGCCCTCACGAGCCGGTCGATGTGTCGCGTGATCGTGTCGGCACGCTCCTCCCCGTAGAGGAACGCGACACGCCGCCTGAGGCGGCCCGCGAGGTCGGGCGCCATCCCCCGCAGGGGCTGCGCGTAGTCCGGCTCGGGCAGGTAGTCGAGATGTCGGAACGGGTCCGCTGCCGCACGTTTCAAATTTCCCGGCATACCGCAAAGCTAGCACGCGCGGCGGAGGACCGGATCCGCGAAGGAACGCCCGGGATGCCGTTTTCGCTTCCCCTCGGACGCAGCCGCGGGGAACAATCGGTCATGAGCGACTTTGCACAGTTCGGGCCGATCACGACTCTCACCCGTCTCGGCAACCGGCCGCTCGTGGAGCTGGAGGATGCCCTCGTCCGCTACACCCGGCGCGACAAGGCCGCCCTCCTCATTCCTTCCCTCATCTCGGAGCTGGAGCGCCCCGCGCTCCTGAAGATCTGCGATGAGATCTCGCAGGCCCCGTACCTCGACACGGTCCTCATCTCCCTCGACCGGGCCGACGAGGCGGGCTATCGCGGCGCGCTCGAGTACTTCAAACGCCTCAAGCGCCGGACCGTGGTCCTCTGGAACGACGGCCCTGGCGTGACGGCGCTCCTCGCGAAGCTGGAGAAGGCCGACCTCACCCTCGGCGAGCGGGGCAAGGGGCGCGCCTGCTGGATCGGCTTCGGTTACCTCCTCGCGCAGGGCAACATCGAGTACATCGCCCTCCACGACGCCGACGTCCTGGACTATGACCGCGCGATGCTCGCGAGGCTCCTCTACCCGATCGCCGACCCGATCCTGAACTTCGACTTCTGCAAGGGCTACTTCGCCCGCTTCACCGACAGGCTGAACGGCCGCGTGGCACGCCTCTTCGTCGGCCCGCTCCTGGGGTCGCTCCGTTCGCTCCTCGGCGCGAATCCCTACATCGAGTTCCTCTCCGCCTTCCGCTACCCCCTCGCCGGCGAGTTCGCGCTCTCCGCCGACCTCCTCAGGCAGATCCGCGTTCCGTCGGACTGGGGCCTGGAGGTCGGGACCCTCTCCGAGGTCTACCGGCACCGCTCGGCCCGGCGTGTCTGCCAGGTCGACATCGCTGACCGCTACGACCACAAGCACCAGGTGCTCTCCCCGGAGGACCCGACGAAGGGCCTCCACCGAATGGCCGCCGACATCGCCAAGCACCTCCTCCGGACTCTCGCCGCCGCCGACACCGTGCTCGGCGACGGGACCCTCAAGTCGCTCCTCGCCTCCTATCAGAGGCGGGCCGAAGATGCCGCCTCGAGCTTCTACGCCCTCGCGAAGATGAACGGCCTGAACTTCCCGAGGCACGAGGAAGAGATGGCCATCGCCACCTTCGCCCGCGCGCTGAAGAGCGGCGTCGAGCAGTTCCTCGCCGACCCGCTCGGCGCGCCTCTCATTCCGAACTGGGCGCGAGTCCTCTCCGCCGTCCCAGAGGCGGGCGACCTCCTCCTCGAGGCGGTCACCTCCGAGGGGGGAATCCTCAACGGCTGACCGGAAGCCAGGGGAAGGACGGGCCGGTCGAGACGGACTCCTCGTATCCCTCTCAAACGTGCCGGATCCCGGAGTCTTCCTCTTCGGCCCGCACCTTCTTCTCGAGCCACGCGCGGGCCAGGTCCCTTCCCCCGAGCCCGAAGGCGAGGGCGAGGGTGAGGGCGAGCGCGCCGCCGGCAATCGAGAACGCCGCCACGAGAATCGAGCGGCCGACGCCGAGGTGGTCGAGGGCGGCGGCGACGAAGGACGCGACGACGAGGGCGGAGGCGGCCCTCGCCCCGGCCCTCGCCCACGGGAGGCCGGCGTTCACGGCGCCCAGGAGAACGCTGCGCCGGACCAGCGCGCCGGCACCGAATCCGACGACGGCCAGGAGCGCGGCACCGAGGAGCCGCGGCAGGAAGCCCACCGCCTCCGAGAGGACGTTTCTGAGCGCCCCCGGCTCGAGGGCGTTCACGCCGACGGCGAGCGCGACGACGACGGCCGTCCAGAAGGAGATGGTCCCCACGACGAGCTCGGGGTCGGCCTTGAGGCCCGCGGCACGCAGGAGCTGTCGCGAGGAGGACGCCTCTTCACCGTGATACCGCTTCCGGAGCCGGATCGCGAGCCTCAGGAGCGTCCTGAGCAGGAGCCCGGCCAGCACCCCGACGAGGAGCGATACGAGGAGGACGAGCACCGCCGGAACAACCGACAGGAACGCGTCGAGGAGGCGGTCGAAGGCGAGGGCTATCTGCTGGCCAAGAGTTCTTCCCATCGTCGTCTCCTTCAGTGGGTCGCGCCCCACAGGGCCTCGAGGCCGCCCTTGCCCCGCTCGTAGGCGAGGGCGATCTCCTCCAGGCGGGCCTCGGCCTCCTCGGCCGAGCCTGCCTCCGTCTCGGCAACGAACGTCGCCACCTTCCCGAGGTAGAGCGGAACGAGCGAGCGGATGAGCGTGGCGGGCGGAAGGGCTCTGCGCCGGAAGCCGGTCGCCGCCTCGGCAATGATCTGCACCCACGCCTCGTCCCCGAGCGCGACTGCGGGCCCGTGGGCCGCCCCCCGGATCGCCGCGAGCGAACCGGGCGAGAGGAACGCCTCCCAGATCGGCGGGAGATCGTGCGCAGCCTGCCGGTACTGCGCCAGGAGCCGGTCGATCTTCACCGGCACCGGCTCCAGGCCGACCGTGTAGGGGAAGCCGAAGACCGGGACCGCCTCCGAGCCCGAGAGACCGCGCCAGGCCTTCTCGTGCCGCTCCATGAGCGAGAAGAGCGTCGAGACGACCTGGACCATCATCGGCCCCAGATCCGACCCCGGGTCCTTCGGGTCGTGGATCTTCGCGCCGAGGAACGCCTGGGCCACTCTTCGCCCTTCGGCGAGGGCCGTGGTCGTCATGAAGATGTCGATCCCGTACTGCGCCACCGGCCCGTCCCAGTCCTCGAAGGCGAGGAATCGGGCGGCGAGGTCGCCCGAGAAGCCGAAGTCGCCACCGATCGGCTGCCGGACACGCCGTCCGTAGAGGGCACGCGTCAGCGGGTAGACGATCGTGTTCGTGATCGTCCCGTCGTAGCGGTGCCTCGCGTAGAGCGGCGCGACGAACTCGAACCCGTGCCTCACGACGGGCTCCAGGAGGAGCTCGATCCACTCCGGCGTGATGCTCCTCAGATCGCTGTCGAGGACGCAGCAGGCCTTCGCGTCGAGCTCGGCCGCGATCCGGAAGATCGTCCGGAACGCGCTCCCCTTTCCGGGGATCCCGACGTAGGGCGTGATGATCTTGGCCGTGGCGCTCGACGGCACGGCGTCGACGAGGATCTCGGCGAGGTTCCCCACCTCGGTTCGCTCGACGATCTCGCGCGTCCTGTCCGTCGATCCGCCGTCGGAGTTGACGAGGACCGCCCGGGCGTCGGGGAAGTGGCGTGCGAGCCCCGCGACGACGGCCCGGACGACGTGGCCGATCGTCCGCTCGTTGTTGAACGAAGGAATCCCGACGAGAACGTCGACCTTGCCGATCCTCGCGATCGCGTCAGTAACCTCGCGGGAAAGGGACGGAGAGCGTGAGGTCATCGGAAGTCCTCCCGAAGCAGCTCTCCCACCGCCGCGGCCCAGCCGCGCCCCGCGGGAAAGCGTGCCTCGCGTCCGCCGGGCACGGCCGCGGCGAGGGCGGCATCGACCTCTCCGGGTCGTCTCGGGACGAGGAACGCGACGTCGCAGCGCGAAAGGAAGCCCGCGTCGTTCGGCGCGTCACCGAATCCGGCAAGCGGGCGCGAGACGAGTCCCGACGCGAGGAGATGCTCGAGCGCGTCCTCCTTGCCGTGGTCTCCCGAGAGGTGCCAGAAGAGGCCCCCGCGCGTCAGCCGCACGCCCGGCAACCGGGCGGCGGCGGCGACGAGCCCGGCCTCCGACCCTTCCGGCGCCAGGAACGGGAGGCCGAAACGCCGCGCGAGCATCGCGGGGATCCGCTCTTCCGGCAGGCCCGTGATCCGCCGGATCTCCGCCGTGGTCAGCTCCGAGACCGGCGTCAGCGGCGTTTCGAGAAGGCCCGAGAGCCCGGTCAGGTGTCGGTCGAGAAGGTCGACCGCCATCGCTTTTGCCGACACCTCGACGCCACGGGGACCGACGATCCCCGCACCGTTCTCGAAGCCTCCGATACCGCCGAGGTCGAGCTGGGCGAGCAGCTCGCCCAGCTCGACCTCGGTCTTGCTCGTCAGCGGCACCACGGGAATCCCGAGGAGCCGCAGGTCTGCGATCGCCGCGCGCGCATCCGCACCGAGGACCCCCCCGTGCTCGAGGAGAGTCCCGTCGAGGTCGGTGAGGACGGCGGCGGGCCGCATCGGTTCAGTATCCGAGGAGGAGCTTGAGCCCCAGTATGACGCCGATCGTCAGGAGGACGAACCAGCCGGCCTTCTTCAGGTTGCTCTTGTCTTCCGACGAATGGCCCGAGGGGCGGTCTCCGGTCGCGGGCCTTCCATTTTTCAATTCTTCAGCCATCTTTCCCTCCGTGGGATCACAGGCGTGCGCCCGCGCGGCGGGCGGCGACAGGGACGGGCCGTCAGGCCCGTCGCGGAGGGGGTGGGGCGAACGGAAACACGGCGGCCGCCGAGAGACGATCCGCCGCCCGGAGCGCGAGGCGAGCCATCGCCGGCACCGGGAGGTCCGACACGGAGCCGACCAGCCCCGCCGGGAAGAGGATCAGCAGCGGGCACTGGCCGTCTCCCGGTCCGATGGCATCTCCTGCGTCGGGGGCGGCGCCACGAGGACCGTCCCTTCCGGGCTTCTCATCGGTGGAACCTCCCCGATCCCCGTGAGGAACGCGGGGACGAGGAGAGCCGCGAGGAGGAGGGCGACACCGGAGCGCCGCCCCATTCCCTGGAAGGGGCCAAATTCGCTCACTCAGCGACCTTAGCACACGCATCTGGAAGGAACCCGGGCCTGTCCTGCTCCCGCCTTCCCCTCCCGCGCTTCAGTTTCCCGCGGCCCCCTTCGGCGGGATGAACGACATCGCCCGCTCGGCAAGCGCCGTGATCGTGAGCGACGGGTTCACCCCGGGGTTCGCCGACATGGCCGAGCCGTCGACGACCCAGAGCCCGTCGTAGCCGAAGACGCGGTGGCGGTGGTCGATGACCCCGGTCTCGGGTCCGTCGCCCATCGGACAGCCGCCGAGGATGTGCGCGGTCGTCGGGATGCCGAGCAGCGTCTCGGTCAGCATGCTCTGCGGAAACCCGTCGAGAAGGTCGCAGGCCCTCTTCGTCAGGTCGTTCGCTTCCGGGTGCCACGCTTTCGCTCCCGCGCCGCCTCCGGCGACGGAGGAGAGCCCGCGACGGAAGCCCGTTCGCCAGGAACGGGCGAGGTTCATCCGCAGGTGCCCGTCGACCGTCCGCATGTAGAGGAGGATCATCGTCCGCTTCGCCCAGTCGGGCACCCAGAACGCCTTCGTCGCCTTCCAGGGGCTCTTCACGATCGTCGAGAAGAGGTGCGCGAACCTCTCCCAGACCGTGTCCCCCGGTGCGAACGGCAGCGCGAGGAGGCGCAGGAACCCCGAGCCCTTCGAATAACGGACCGGCTCGAGGTGGGATTGCTCGTCGGTGTGGAGGATCGACCCGATGGCAACGCCCTGCGACAGGTCCTGGTCCTTCCCCGTCACGACCCCGACGAGCACCTCGGAGTTCGTCCTCACGAAGTCGCCGATCCTCGCGGAGATGCCCGGGAGCCCCGTGGAGCTCTCTCTCATCTCGAGGAGGAGCTTGACCGTGCCGAGGACGCCACCCGAGAAGATGACGTTCTTCGCCGTGAACCGTACGCCCTTGCGGAGCGCCGGCAAGGGCGATGTCCCCTCGCGCGCGGCCAGCTCGTACCCGCCCCCCGGAAGCGGCGTCACCCAGGTCACCTCCGTGTCGGCGCGGACGACGGCCCCGAGCCCCTCGGCGAGGAAGAGGTAGTTCTTGTCGAGGGTGTTCTTGGCCCCGTACCGGCAGCCGACCATGCAGCCGCCGCAACGCGTACAGGCCGCCCGCTCCGGGCCTTTCCCCTCGAAGAACGGATCGGGGACGGCGACCCCCGGCTCGTCGCCCTTTCCCTCGCGACCGAAGAAGACGGCGACGTTCGTCGACTCGAAGCCCTCTTCGCGCCCGATCTGCCGGCCGATATCGCGTAGGACCTCGTCCGGCACGGTCAGGAATGGCGTTCGGGTCGCCCCGAGCATCCGGAGCGCTTCGCGGTAGTGGGGTGCGAGCTCCTCTTCCCACTTCGCGAGATGACCCCAGGATCCCGCCTCGAAAAATGGGCGTTTCGGGACCGGGAGAGTATTTGCGTAGACGAGCGATCCGCCGCCGACGCCGACTCCCGAGAGCGCGGTCACGTGCGGGAGAAACGACATCCGGAAAATCCCGCGGCAACCCATACCCGGCAGCCAGAGCCAGCGGCGCAGGTTCCAGGTGGTCTTCGCGAAGTCGGTGGCGGCCCGTCGCCTCCCCTTCTCGAGGACGAGGACCCGGTAGCCCTTCTGGGCGAGGCGCAGCGCGCTGACGCTCCCGCCGAATCCCGAGCCGACGATCACGTAGTCCCAGTCCGTCGACATCGCCCTGCCTCCCCGAACGTCCAGTCTACGCCCCGGAGCTGGCGGAGGATGCGAGGGACCGCACCGCCTCTTCCAGGCAAGCCGTCGCCTCGCGAACCCCGGCCGGGAGCGCGACCGGCTCGCCGACGGACACGCGAACGACGAACGGCACGAAGAGCGCCGTTCCTCGCGGCAGGTTCCGTCCCGTGTTGGCGAGGTATACCGGGACGACCGGGACCTCGGGGTGCGCGAGCGCGAGACGCGCCGCACCGGTCTTGAATCGCTCGAGGACCTCGGGCTCCCCGCGCGTCCCCTCCGGGAAGAGAATGAGCGACTCGCCGCGCGACAGGGCCGCCGAGAGCGGCGCGAGCGGGTCTTCCACTGCCGCCGCGCCACCACGAACGACCGGGAGGACGTTCATGCAGGTACGTGCCACGAACCTTCTCGCCGGCGACGAGGACCAGTAGTCCGCAGCCGCAACGGGACGGATCCGCGCGAGACGCCGGAGGGGAAAGAGCGAGAGGAGGACGAGCGTATCGAGGTGGCTGTCGTGGTTTGCCACGAGCAGGAACGGATCGTGCCGCGGGAGGTTTTCCCGTCCACGGACGTCGACTCCGACGACCCACCGGCAGAACGGCCGGACCAGGAGCGTCGCGAGGACGACCCTCAGGCGCGCGGAGCCCTCACCACCGGCCGACACCCCGCCCGCCGCCTCAGTAGGCAAGGTAGCAAACGTAGTGGAAGAAGAGCGGCGCCGCGTAGCAGAGAGAGTTCACGCGGTCGAGGACGCCGCCGTGTCCCGGGATCGAGCTGCCGGCGTCCTTCACACCGACGTCGCGCTTGACCGACCCGACCGCGAGGTCGCCGAAGAAACCGAACACCGGAAGGAGGATCCCCGCTCCAACCGCCTCGGGAAGCGAGAGCGGCGTGAGGAAGCGCAGGAGGACCGCGAGCGGGGCCGTCAGGAGGAGCCCGCCGAGAAACCCCTCCCAGGTCTTGTTCGGCGAGACGGCAGGGGCGATCCGGTGCTTCCCGAACAGCTTCCCCGTCACGTACTGGAAAACGTCGTTCAGCTGGACGAGCAGAACGAGGTAGAGGAAGAGGCCTCGCGGACCCGCTTCGAAACCGGCCTTCGCCGGAAGCTGAAGGAGGAACGCCGCGTGGGAGAGGCCGAAGACGAACGACATCAGCCCCCAGTG
>DIAY01000034.1:35482-35737 GCA_002414905.1 Holophagales bacterium UBA5066 | reverse complement strand
GAGGAGGACGTCCTTCCCCTCGGTATCGCGGAACCACTCGGCGACCGTGAGGCCCGTGAGACCGACGCGGAGGCGCGCGCCCGGGGGTTCGGTCATCTGGCCGTAGATGAGCGAGCATTTCGACTTCTTCCAGTCGTGCGGGTCGATGACGCCCGACTCGGTCATCTCGAGCCAGAGGTCGTTCCCCTCGCGGGTCCGCTCGCCGACGCCGGCGAAGACCGAATAGCCGCCCGCCGCCTTGGCGACGTTGTTGAT
>DIAY01000034.1:33094-35338 GCA_002414905.1 Holophagales bacterium UBA5066 | reverse complement strand
GTCTTGCCGACGCCCGCGCCGCCGAAGAGGCCCGTCTTGCCCCCCTTCGTGTACGGCTCGAGGAGGTCGATGACCTTGATCCCCGTCTCGAACATCTCGACGGAGGTCTTCTGTTCGTCGTAGGCCGGCGGGCGGCGGTGGATCGGCCAGCGTTCCTTCGTGTTCACCGGCCCGAGACCGTCGACCGGCTCGCCGATGACGTTCAGGATCCGCCCGAGAGTCTCGGGACCGACCGGGACCGTGATGGGCTCGCCGAGGTCGACCGCCTTCATTCCCCGTACGAGGCCGTCCGCCGGCTTCATCGAGATGCAACGGACCCGGTTCTCGCCGAGGTGCTGGGCCACCTCGGTCATCAGGTCGATCGGAATGGTGGAGAGGCCGTCCGGATCGGTGACGTGGACGGCGTTCAGGATGGACGGCAGGTGCCCGCCCGGAAACTCCACGTCGACGGTGGCGCCGATGACCTGGACGACTTTGCCTTCGATGGCCATGTTCTACCTCTGCGGCCTGCGGGGCCGGGAGCACTCGTGGGACGGGGCTGCGGGAAGGACGGCGCTCTTCCTCGGGGGCGCGGAGAGGGTCGGTTCCCAGCTCCGGGCCGCGGAGAGGGTGCGGGAGAACCCGGGCTCCGGGTTCTCCCGGAACATCGCGTTCCCCCGGTTCACTTCAGCGCCTCGGCGCCGGAGACGATCTCGATGAGTTCCTTCGTGATCTTCGCCTGCCGCGCCCGGTTGTACGTGAGGGTGAGCGAGTCGATCATCTCGCCCGCGTTCTTCGTCGCCGACTCCATCGCCGTCATCCGGGCGGCGTTCTCGGCCGCGTTCGACTCGAGGAGGACGCGGAAGAGCTGGAACTCGACGTGCCTCGGGAGGAGCCGGCCGAGGATCACGTCCGGCGCCGGCTCGTAGAGGTAGTCCGCGCCGCCGCCCGCCCCGAGCTCGCCGAGCTCGATCGGGAGGATGCACTTCACGCCGACGATCTGCGAGATGACGCTCCTGAACTCGTTGAAGACGACGTAGACCGCGTCGGTCTCGCCCCCGGTGAAGCGGGTGGAGAGGGACCGGGCGATCTCGGCGGCCGTGTCGTATCCGAACCGCTGGAAGAGCCCGGGCCGGGCCTCGAGAACCGGCACCGTGCGGCGCTTCCAGAAGTCGGTCGCCTTGCGGCCGAGCGTGACGAGGGAGACCTCGACGCCGGCCTTCTTCTTCTCGCGGACGAACGCACCGGCCGCCCGGTTCACGTTCGTGTTGAAGGCGCCGCAGAGCCCCTTGTCTCCGGTCACGACGACGAGGATGACCTTCTTCACGTCCTTCTCTTCGCGTCGGGCCAGGAGCGGATGCGCCGGCGCGCCGTCCTCCCGCGGAGGGATGCGTCCCGTCACGGAGGCGAGCGTCGCGGCGAGCGTCCCGGCGTAGGGGCGCGCGGCGATGACCCGCTCCTGGGACCGGCGGAGCTTCGACGCGGCGACCATCTTCATCGCCTTCGTGATCTGCTGCGTCGACTTGACGCTGCGGATCCGCCGCCGGATGTCGATCAGGTTCGGCATGGCGCCTCCGGCGTCAGACCTTCGCGCTCGGGTTGTCCGCCAGGTAGAGCTTCTTGGCCTCGAGCACGGCGGCGGCGAGGCCCTCCTCGATCTCCTTCGTCATCTTCTTGGCGGTGCGGACCTCCTCGAGGAGAGTCTCGTGCCCCGAGGAGAGGTATCTGTGGAGAATCTTCTCGAACGGGAGGACGGCCTCGACGCGCAGGTCGTCGAGAAATCCCTTCGTCCCGGCGAAGACCGAGGAGACCTGGAGCGCGACGTCCATCGGGACGAAGACGTTCTGCTTCAGGATTTCCGTGAGGCGTTTGCCGCGGTTCAGCTGGTTCTGGGTCGCCTTGTCGAGATCGGACCCGAACTGCGCGAAGGCGGCGAGCTCGCGATACTGGGCGAGGTCGAGGCGGAGCGTCCCGGAGACCGTCCGCATGCAGCGGACCTGGGCGGAGCCGCCGACACGGGAGACCGAGATGCCGACGTTGATCGCGGGCCGCTGGCCCGCGTAGAAGAGATCTGACTCGAGGAAGATCTGTCCGTCGGTGATCGAGATGACGTTCGTCGGGATGTAGGCGGAGACGTCGTTCGCCTGCGTCTCGATGATCGGGAGCGCCGTCAGCGAGCCGCCGCCGAGCTCGTCGTTGAGCTTCGAGGCGCGTTCGAGGAGCCGGCTGTGGAGGTAGAAGACGTCGCCCGGATACGCCTCGCGG
>DIAY01000034.1:30325-32956 GCA_002414905.1 Holophagales bacterium UBA5066 | reverse complement strand
CTCGCGGCCCGGCGGGCGGCGCAGGAGCAGCGAGATCTCGCGGTACGACGCCGCCTGCTTGGAGAGGTCGTCGTAGACCACGAGGACGTGGCCCCCCGGGTTGTCCTTGCTGGCGGGCTTGCCGTCCTTGCCGGTGAACTGAAAATACTCGCCCATCGCGCAGCCGGCGTAGGGGGCGATGTACTGGAGCGGCGCCGGGTCCGACGCGCTCGCGGCGACGATGATCGTGTGCTCCATCGCGCCGTGCGTCTCGAGGGTCTGGACGACCTGCGCGACGGTCGAGCTCTTCTGCCCGATCGCGACGTAGATGCAGACGACGCCCTTCCCCTTCTGGTTGATGATCGCGTCGAGCGCGACCGAGGTCTTCCCCGTTTGGCGGTCGCCGATGATGAGCTCGCGCTGGCCTCGGCCGATCGGGATCATCGCGTCGATCGCCTTGAGCCCCGTCTGCATCGGCTCCTTCACGGGCTGGCGTTCGACGACACCGGGGGCGATGCGCTCGTTCGGGTAGAACGCCGCCGCCTCGATCGGCCCCTTGCCGTCGAGCGGCTGGCCGAGCGGGTCGACGACGCGGCCGATGACGGCGGGTCCGACCGGCACCGAGATGATCTTTCTCGTCCGGCGAACCTCCTGGCCCTCCTTGACGAATTTCGTCTCGCCCATGAGGACGCAACCGACGTCTTCCTCCTCGAGGTTCAGGGCGAGGCCGAAGACGTCGTTCGGGAACTCGAGGAGCTCGCCCGCCATGACCTTGTCGAGGCCATAGACGCGGGCGATGCCGTCGCCGACGGAAAGGACGGTCCCGACCTCGGCCGTGTCGATGCCGCGGTCGAGTCCGGCGAGCTGCGCCTTGATGAGCTGCGTGATTTCGCGTGCGCTGATGTCGGTCATGGGCGCGTCTCTTTTCCTTGCCGTCTGTGGATCACGGGATCACGCGGCCCCGGAGGCGTTCTCCAGGGCCTTTCGCGCGCGCGTGAGGCGCCTCGAAAGCGAGGCGTCGAAGACTTCGCTCCCGAGCCGGACGACGAAGCCCGACAGGAGCGAGGGATCGAGTTCGGTGAGAAGGCGGACGCGGGTGCCCGTTCGCGCCTCCAGCGCCTCGCGGATACCCTTCTCGGCGTCCGCACCGAGCGGCGAGCAGGAGCGGACCATCGCCTGGACGACGCCCCGCTCGACGTCGAGCTGCTCGCGGATCGCCTCGAGGACGAAGGCGAGCTTCAGGAAGCGGCCCCTGTCGAGGAGCGCCTGGAGCAGCCGTCCCGCGAGCTCGGGGGCCTTCGCGGCCCGGGCGAGGGACGAGAGGAGCGCCGCCTTCTCCTTCCGGCCGATTCCGGGATTCGTCACGAAGAGGCGCAGCTCCTCGGAGCTCTCGAGGGCGCGTGCGACGGTGTCGAGGCCGGGAAGGAGCGCCTCTACGGCGTCGAGGGTTCCGGCAACCTCGAAGAGGGCGTCGACGTAGGGTCTCGCGAACGCAGAGCCGGCGGCCTTCATCGCAGGACTCCCCCGAGACTCTTCACGCCCTCGGCGACGAGCCTCGTCTCGTCGTCGGGCGTCACGTTCTTCACGACGAGGTCCCGGGCGAGCTCCACGGCGAGGTCCGCGGCGTACGCCGTCAGCTCGTTGCGCGCGGAGCGGACCCTGGCATCGAGCTCGGCGCGCGTCCGCGCGACGACGCGCTCGGACTCCTCCACCGCACGGGCCGCGATCTCCTTCTGCTCCTGCTCGGCCTGCTCCCGCGCCTGGACGCGCAGCGTCTCGATCTCCGCCTCGATTCGCGCCAGACGCTCGCCGACCTCCCGGGCCACCGCCCGGGCGCGGTCGCGGTCTTCTTCGGCCTTCCGGAGCAATTCGGCGACGCCGAGGCGCCGGTTCTCGAAGAACTGAACCAGCGGCTTTCTCAGGAGCCAGACGACGAGGACGATGAACCCGAGAAGGTTCAGGGTCTGCCAGAACGGGTAGGGAAGGCCGAGGAAGGTGGCGGGGCCGTCCGCCCCGCCGGAGAGGAGGCGCGCGAGGTGCGAGGCCGGCATCAGGCCACCTTCCGTCCGAGGGCGTAGCTCGCGATCTCGCCGGCGATCGTCCTCGCCTCCGCGCCAAGCTGCTGGCGCGCCGCCAGCACCTCGCGCTCGAGGCTCGCCTGCGCCTCGGCAGCGACGACACGGGACTTCTGCTGGGCCTCTTCGAGGAGCGCCTGGCGCCGCTCGCCTGCGGCGGCCCTGGCGGCCTCACGATGCGCGAGAGCCTCCCGCCGGGCATCCGTGAGCCGCCGATCGAGGTCGGCGGCGACCTCGCGCTGCCGTTCCAGCGCCGATTCCGATGCCGCGCGCGCGGAATCGGCCCGTTGTTCTCGCTCTGCCAGGACAGCACCGAGCGGAGACAACAGGAATTTCCTCAGGACCACGTAGGCGGCCCAGAAGATGATGACGACGAGAAACAGGGAGAGGTCGGGCAGTTGCATCGCTCGTTCCGCTCTCAGGGGCACGCTGCAGGGTCCGCCCCCGGGCGCACCGCGAGCCGGAAGTCCGCACGGGGGCCGCGTTTATGCCACAGAGTGGTCCCGGCGGTCAATCTGCGGAGCGGCGATGGGGCTACGATCCGGCCCACCCGAGGGAGGGTGCATGTCGAGGCACG
>DIAY01000034.1:0-30089 GCA_002414905.1 Holophagales bacterium UBA5066 | reverse complement strand
CGGCGCGCGCGACGGATCGTCGAAGGGTCGGCTGCTTCTTTTCCTGGCGACGCCCGAGAGGGGCTCCTCGACCCGGATCGCAGCGAAGCGGCGGATGATGCGTACTTCGCCCTCGTGGCGGATAGTGCCTGCCCGCTGTTGGCGCTCCCCTCGGGCCAATGCCGCATCTACGAAGAGCGGCCGATCACCTGCCGCACTTACGGTTTCGCCTGGTCAAAAGACGGCGCGGTGTTCCACCCGCCCTGCGGCCTGAACCTCCCCGGGGCTCCGGCGGAGCACCAGCTTGAGACGTCCGTCGACCTCGATCTCCTGGACCAGGGCTCGGACGTCGGCGCGGAGCTCGCCGCGGAGCTGGGCATCAAGCCGGAGGCCGAGACGACGATCGCCCACGCCGTCCTGGGAACGGCGTTCGGGCCTCCGTTCGGCTGATCAGGCCTTCCGGGGGGGCGAGGAGAGCGAGATCGCCGGGATCGCCGGGTCCGAAGCGGCACCAGGTGCCCGGCCGACCTGGGGTCCCGTCTCGACCGGTCCCTGGATCACCGCGCCGTCCTCGACGAGAATCGAGGGGGTGTGGATCTCGGCCTGGAGGCGCGCCCCCGCGTGGACCTCGACCCGCTCCCGGGCGTAGATCACGCCTCGAACGTTGCCGGAAACCGAGAGCCGTCCAACGTGGATCTCTGCGTCTATCGCTGCGCCGTCCCCGACAATCAGCTCGTTTTTCGTGACGACTTTCCCCTTGAGCTCACCGTCGATCCGGAACGTATCCTCGAACGTGAGGGTCCCCTCGAAGCGGGCTCCGCGGTCCAGGAAGCCGTTGAGGGTACCGCCTCCCTTCTTCCCGCCAATCATCCGCCACCCCCGACGAGGCGCTCGAAGAGGCCGATGAGCTGCTCTTCGGAATAGAAGGAGAGGCGAATGTCGCCCCCCTTCTTCCGGCGCCGGATTTCGACCTTCGTCCCGAGGGAGCGCTGGAGCCGCTGCTCGGCGTCTCGCGTGTCTGGGTCGCTGTCGGGTGCGGCAGCCTTCTTCCCGGGAGCTCCCTCGAGGACCTCCTGGACCCGGGCTTCAGCCGCCCGGACGGAGAGTCCTCGGCGGATGAACTCCCTGGCGAGGGTCTCCTGATCGGCGGCCGAGGGGAGCGAGAGGAGAGCGCGGGCGTGGCCGGCCGACAGAAGCCCGTCCTCGACCTGTGCCCGGATCTCCGCCGGAAGCTTGAGAAGCCGCATGGCGTTCGAGACCGTCGTCCGATCCTTTCCCACCCGCTCGGCGATCTCGTCCTGGGTCATCCCGAACTTGTCTTTCAGGTGCCAGAACGATTCCGCTTCCTCCATCGCAGTCAGATCCCGGCGCTGGATGTTCTCGACGAGTGCGACGAGAAGGTGATCGCGATCTTCCAGCCCCTCTTTTATGAGGACGGGGACGCGAGAGAGGCCCGCGAGGCGGGCGGCCCGGACCCGGCGCTCTCCCGCGAGGATCCGGAAGCGGTCCGCGTCGCGGGTGACGAGGATCGGCTGGAGGATACCGGTCTCCTTGATCGAGCGCGCGAGCTCCTCGAGCCCGTCATCGTCGAACCGGCGCCGGGGCTGCTGGCGGTTCGCCTCGAGGTGGTCCAGGTCCACCATCTGGACCGAAACGCCCGGGCGGGCGTCCGGCGTGCCGGGCCTGGCGGTCGGAATGAGGGCGGAGAGTCCTTTGCCGAGGGCGGGTCTCTTCGTCACGGCTTCGCTCCGTTCTCTTCGGCGAGGTCCCGCCGAAGGAGCTCTCTCGCGATTGCGAGATACGCCTCGGCCCCTCGAGACCGGATGTCGTAGAGAAAGATCGGCTTCCCGAACGAGGGGGCCTCTCCGAGGCGCACGTTGCGGGGCACCGCCGGTTCGAGGAAGGCGCCGCCGAAATAGCGACGAATTTCCTCGAGAACCTGGCGGGAGAGATTCAGCCGTTCGTCCCACATCGTCGCGACGACCCCGGCGATCCCGAGGCGGGGATTCAGGCTCTCGCGGACCCTTTCGATCGTCGCGACGAGCTCGGAGACGCCCTCGAGCGCGTAGTACTCGCACTGGATCGGCACGATGACCCCGTCGACGGCCGTGAGGGCGTTCAGGGTCAGGAGCCCGAGGGACGGTGGGCAGTCGACGAGGACGTAGTCGAAGGCGTCCGCGAGCGCGTCCAGCTTCCGGGCGAGGAGGTACTCCCGCTGCTCCACGTTCACGAGCTCGACCTCCGCGCCGACGAGCTCGCGCGAGGCCGGAATCAGGGTCAGGAGCGGAAGCGCGGTCGGGCGGGCGACCTCGCTCCAGGCGGCGTTCCCGAGGATCCAGTCGTAGGCCGTCCTCTCGAGCTCACCCTTGTCGACCCCGAGGCCGCCGGTCGTGTTTCCCTGCGGGTCGAAGTCGACGAGGAGGACCCGCTTCTCTAGGATTGCGAGGGCCGCGGCGAGGCTGATCGCCGTCGTCGTCTTGCCCACGCCCCCCTTCTGGTTCGCCACCGCAAGACGTTTCACGTGAAACACTCCACCCGCGCGATGCCGCGACGGTCCGCCCCGGGGCTCTTCTGGAAACTCATCCGAACCCCCGGAAGCGCACGCCGGAGCTCCTCGAGCAGCGGCTCGCTCGTCCAGAGGAGTGCCACGGCCTCGCGGGCGAGCACCGGGCGCGCCGCGCGGACGAGCTCCCCGGCGCCGGCGACGGCGCGACTCGTCAGGAAATGGCAGGGGGGGGCGTTCTTCATGAGCGTGACTGCGGGATCGGGGAATCTAGCGTTCACTACCCGGGCCGTCAATCCGAGGACCTCCACCGCATCCCTCAGAAAGCTCGCCTTCTTCCCGACCGTCTCGACGAGGACCCCTTCGAGGTCCCGCCGGGCCAGGAGTAACGGAATCGCCGGGAACCCTCCCCCGGACCCGACGTCCAGGAGGCCAACAGGCGTCCGCCCGGCTGCCGGCAGGAACTGGAGCGCCTCGAGCGCCTCGAGCAGGTGGCGTTCGACGAGAGTCTCGGGCACGGCCTCTCTTCTCGAAACGAGATTGACCTGTGTGTTCGCGCGAAGGAGGAGGGCGAGGTACGCCGCGAACCCCGCCGTTGCGGGAAGGGCCTCTTCCAGTCCCCGCCGGGCCAGCCCGTCGATCACCAGCGCCGTCAGCTCGTTCACGAAACCGACCTCCTCTCTGCGGCTGCGAGATGGGCCAGCAGCAGCGTCACTGCAGCCGGGGTCACGCCGGGGATCCGGCCAGCCTGGCCCAGCGTCCGCGGCCGGTGCCGTTCGAGCTTCTCGGCCGCCTCCGCCGACAAGCCGGGCATCCCCCTGTACGGGAACCCGGGGGGGACGGGACGGTCCGCTGATCGCCGCACTCTCTCGATCACCTCGACCTCCCGCCTCAGGAAACCCTCGTATCGAACCTCGTTCACGAGCCGCTCCCACCCTTCGTCGTCCAGGTCGCGGAGCGGGTCAGGAATCCGCCCCTCGAGCCAGCCCCGGATCGAGGCCGGCGAGTCAGGCCGCCGGAGAAGGCCGGCAGCGGTCGTCTCCTCGGAGATCCCGACTCCGTGGGCATCGAGCTCGGACAGCGTCCGGCGGTCGGGGAGGACTCTCTCCTCCGCGAGCGCCGTCCGCGCCCGGCACTGCCGGGCTTCCCGCTCGAGGAGCGGTGCCGCCTCCAGCTCGGAGAGGAGCCCGTAGGAAACCCCCTTCGCTGCGAGCCGGGCGTACGCGGTATCTCCTCCCAGCAGGAGCCGATGCTCGGCCCGCGAGGTCATCAGGCGGTACGGCTCTTCGGCGCCAAGCGTCACGAGGTCGTCGATCATCACCCCGATGTAGGCTTCGTGCCGGGCGAGCGTGAACCGGGCACCTTCCCGCCCCCCGGCCAGGAGCGCGGCATTCACTCCCGCCACGAGCCCCTGTCCGGCCGCCTCCTCGTACCCGGAGGTCCCGTTCACCTGCCCGGCGAGGAAGAGGCCCGGAAGCGCCCGCACCGCAAGCGTGTCCTCGAGCTGCTCCGGAAACACCACGTCGTACTCGACGGCGTAGGCCGGTCGGAGGATCTCCGCCGCCTCCAGCCCCGGGATGCTCCGGACCACGGCGGCCTGGACGTCGAAAGGAAGGGACATGGACAGTCCGCTCAGGTAGGTCCAGTCGGTATCGAGCCCCTCCGGCTCTATGAAGACCTGGTGCCGCTCCCGTTCCGCGAAGCGGACGACCTTGTCCTCGATTGAGGGGCAGTACCGGGGGCCACGTCCATGGATCACCCCGGAATAGAGGGGAGAGCGGTCCAGGTTCTCCCGGATCAGGGCATGCGTTCGCGCCGTCGTGTGCGTCAGGAGGCAGTCGACCTGGCGGAGCCTCGGGAAACGACGGCCCCGACTCCGGAACGAGAACGCCCGGGGCACGGCGTCACCGCACAACACGCCAGTTTTTGTGCTATCGATTGATTTTCCGGAAACGCGCGGTGGCGTTCCTGTCTTCATCCTTCCGAGACGAAGGCCCAGGTCCCGAAGCGCTTCCGAGAGCCCGGTGCACGGCGGCTCGCCCCACCGGCCGGCAGCCTGCCTCTCCTCGCCGACGTGAATCAGCCCCCGAAGGAACGTGCCGCTCGTCACGACCGCCGATCGGCACGAGACCTCCTCGCCCCCTTCAAGCCGCAGGCCCGAGAGGCGCCCGGCCCTGACGAGGAAACCTGTCGCCGAGCCCTCCCTCAGCTCGAGGTTCGGCTGGGCCGCGAGTCGCGCCGCCACCTCCAGGGAATAGGCGGACTTGTCCGCCTGGCACCGCAGGCCCTGCACGGCGGGACCGCGCGAGGCGTTCAGCACCTTGAAATGGATCCCCGACCGGTCCGCCGCCCAGCCCATCACCCCCCCGAGGGCGTCGATCTCCCGCACGGCCTGACCCTTGGCGAGCCCGCCGATGGCGGGGTTGCAGCTCATCCTCGCGATCGCCGGAAGGTCCCTCGTCGTCAGCAGCGTCCGGCATCCCATCCGCGCCGCCGCCCAGGCCGCCTCCGCCCCGGCGTGCCCCCCTCCGATAACGACGACGTCGTACCTCTCCCTCATTTGCCCACGCAGAACGACGAAAAGATCCGGTCCAGGAGCTCCTCCGTGGCGGTCTCCCCGGTGATCTCCCCCAGCGCGTGAAGCGCGGTCCGAACCGACGCCGCCGCCATCTCGGCCGGAGCCAGGGGTCCGATTCCGTCGAGAGCCGCCGCGGCGCGCAGAAGCGCGTCGCGCTGACGAGGGAGCGCGCCGAAAGTGCCGGTGTCCTCTCCGGTTGCGAGCCGGCGCGCAATCTCGCGACCCAGCTCGGACATTCCCGCCCCCGTCCTCGCACTCACGCGAAGCCCGCCGCCCCGAATCGCACCCGGCAGATCGGCCTTGGTCGCGAGCAAGAGAACCGGCACTCCGTCGGGAAGTCCGGCGGGCCCCGGCAGCGCTTCGCCCGCCTCCCGCGCCACGAGGAGGAGGTCCGCGCCCGCGGCGGCCCGCCTCGCCGCCTCGACCCCGAGCCGATCGAGCCGATCCGTCGTTTCCCGCAGGCCGGCCGTGTCGACGAGCCGGACCCGCTCTCCGGCGATCTCGACGACCTCGGAAACGGCGTCCCGGGTCGTTCCTGCCAGCTCCGTCACGAGCACCCGGTCTTCCCCGACGAGCGCGTTGAACAGCGTCGACTTCCCCGCGTTCGGAGCGCCCACGATCACGACCGTCGGAAAGG
This sequence comes from Holophagales bacterium UBA5066, assembly GCA_002414905.1. Lineage (GTDB taxonomy): Bacteria > Acidobacteriota > Thermoanaerobaculia > UBA5066 > UBA5066 > UBA5066. The sequence continues at coordinate 24,392 of DIAY01000034.1, read as the reverse complement.
AGTCGCCCCGCCGGCCCGCCCCCACCTCCGCGGCCAGCAGGAGCAGCGCCCCTCGGGCCGAGACGAGGCGGGCCAGAACAGCGGTCTCTCCGTCCCGCTCGACGTCCTCGGCAAAATCCAGCCGGGCCTCGAGCTCCGTCAGCACGGCGAGCAGCTCCTCCCGCAGCGCCTCCACCTTCCTCGAAAGCTCTCCGCGGACAAGGCCCAGCGCGCGGCGGGCCTCGCCCCGGCTCGCAGCTGCTGCAAGCCGCCCGACCCCCTCGGCCCTGGCAAGATCGAGCTTCCCATTCAACAAGGCCCGCCGAGTGAACTCCCCCGGCCGCGCCCGTCGCGCCCCGTGCCGTACGGCGGCGCGCACGAGCGCCTCGACGACCGCCGGGGAGCCATGAGCCTGAAGCTCCACGACCTCTTCGCCCGTTGCCGACGCGGGCGCCTCGAACCAGAGGACGAGCCCCTCGTCCACGACGCCCCCCTCCTCGTCCAGGAACGGCGAGAGGCAGGCTCGTCGCGGGACGGGTCGAGCGGGAATCCGCGGCGCCACCGCCCTCGCGATCGCCAAGGTCCGGCCCGGCGGGCCGCTCAGCCGGATGATCGCGAGCGCGCTCGGGCCCGGAGGTGTCGCCCGGGCGACGAGGACGTCCGCCTCCCCCGCACCATCACCGACGAGAAGAGCCATCGTTTTGGCCCCTCCGCCCGTGGCCGCTTCTTCCTGGTCACGCCTTCGTCGCCCTTGGCCGCATCCCGAGATCCGTGTAGCGCTCGAGGAGGAGCTGCTGAGCGATGGAGAGGACGTTCTGAACGAGCCAGTAGAGAACGAGCCCCGACGGCATGTCCTTGAACATGAACCCCATGACGAGAGGCAGGAAGCCCATCACCCTCTTCGTCATCGCGTCGCCCGTGGCCGGCATGATCTGCTGCTGCAGCCACATGGTCAGCGTCATCAGGATCGGTGTGACGTAGTAGGGGTCCTTGGCGGAGAGGTCCTGGATCCAGAGCGCGAAGGGAGCGTGCCGCAGGTCGATCGAATGGCTCAGGAGGTTGTAGAAAGCGATCAGGATCGGCATCTGGAGGAGAAGCGGGAGACACCCACCGGCCGGATTCACCTTCTCCGTCCGATAGAGCGCCATCGTCTCTTCGTTCAGCTTCACCCGCGCCTGCGGGTCCGTCTTCAGCTTCGGCGTCCACTTCAGCCGGATCGCCTCGATCTTCGGCTGCAGCGAGCTCATCTTCTTCATGGAGACGAGCTGTTTCCAGGTCAGGGGGAAGAGCAGGACCTTGATGACGACCGTCGCGAGGATGATCGCCACGCCCCAGTTCGGGATCGCGGCGTGGAACTGCTTGAGCAGCCAGAGGAGCGGCGCGACGACCACCGCGAACCAGCCGTAGTCGATCAGCTTCTCCATCCCCGGCCGGACCGAGCGCAGGACGTCGATGTCCTTGGGACCAAGATAGAGGCCTGCTTCCACCGTTCCCTCACCCGAGAGAACGACCTCGGTCTCCCTCAACGGCTCGACCGCGGCGCCAGGGACCCCTCCGGCCGCCGGAGCGGCCGCAACGACGAGCCCGACCGGCCGAAGGAGCACGCTCTCGGAAGCCCCCGGCAGGAACGCCGTGACGAAGTAGTTGTCCTCGAGGCCGGCTGCGATCAGCCCGGTGCCGACGGGGACGGGCTCCTTCAGCCCATCCTTGGCCTTCCGGGAGACGGACCGGCTCGCGGAAAGGGTCACGCTCGAACCAGGCTTCGTGTAGCGGTTCTCCAGCTCGGCCTTCGAGGGGTTTCCGATCCCGGGACCGAGGACCACCCCGACCGGCTGCCCCTTTCCACCTTCCCGCTCGATCTTCAGCCCGAGCAGGTACCCCGTGCCGAAGGTGTAGGTCCGGGTCACCCCCTGTCCATCCGCCTCCCGGTACCGGAAGCGGACGACGGTGCCTTTCGGCCCCTCCTCGACCGTCGTTTCGTGCAGCGCAGCCGCCGCGCGCGAAAGGAACGGATCCGTCGGGTCGTAGACCAGCGTTCGTCCCGCGAACGGCGTGTCCTTCCGGACGAGCTCCAGCGCTCCCTTTTCATCCGCCCCGCCGAACTTCGACAGCTGCGCCGAGACGACCTCGCCGCCACGGTTGGAGAGCCGCAGGGTGAGAACGTCGTTCTTCAGCGTCACTTCCCGCGGCTCGGCCGCCACGATCGCCGCAACCGGCGCGACGGAGACCGGCACCTCCACTCGCGCGGCGGCTTCGACCCCGGGGCCCGGGCTCGGTGTCGCCGGGACGCTCGTCGCCGCGACGGTCGGTTTCGGCGCAACCGCCGTGCGCGGCGCCGGCTTCGGCGCAGGGAAGACGACGGTCCAGAGAATCAGGATGGCGGCCGAGAGACCGAAAGCCACGGCGAGTCGTTTCGAATCCAATGGAAGCTCCTCGAAGGCGGTTCAGGGGACCGGGTCGAACCCGCCCGGGTGGAACGGGTGGCAACGGGAGAGGCGACGGACCGAGAGCCACGCCCCCCTCAGGAGGCCGTGACGGAGGATCGATTCGCGAGCGTACTCCGAACAGGTCGGCTGAAACCGGCAGGCCGGAGGGAGCAGCGGAGAGAGAAACCTCTTGTAGAGCGAAAGGAGCGCCGCGGCGCCGCGAGCGGCGCCGCCGGGAGTCGGAACCCCGGGTTCCGCGCCGGCCACGACCGTCACGGCGTCCCTCCGGCTCCCGCCCTGGCCGCGAGCTTTTGGAAGTCCCGGGAGAGCTCCGCGAAGGTCGTCTCCTCCGCGCCGGGCCGGACATTGACGACGACGTCGACCGCGCTCCGGAATCCGTCGTTCCTTCGAAACAGCTCCCGGAGTCTGCGCCGAAGCCGGTTTCTCACGACCGCCGAGCCGGTCTTCTTCGTGATCGTCACGCCGAGCCGGGCGCAGGCACCGGCCGCGGGCCGCACGAACAGCACGAGCCAGCGGCCGACGAAACGTCGCCCGCTGGCGTAGGTTCCCAGATAGTCCGCCCGACGAAGCACTCGGCGGTCCCTCCCGAACGACTCGGGTCGCCGGGCCGCAAGGGGGGCGCGACCGGGCCCGCTGGGTTCGGAAAGCATGGAACGGGAAGGACCGCCGGAAACGGCGGAATCCCCGGACGCCTCAGACGGCGAGGCGCTTCCGACCCTTGGCCCGACGCCGGGCCAGCACGGCCCGGCCGTTCTTCGTCCTCATCCGGACGAGGAAGCCGTGCGTCTTGTGACGGCGGCGATTGTTGGGCTGGAAGGTTCTTTTCATGACACCACCTCTCCCGCTGCGGGGAGCGCAGGCGGCGGATTCTCCCGGACTCGCCGCCCCCTGTCAACCGCGAGGCCGATTCGGGCCTGGCCCGTTCCCTGGCGCGGCCGGCCTCGGTCCCTCCGCCCGGGCCGGCACGAAAGGAGCGCGTGCTAGCATCCTCGCTCGCTCCGCCGGGCGGTGCATCTCTCTTACACCGGTGAAGATACCGTGGACAAAGCGACCTCCTGGGAGAAGATCCTCGAGCACCTGAAGTCCAGGGTGGACGAGCGCGACTTCGACACCTGGTTCCGCGGGACCCGTCAGAAGCTCGAGACGACCGACGCCGTTTACGTCCTGATCGGCAGCCCCCTCTTCATCGACTACATCCCGCGCGAGTACGGTGAACAGATCAGCGAGGCGGCCGGCCTCGCAGGGATCGGGAACCGCGAGATCCGCTTCGTCCTCGAAGGGCAGGACGACTACCGGGCCTCGGTCTCCCCTGCCCGTCCCCAGGCGGCGCCCCGGGCCAAGGTCGGGGACCTGAACCCTCTCTACACCTTCGAGCATTTCGTCATCGGCGCTTCGAACCAGCTCGCTCACGCCGCGGCCCTCCACGTCGCGGACCAGACCTCTCACCGCTACAACCCTCTCTTCATCTGTGGCCCGACGGGACTGGGCAAGACCCACCTGATGCAGGCCATCGGCCACCGGCGGCTCTCCCGCCGGCCGGGAGAGAGAGTCCTCTACGTCTACTCGGAGACCTTCGTGAAGGAGGTCGTCACCGGCATCCGGTTCAACCGGATGGACCAGGTCCGGCAGCGCCTTCTGAATGCGGACGTCCTGTTGTTCGACGACGTCCAGTTCCTCGCCGGGAAAACAACCACCGAGGACGAGCTGTTCCAGACCTTCAACGCGCTCTATTCCGTCGGAAGCCAGATCGCCTTCACCTCGGACGTCCTTCCCCGGGACATCCCCGGCCTCACCGACAGGATGAAAAGCCGATTCGAGGGGGGTCTCGTCGTCGACATCCAGCCGCCGGACTTCGAGACGAAGGTCGCCATCCTCCGTCACAAGGCCGAGATCGCTCAGGTCGAGCTCGACGACGACACGGCCTACTTCCTCGCCGGAAAGATCAAGACCCACGTCCGGGAGCTGGAGAGCTACTTCAACCGGGTCGTCCTCGTCTCCTCGATGCGTGGGGAGCCGATCACCCGGGAGCTCGCCCAGGAAGCTCTCCGTGGGATTCTCCCCGACGAGTCCCAGAAGACGTCCCCCGCCGAGATCCTCAAGGCCGTTGCGGGACACTATGGACTCAAGCCCGCTGAACTCCGCGCGAAGACGAAGCGGGAAGCCATCGTCTTCCCCCGCCAGGTCGCCATGTATGTCCTGAAGGAGGCGATCGGCCTGTCGCTTCCCGAGATCGGGCGGCTCTTCGGCGACAAGCACCACACCACCGCCCTTCATTCGATCCGGAAGATCACTGCCCGGAGGGAAGAGGACTCGGACTTCGACAGGGAAGTCGCCGCCCTCGTCGCTCAATTCCGGTGAAATGGGGAGTGCGTCTCCTGTGCGATCCGGGTCCCGCCGATTTTCCGTCTTCCCGGCCTTCCCCGATCTGCACAGCCGGGGGTTCCGTTCTCCACACCGTCTCGCCTTCCCCAAACCCCGTCCGGCAGAGCCTTTCCGTGACCTTCCCACAGGCCGGAAACGCCCCTACTACTACTTCTGTAACTCTTACAGTGCTAGAATTTAAGAGAATGTTGGAGGGGATGTGGAGCTGACACTTCCGGCGGCCACGCTGTCCCGAGAGATGAGCCTGATGCAGGGTGTGGTGGAACGGCGAACGCCCCACCAGATTCTCTCGAATGTTCTCCTCGAGGCCCGTGACCAGACGCTTACCCTGACGGCGACCGACCTCGACACGACGTTCGTGTCGGAGATCGAGTCGCTCTCGCTCAAGACGAGCGGCGCCGTAACGGTCGCGGCGCGAAAGCTCTTCGACGTCGTCCGCGACCTGCCGCCCGCTGCCGAGGTACGTTTGCGCGTCCTCGAAAACCATCACGTCCAGCTCGACTGCAAGGAACCGAAGCTCAGGATTCGTCTCAACGGCCTTCCGGCGACCGATTTTCCGACGCGTCCCGAGGCGGCTGGCGGGCCAACGCTCTCGCTCAAGTTCGGCGCCCTTCGCCGCATGGTCGAGAAGGTCCGCTTCGCCGTCTCCACGGAAGAAATCCGCCTGCAGCTCCAGGGGGCTCTCCTCAAGCCGAAGGACGGCGGTCTCGAGATGGCGGCCACGGATGGTCATCGCCTCGCCCTGATCGAGGTCGAGGACGCCACTGCTGAGGCCGGTTTCGAGGCGATTCTCGTCTCCAAGAAGGTTCTCGACGAGCTCTCCCGCCTCGACGCCGACGACGAGACCCCGGTCACCATCGTCCGCGGAACGAATCACATCGGCTTCACCGTCGGGCGCCGCCGGATCTACTCGAAGCTCGACGACCGGCGCTTTCCAGACTACGAAAAGGTCATCAGCAAGGACAACACGAAGAGGGCAACCGTCGTGAGGGAAGAGCTCCTCGGCGCCGTGCGCCGGATCTCCCTTCTCTCCGGAGATCGCCTCAAGGCTGTCAGCCTGACATTCAAGGAAGGGGCGCTCATCGTCTCCTCCGAGAGTCAGGACGTTGGTGACGGGGACCAGGAGATCGCCGCCGAGTACGAGGCCGACACGATCACTCTCCGCCTGAATTCACGATACCTCGAGCAGTTTCTCGAGGCGTGCGAGACGGAGAAGGTCCACCTCTTCGTGAAGGACGAGGGCTCCCAGTGCCAGGGCCGGCCGGCCGAGCCGGTGCCCGGCCTGAAGAGCTACCTTTACGTCGTGATGCCGATGCGCGTCTGAGGGGGTGCGCTGCGACACGTGGAGATCGAATCCCTCTCGATCGAGGCCTTTCGTAACCTCACCCCGTCCCGTCATGGCTTTCACCCGCGCATGAATCTGCTCGTGGGCGCCAACGGGCAGGGAAAGACCAACGTGCTCGAGAGTCTGGCTCTCGTTTCCGGACGCCCGTCCTTCCGGACGGCGGATCTCGCCGATGTCGTCCGTGCCGGCGAGGCCGTTGCTGCCGTCTCGGTGCGCCTCTCGGGAATGACGGAGGGCGCCCTCGGCGCGCTTCTCTCGCGGGGACGCCGGGAGCACGCCTGGAACGGGAAGAAGGTCTCACGGCTCGAGGCGAGCCGGAAACTGCCCATCGTCCTGCTGACCGCCGCGGATCTCGGTCGTCTCGGGGGGCCCCCCTCCGAGAGGCGTCGCGCGCTCGACCGGATCGCCGTCGCCTGCGAGCCCGGCCTGGCCGCCGACTTTCGTCGCTATGAGAAGGCCCGGGCCGAGCGGGTCGCGCTCCTGGCCTCTGCGGGTCGACCCGACCGCGACACCCTTTCCTCGTTCGAGGAGATCCTCGCCGTGGCCGGCGCCGCCATCGGCGAGGCCCGCCGCCGGCACATCGGCCCGCTCGGGCGACGCCTCGCCCACACGGCCCGGCTCCTCGGGTCGCCCTGGAGCGAGGTCTCGCTTCGGCTCGTCTCCGAGCTCCCTTCGGAAGGGAGCCGCGAAGATCTCGCCGAGGCGCTCCGGCGAGGCCTCCGGAATTCCGAGGAGACGGACCGCCGTGCAGGCCGGGCTCTCTTCGGCCCGCACCGGGACGACGTGCGTATCGTCTGTGGTCCGATATCTCTCTCCACGAGGGCGTCCTCCGGCGAGACCAGGACGCTCATCCTGGCCTGGGCGCTCGCGGAGAGAGCCCTGCTCGCCGGGGCCGCGGGAGTCCTCCCGGTCTTTGCCTTCGACGACTTCGACTCCGAGTGGGACCCGGCCGTCCTCGGGCGCTTTGCCGAAGCGCTTCCGGATGACGGTCAGGTTTTCCTCACCTCGGCGCGCGCCTCCGTCGCGCGCGCCCTGCCCCTCCCGGCGGGCGCCGTCTGGGAGGTCGACGCCGGGGCTCTCTCGCCGGCAGGGTCCCTTGACGGCCGTTCTCCCTTCGTTTTCCCCGCCGCTGCGGGGCCAGAGGAAAGGTCCGATGATGCCCTCGTCTCCTGACCAGGACGCCCCTCCCACCGAGGAGCGCGACAAAAGCTACGGTACCGAGTCGATCAAGCTCCTGAAGGGGCTCGAAGCGGTGCGCAAGCGACCCGGGATGTACATCGGCAACACCGACGACATCACGGGGCTTCACCACATGGTCACCGAGCTCGTCGACAACGCCATCGACGAGGCGCAGGCCGGCTACTGCGACCGGGTGACGGTCACGGTCCACCCCGACGAGACCGTGACCGTCGAGGACAACGGCCGCGGCATCCCGGTCGGGCTCCACCCGGTCCACAACCGCGAGACGCTCGAGATCATCGTCACGGACCTCCACTCCGGGGGAAAGTTCGACGACAACGCCTACAAGGTCTCCGGCGGTCTCCACGGCGTCGGCCTTTCCGTCGTGAACGCCCTCTCGTCCTCGCTCGACATCGAGATCCGCCGTGACGGACGCGTCTGGCAGCAGCCCTACGCGAAGGGAATACCGCAGCAGCCGATCCGGGAGGTGGGGCGCACGAACAAGACCGGGACGAAGCTCACCTTTCAGGCGGACCCGGAGATCTTCTCCGTCCGCTCGTACAGCTTCGACGCCCTTTCCCAGCGCCTGCGCGAGCTCGCCTTCCTGAACCCCGGCGTCACGATCGAGATCCTTGACGAACGGGACGAGAAGGGGGAAAGGAAGCACGTCTTCCAGTACGCGGGCGGGATCTCCTCCTTCGTCGAGCACCTCAACAAGAACCGCGAGAAGCTCCATGAGAGCGTCATCTTCTTCACGGATATCAAGGACGCCACGGGAGACGCGAAGGTCGACGCGAAGGGCGAGCGTCTGGACGTCGCCCTGCAGTGGAACGACGGGTACCAGGAGCAGATCTTCTGCTTCACGAACACGATCTCGAACAAGGACGGCGGCACGCACCTCGAGGGGCTGAAGACGGCCCTGACCCGCGCGATCCAGAAGTACGCCGAAGCGAACAACCTCACGAAGAACCTCAAGGACACGACCCTCTCCGGCGACGACTGCCGGGAGGGGCTGACCGCGGTCGTCTCGCTGAAGATCCGGGACCCGAAGTTCTCCTCCCAGACGAAGGAGAAGCTCGTCTCGCAGGAAGCCAAGACCTGGGTTCAGACCGTCACCTACGAGCGCCTCTCGACGTACTTCGAGGAGAACCCCAAGGTCGCCCGCCGGATCGTCGACAAAATCATCGAGGCGGCCCGCGCCCGCGAGGCGGCCCGCCGGGCCCGCGAGCTCGTGAGGCGGAAGGGGGCGCTCGACGGCGCCGGCCTCCCGGGGAAGCTCGCGGACTGTCAGGAGACCGACCCCGGGCTGTCGGAGATCTTCATCGTCGAGGGAGATTCGGCCGGAGGCTCGGCCAAGCAGGGGCGCGACCGGAAGACGCAGGCGATCCTGCCGCTCAAGGGAAAGATCCTGAACGTCGAGAAGGCACGGTTCGACAAGATGCTCGCCTTCGCCGAGATCCGCTCTCTCATCCTCGCCCTCGGGGCGGGGATCGGCGAGGAGTTCGACGTCGAGAAGATCCGGTACCACAAGATCGTCCTGATGACGGACGCTGACGTCGACGGCTCGCACATCCGCACGCTCCTCCTGACGTTCTTTTTCCGCCAGATGCGAGCCGCGATCGAGCGCGGGTACCTCTACATCGCGCAGCCGCCGCTCTACAAGGTCGTCGACGGCAAGCGGGAGTCGTTCCTCAAGGACGACAAGGAGTACGCCCGCTTTCTCCTGGCCCGGATCGGCGACGACCGCGCGCTCGTCACGGAGCCCACCGGGACGACCGTCTCCGGCGCCGCGCTCGTCCGCCTCTTCTCCGACGCCCAGGAGTGGCTCTCCCTCGAGAAACGCCTCTCCCTCCGCGGGATCCCGCCGGAGCTCCTGCGCGCCCTCGCGAGGCCGGGGACCGGACCCGAGGCGGCACGCGACCGGGCGAGCCTCGAGGCGCTCGCCGCGGGACTGCCGGCCGACCTGAAGACGGACGTCCTGCCCGAGGAGGAGCACGGCGGCTTCGCCCTCCACGTCTCGCGGGAGACGAACGGCGTTCCGAGGAAGGCCGTCGTCGACGCCACGTTCCTCGGAAGCTTCGACGTGCGCCGGGCCGGGGAGCTCGCCACCGCGCTCGACGGGTTCCTCGAAGGGCCCTACATCCTCCGCCGGAAGGGCGACGAAAACCGTGTCGCGACCCTCGCCGAAGCGGCGGAGGCCATCCTCGACAGCGCCAAGAAGGGGCTCACGGCGAGCCGCTACAAGGGCCTCGGTGAGATGAATCCCGAGACCCTCTGGGAAACGACGATGAACCCCGAGACCCGGCGCCTCCTCCAGGTCCGCGTGGAGGACGCCGTCGAGGCCGACGCGCTCTTCACGGTCCTGATGGGAGATGCCGTCGAGCCCCGGCGCGCCTTCATCGAGGCCAACGCGCTCTCGGCGACGAACCTGGACATCTGAAATGAAGCGGGGTTTTCTCGATCCCCCCGAACCCCCCTGCGCCGCGGCTCCCGCCGCGGCGAGGACGTGAAGAACCGATGACCGACAAACCCGCACCGCCGCCCGTCTCCGCCGAGCAGCGGATCCCCGTCTCCATCGAGGAGGAGATCCGCCGCAGCTACCTCGACTACGCGATGTCGGTCATCGTGGGACGCGCCCTCCCCGACGTCCGCGACGGATTGAAGCCGGTCCACCGCCGGGTCCTCTACGGCATGTGGGAGCAGGGCAACCGGCACAACCGCGCCTACAAGAAGTCGGCCCGCATCGTCGGCGACGTCATGGGCAAGTACCACCCCCACGGGGACGCGTCGATCTACGACACCGCCGTGAGGATGGCGCAGGACTTCTCGATGAGCGAGCCGCTCGTCGACGGCCAGGGGAACTTCGGCTCCGTCGACGGCGATAACGCCGCGGCGATGCGGTACACCGAGATTCGCCTGACGGCTCTGGCCGAGGAGCTCGTCGGGGACGACATCGACAAGGAAACGGTCGACTGGACGCTGAACTACGACGGCTCGCTCCAGGAGCCGACCGTCCTTCCGGCGAAGTTCCCGAACCTCCTCGTCAACGGCTCCGAGGGGATCGCCGTCGGCATGGCGACGAAGATCCCGCCGCACAACCTCCGCGAGGCCTGCGCCGCGGCGATCCTCCTCCTCGAGAACCCCGAGGCCGGGCTGGACGAGCTCCTCCGGGTTATCCCCGGGCCCGACTTCCCGACCGGCGGCATCCTCCTCGGCCGCCGCGGCGTCGTCGAGGCCTACCGGAGCGGCCGCGGGATCATCCAGGTTCGCGGGCGGGCGGAGATCGAGGCCTCCACGAAGGCCGACCGGGAGTCGATCGTCATCACCGAGCTCCCGTTCCAGGTCAACAAGGCACGCCTCATCGAGCAGATCGCCGACCTCGTCAACGAGAAGCGCCTCGAGGGGATCTCGGCGATCCGCGACGAGAGCGATCGGCAGGGGATGCGCGTCGTCATAGACCTGAAGAGGGCCGAGAACGCGAACGTCCTTCTCAACAAGCTCTACCAGCTGACGCCGCTGCAGAGCTCGTTCGGCATCATCTTCCTCGCCATCGTCGACGGGCAGCCACGCGTCCTCCCCCTGAAGGAGATGCTCCGGCATTTTCTCGAGCACCGGCGGGTCGTCGTCGTCCGGAGGACCCGCTTCGAGCTCGCCCGGGCCGAGGCTCGCGCACACCTCCTGCTCGGCCTCGCGCTGGCGCTCTCGAGCCTCGACCGCGTCATCGCGATCATCCGGGGCTCGAAGGACCCCGAGGAGGCCAAAGCCCGGCTGACGTCGGAGATCGCCGTCGAGCTCGCCGCGCTGGAGCGGTTCCTCGACCTGCCCGCCCTCGACCTTTCTCCGCGCGCCCGCCGCGACGGGGAGCTCGTGCGGCTCGACGAGGTCCAGGCACAGGCGATCCTGGAGATGCGCCTCCAGCGCCTCACCGGCCTCGAGCGCGACAAGATCGTCGCCGAGTACAAGGACGTCCTCGCCACCATCGCCGACCTGAAGGACATCCTCGCCCGTCCCGAGCGGGTGACGGCGATCATCCAGACCGAGCTCACCGACGTGAAGACCCGCTTCGGCTGCGACCGCCGGACGGAGATCTCGACTCTCGAGAGGGACCTCTCCGACGAGGACCTCATCAAGGACGAGGTCGTCGTCCTCACGGTCACGCGAGGCGGCTACGCCAAGAGCACGCCGCTCTCCATCTACCGCGAGCAGAAGCGCGGCGGAAAGGGGCGCACGGGCGCCGCGGCCACCGAGGAGGATGTCGTCGAGCACCTCTTCGTCGCCTCGACGCACGACTCCCTCCTCGTCTTCACGGATCGCGGGCGGGTCCATTGCGTGCGCGTCTGGGACGTCCCGTCGGCCGGGCCGGCGGCGCGCGGCAAGGCGCTCGTGAACCTGATCCAGATCGAGCCGGGAGACACGGTCGCCGCAATGACGACGACCCGCGGCTTCCCGGAGGATCGCTATCTCCTCTTCGCGACGAAGAGGGGGCTCGTGAAGAAGACGGTCCTCTCCGCGTACGGCAACGTCCGCGCGGCGGGGATCATCGCGATCAACCTCGAGGAAGACGACGAGCTCCTCTCCGTGCAGGTGACGGACGGGGAGCGGCAGGTTTTTCTCGGGACGCGCAACGGCATGGGGATCAAGTTCACCGAGACCGACGTACGGCCCATCGGCCGCGACACGACGGGCGTCAAGGGGATCGAGCTGAAGGAGGGCGACGAGGTCGTCGAGATGGACCTCGTCGACGAGGGCGCCACGCTCCTCGCCGTGACCGAGCTCGGCTACGGCAAGCGGACCGACGTCTCCGAGTACCGCCACCAGACCCGCGGCGGCTCGGGGGTCATCAACGTCAGAGTGACCGAGAAGAACGGACCCGTCGTGGGGATCAAGTCCGTCGGCGAGGACGATCAGCTCCTCCTCATCACGAGGATGGGGATGATGATCCGCTTCGCGGCCGCCGGCGTCCGCGAGACGGGACGCGCCGCGCAGGGCGTGAAGGTCATCGACCTCGACGACGGCGACGCCGTCGTCGCAGTGGCCAAGCTCCCGTCGCTCGGCGAACGGGAAGAACCGGTCGACGAGCCGGACGATCCTGACGCCCCGCCTGCGGCCGTCCCGGCCGAGGACGAGGCGGAAAGCGAGTAGAGTCAGAGAATGAGGTTCTTCCTAGACAGCCTCGACGCCGACGAAGCCCGCCGGGCGAAGGAGTGGGGCCTGCTCGACGGCGCCGTCGTCCGCCCCGAAGCCGTCCTCGCCGCCGGGCGGGACTACCGCAAGGTGGTCTCCGAGCTCTCGCAGGTTTGCGATGGCCCCGTCCTGGCGGCGGTCGCCGCAGGCGAGCCGAAGGCGATGTACAAGGAGGCCCGGGAGCTCGCCAAGCTCGGCAAGGCGATCGTCGTCCGTCTCCCGATGACGCGCGAGGGGCTCCGGGTCGTGCGGCTCCTCAACGACGAGCAGATCGCGGCCGACGTGCACCTCGTCTTCACGCCGCTCCAGGCGCTGCTGGCGGCCCGGTCGGGGGCGGCCTACGCCTCGACGCCGGTCGGAAGCCTCGACGCCGCGGGGCAGGTCGGGATGGACGTCGTCGACGCCGTGGTCCGCGTCTACGACAACTACGGCCTGCAGACCCAGATCGTCGTCGACGCCGTCCAGAACCCCGTCCACGTGCTCGACGCGGCGGCGATGGGGGCCGACGCCGCGGCGGTCCCGTTCGCCGTTCTCGACCGCCTCTTCGACCACCCGCTCACCGCCCAGGGGGTTGCGGCGATCCGGGTCCACGCGGGAGAGGGCCCCCGCCGGGTCCACTGACATGAACGCGGGGGTTTCTCGATCCCGCCGCACCCCCCACGAGTGCGGGGCCGGGGTTCACGCGGGGGCGGGGGCGTAGTGTCGCTTTCCCACGAGCGCGCCAGCGACCTCTCCCGGCGAATCCTGGAGGGGCTTCGGAAAGCCCCGGGGGTCGAGCTCACGGCGGAGCCGGAGTACGTGACGAAGGGGATCTCCTCGGCCCTCCAGGGGTGGGAGAGAGAAAGCGAGGCGCTCGCGGCGGAGGCCCGCAAGAAGGTCCTCGCGCGCGGGCGGCGGGTCGCCGAAGGGTCCCGCGAGTTCGACCAGCTCTTCTCCGAGGAGCTCCGTCGGCTCTGGGACGAGAGGGCCACCCGGGGGGAGTGACCGGCCGGACCGGCCAACCCTTATGGTTGGCCCCAGCACCGGAATAACTTGCGGTTGGTCTAGGCCAAGGGCCATTCTCGTTCCGGTGACGACGCCTGCGCTCCCCGACCGGCAGCCGGAGGAATCCTCCGGCCGCGTGCCGCTCTACCGGACCATCGCGGACGGAGTCATCCGCGACATCCGGCGCGGCCGCTTCCAGGAAGGGTCGCGCCTCCCCGCGTCGCGGGCCCTGGCCCGGACTCACGAGGTGAACCGGGCCACCGTCCACCAGGCGCTCCAGGTTCTAAAGCGGGAGGGGTGGATCGAGACGAACAAGGGGGGCGGCACGCGTGTCACCCGCCGCTCGCTCGCAGGTCCGATGGTCGGCCCCGCCCCGGCGTGGGACCGGATCTCTTCCGCCCTGCTCGGCCGAATTCTCGCGGAGTCGGGCGCGCAGGAGGGAATCCCCGCCCAGGCGCAGGATCTCGCCCGCCTCGCTCCGGACGAACGGGAGTTTCCAGCCGAGGCCTTCGCGAAGGTCCTCGCCGAGGTGGCGCGCGACGGCGCCCTCCTCACCTACGGCTCGCCCTTCGGCTACAGGCCGCTTCGCGAAACGCTTGCCGCCAGGCTCCAGCGGCGCGGCATCCCGGCCGACGCCGACGCGCTTCTCATCGTCAACGGCGCCCAGCAGGGGCTCGACCTCATCACACGCGCCCTCGTCGACGCGGGAGACCCCGTCGCCGTGGAGAACCCGAGCTACTCGGGAGCGCTCTCGCTCCTGCGCGCGCAGGGGGCCCGGCTCCTCGGCGTTCCGCTGGATGCGGAGGGACCGGAGCCCGAAGCGCTCGCCGCGGCGCTGGCCGAACGCCCGAAATTTCTCTACACGATCCCGGACTTCCAGAACCCGACCGGACTTCTGGCCAGCGCGTCCCGGCGGCGCGAGCTCGTCGCGGCGGCGGCGGCGGCGGGCGTCCTCGTCGTGGAAGACGCCTTCGATGCAGACCTCTCGGTCGAGGGAGAGCTTCCGCCTCCGCTCGCGGCCCTCGCCCCGGGCCACGTCGTCCACCTCGGGACGATCTCCAAGGCGCTCTTCCCGGGCGTGCGGGTCGGCTGGATCTCGGCCCCACGCGAGTTCGTCCACCGGCTCGCGGCGTTGAAGAGGATCGGCGAGCTCACCTCGCCGCCGGTCCTGCAGGCCGCCCTGAACGTCTTCCTCTCGCGCGGCGATTACGACCGGCACCTCCTGCGCGTGAAGGCGCGCCTGAAGACGCGGCTCGCCCTCGCGCACAAGACCGTCCTGAGGAGCTTTCCCGTCGGCACCCGGTGCGACCGCCCGCTCGGCGGCTGGGTCCTCTGGGTCGAGCTCCCGGCCGGAGTCTCGGGGCGGGAGCTCGTCGAGGCGGCGCGCGGCGAGGGGATCCTCGTCTCTCCCGGCAGCGACCATTCCCCCGACCGCGTCGACACCCCCGCCCTGCGCATCTCCGTCTCCCGCAGCTCGGGTGCCGACCTCGAAAGGGCCCTCGAGAGCGTTGGCGTCCTGGCCCGGGCCGCCGTCCGGAGGGCTCAGCGACGAGCCCCCCATGCCGAGGAGCGGCGCGAAGAAGCCCTCATCCAGATCTGAAAGGAAAAAAGCCATGAGCAGCAGCCCCGTCTTCTCCACCCCGTTCACGTCCGAGGCGTTCCGCGTGAAGGTCGGCCTCGCCGAGATGCTCAAGGGCGGCGTCATCATGGACGTCGTCAACGCCGAGCAGGCGAAAGTCGCCGAGGACGCCGGCGCCTCGGCGGTCATGGCGCTCGAACGGGTCCCGTCGGACATCCGCCGCGATGGCGGCGTCGCCCGCATGTCCCCCGTCGCGAAGATCCGGGAGATCCAGGAGGTGGTGTCGATCCCGGTGATGGCCAAGTGCCGCATCGGGCACCTGGCCGAGGCGCGCATCCTCGAAGCCCTCGAGGTCGATTTCATCGACGAGAGCGAGGTCCTCACGCCGGCCGACGAGGAGAACCACGTCTACAAGCACGACTACAAGGTCCCGTTCGTCTGCGGCTGTCGCAACCTCGGTGAGGCGCTCCGGCGGATCGGCGAGGGGGCCGCGATGATCCGGACGAAGGGTGAGGCCGGGACGGGTGACATCGTCCATGCGGTGAGGCACCTGCGTGAGGTGACGCGCCAGATGAAGTCCCTGACGCTCCTGACCCGCGACGAGTGGATGGCCGCGGCCAAACAGCTCGGGGCGCCCTTCGAGCTCGTCGTCTGGGTCGCCCAGAACGGTCGCCTCCCTGTCCCGAACTTCGCCGCGGGCGGCATCGCAACGCCGGCCGATGCGGCCCTCTGCCGGATCCTCGGCGCGGAGGCGGTCTTCGTCGGCTCGGGCATCTTCAAGTCGGACGACCCGGCGCTGCGCGCCCGCGCCATCGTGGAAGCGACGACCCACTGGGACGATCCGGCCCGCGTCGCGAAAGCCTCCGAGAGCCTCGGCGAGGGAATGAAGGGAATCGAAGCCGCAAAGCTCGTGGAGGCGGAGCTTCTGCAGACCCGGGGCTGGTGACGGTGGTCGTCGGCGTCCTCGCCCTGCAGGGCGACTTCGAGGCGCACGCCGCGGCGCTCGCTCGCCTCGGCGTCTCGGCGCGGCCCGTCCGGACGGCAGAAGAGGTCCGCGGGAGCGCGGGCCTCGTCCTCCCGGGGGGCGAGTCGACGACGATGTGGAAGCTGATGGAGGGGACGGGTCTTGCCGAGGCGATCCTCGCGGTGGCGCGACGGGGCGACCCGGTCTTCGCGACCTGCGCCGGAGTGATCCTCGCGGCGCGCCGGATCGAAGGGCCGGCCCGCGACGGGCTCGGGATCCTCGACGCGACGGCCGTGAGGAACGCCTACGGGCGACAGCTCGACTCGGCCGTCGTCACCCTCACGGACCTGGACCGCAGCGCGCTCGGAGCCGAGCCGCTGGAAGCGGTCTTCATCCGCGCACCGAGACTCGCCGGCCTCGGACCCCGCGTCGAGGTCCTCGCGCGCCGCGACGCCGACCCGGTCCTCGTGAGACAGGGAAACGTCGTCGCCGCGACGTTCCACCCGGAGCTCGCCGCCGACGCGCGCGTGCACCGGCTCGCGTTCGCCTCGGTGCTCGACACCCGAGCGGCATGAGGACGCCGGCGTGATCGCCGTCCGGGAGGCGCTGGAGACGCTCGGTCACACGCCCGGAGCGCTCCCCGAACCGCACCTCCTGGCCGGCCTCTTCGTCCGTTTCCAGGCGCAGGTACCGCTGCGGCCCTCGCCGGATGGCCTCGGAGAGGAGGAGCTCCTCCTGGCGTGGCTCGAAAGGGGGGAAGGCTTCTGCGGCGAGGCGCGCGTGAGGACCTTCGAGGCTCTTGCCGCGGCGGCGGGCTTCACCGTGAAGCGGGCTCTCGCCCGCGGGCCGGACGGCGGGTGCCGGCCGGTCCTCCTCGCCCTCGAGGGCCGAGCGCTCCTCGATCCGGCCTTTCCTCTGCCGGCGCCCCTCTCCCTCGATCCGCCGGCGGAGGCCGAGGCCACCGGCTACGGCACGCTCTCGGTGCGATCCGCGGAGGGCGGAGCGGTCGAGATCCTGCTCGAGACGCGCGGGGACGAGCGAGTCCTCTCTCGCATCGAGGATGGTCCGCTCCAGAATCCCTGCGACGAAGAAGCTCCGTCGCGAGACGGGACCCCGGGCCGCGGCACGGCGGCGGCCGCCGACGAAGGGCTCTTCCGGCTCCTCGACGACCGCGTCTTGCGATGGAAGGGAGGCCTCCTCGAAATCTCCGACTCCTGGAGCCGGCTCCGCGTCCCCTTTCCGGCGACCGACACCGACGGCCTCGAGGCGCTGTTCGGCCCGCCGATCCCCCTGCCCGCGGAACCCGGGCACGCCGCGCCGGAAGGAAAGACCGTCTTTGCCGAGCCGACGCTCGCCGTCTACCACGCGTCGGCTGCACCGACGGCGCACCTGCTCGGCCTCCTCACGGACCCCGCCGTCCAGGCCTCCCTCCTGCCGGACGGCTGGAGCGCGACGGGGCTGGCCCTACGTCAGGACGGCTTTGACCGAACCCTCATCGCGGGGGGAGAGCTCCTGCGCACGGAGCGGGTCACGCGCCTCCCGGACGGGCTCACCCTGGAAGCCGAGGGCCCGCTCGCCTTCTTCCGGACGAGGACGTGGAGACTGGAAGCGCGTCCGGCCGGAACGCGTCTCCGGCTGATGGCGACCCTCCGCGACCCGGTGCCGCCAAGGGGTCTCCCCGAAGGGACCCGCCGCCGCCTCGTCTTCGACCTCGCGAGCGAGCTCCTCGCGCTGGACGCCCGCGCGGCGGCCGGCTGAGTCGGGCGTAGACGCTCGGGACAACGCCAGACGGAACCGAAGGAGACAGGACGGCGCGGAGGGGGTGCGGGGGGACCGGCCGCTGGCCCGAAGGGCGAGGGTCCCCCTGCGGCAAATCAGAACTCCAGCTCGTCTCCGTCGTCCAGGATGCTGATTCGCGGGTCTGACAGCGCCGCGACGTCGGCCCGCAGCTGCGGGAGCGTCGGCGGCTTCATGTGGTAGAGGTTCACCGGGACGCCGGCGGGGAACTTTCGCATCTCCTGGTGAAGGGTGGCGGGCGTCAGGTGCTTGGCGACCTCGGCGATCTCGGACATCGAGTCGGGGAACGAGCACTCGACGAAAATCGCCTTCAGGTCGACCCGGCGGCGAACCTCTTCCCAGATGGCCTCGGTCGGTCCGGTATCGCTGGAGAAGACGATGCAGGCGTGGTCATCCCAGAGGAGATAGCCGTAGGTCGGGACGACGTGCGAGACGGGGACGGCGAGCGCGTGGAGCCCGTTGACGCGGAACGGCACCCCCGCCTCGACGACCCGGAAGGTCACGGCGGGAAGAAGGTGCGTCGGGATACGAGTGAAATCGGGCCAGATGGCGTCGTTGAAGAGGTGGTTCTGGAGAAGCGCGGTGACGTCCTTCGGACCCACGACCTCGATCGGTCCCTCCGTGCGTCCGAAGACGTTCTCGACGAGGAACGGCAGCGAGGCGACGTGGTCGAGGTGCGAGTGCGTCACGATGATCGACCGCACCTGCGACTGCTCCTCGAGGGTGAGCGCCTGTGTCAGAGCGCCCGCATCCAGAGTAACCGTCCCGTCGAGGAGGAACGACGTCTGCCGGTGCCGGGGCGTGGAGCCGCCGTACGCTCCGAGGACGCGGACTCTCACGATGGGATTTTAGGACGCGGCGGGCCGCAGCGGGGTGACTTCTGTCACCCCTTTCCCGGCCTTGGCCCTAGAACGACGCCGGCCCGATGTAGAAGCTCGTCTGCCAGCCACCGCGGCTCGACTTCAGATCCGTCGGGCGGGCGAAATCGACGTTCCACGGAATCCCCAGGAAGTAGGCGGTGAACCCTGCACCGTAGGAGGCTCTCGCGTCGACGAGGCGCCCGTTCTCGGCCCACGTGAAATTCTGCCCTTCGAGCCAGGCCCCTCCGATGTCGAAGAAAAGCCGGCCGCGCACGCCGCCGAAGTTGAGGCCGAAACCGGTCATCAGGACGTCGATGAGCGGGAAGCGCAGCTCCGAGTTGAGGTAGGCGATGTGGTTGCCGATGAGGGCCCGGTAGTCGTATCCGCGCAGCGTGTCGAGGCCTCCGAAGGCATAGACCGTGGGAACCGTGCCGGAGGACGTGGCCGCGAACGCGCGGAACGCGAAGTTCGTCCGGCGCGAGATCGGGACGTAGGCGCGACCCACGACGACGAGGTCCGAGGTGAGCGTCCCCCCGTCCTTGAAGTCGGGAAGATACCGATAGTCGACCGAGAGCGCCTGGCCTCCGTGGGGACCGAACGACTTGAACCGGGTCCCGTCGTAGCCGAAGCCGACGCCGGCCAGGATCGTGTTGTCCTCGCGGGGGAGGAAGACCTGCCCCTGCGTGCCATCCACGTTCGTGACGATGTAGGCCGCGTCGATCGAACGCGAAAGGACGCCGAAAGACCCCTCGACGCGGCTATAGCGCGAGAAGGGGTAGACACCAAGGACGCTGGCGCCGGTCTCCCGGCTGAAACGCCGGTCCGACACGACTTCGCCGGACTGGCCCAGGGCGAGGAAGTAGGTCCGCTGGTCGTAGAGCTGGATCCCCCACTGGTGGCGCCGCTTGAGGTTGAAGTAGATGGCGTTGATGTTCGAGTAGCCGGCGAGCGTGTCCCAGATGAGGACGGCACGCCGGTCGCCGAGGTAGTCCGAGAAGCTGAAGCGGGCCGAGGAGACGAACGTTCCGTCGGTGTTGATACCGGCGTAGGCGCCGACGTCGTCGACGAAGAGCTTGAACCTACTCTTCTCGATCTTCTCGGGATCGATCGTGACCTCGATGGCCGGAACGAAATCAGCCGTCGTGCCCCGCACGATCGGGGCCGGCGGGAGAGCCTTCTCCTCGAGCCGCCGGAACGGCTTGCGGGCGTCGGTCACGTAGAGCTGGAACCGCCCGGCCTGATAGCCGGAGAAGATGACCTTCTCCTGACCGTCGGGCCCCGTGTACGAGGCCGGTCCGAGGGCGGCTCCGATGACGTCGGTGTACTGGAGGAGCTCGCCCGTGGTGAGGTTCTGGCCGTAGACGTTGAAGACGCCGCCGCGGGACGAGGCGAAATAAAGGCGTGAGCCGTCGGGCGAGAAGGCCGCGTCGTCGTCGTTCCCCTCGCCCCACGTGATCTGCTCGACTCGCGAGGGGTCCTCGAGGGGGAAGCGGACGATCTTCTGGAGACCGCCGACGACCTTCGTGTGGTAGACGAACTTCCCGTCGGGAGAGTAGACGGGCGCAGTGTCGTACGCCGGGTCGTCAGTGAGGTTTCGCAGCGCCTTGGACGCGAGGTCGAGGACGAAGATGTCGCGCGAGGTCCCGGAGATGCCCGTGAAGACGACCGACCGGCCGTCGGGGGAGAAGGCGGGCGACAGGGGCATGTCGGGCGCCACGGGGATCCTCTCGACGACGCCGCCGCCGCGGGCCGAGAAGATGAAGAGCTGGCGGCCCCTCTCCCGTCGCGCGAAGACGGCGATCCGGTCGCCGTCCGGGGCGAAGGAAAGGTCGCGCCCGCCCTCGGGCCCCTGCGTGAGGAACTGGGCCGAGATGTACTCGTACTTCGTCGTGCGTCCCGGCGAGAGGTTCTTCCAGACCTTGCGGGACTTCGTCGAGAGGAGGGCGATGTCGACGTCGTCCTTGTAGGTCGTCAGGGTGGCGACGAAATCCCCCGACGGGGAGGGTGCGGCGCCGATCTCGAAGGAGGGGCGCTCCCAGGCGCCGACGCGGAACCGCTCTCCGTACTCGGAGGCTTCCCCCTTCACCGCGAGGAGCGGCAGGTACTTGCGCCGGAGGTAGCGGCGGAACTTGAGGTCGAAATCGTCAGGATCGATCTCGAAGGAGCGCTTCAGGGCCACCGCGATGTCCTTCCCGAGGAAGGAACGGAACTCGAAGACGAGCTCGCGAACGGCGTCCTTGCCCCACTCGGCCTCGATGAAGTCGAAGAAGGCATGACCGAAGCGGTAGGCGGGATACCCGTTGATGTTGACGCGCGTGATCGGGGGGATCAGGTCGGAGTTCACCGCATCGCGGATGAACATCCGGTCCTTCTCGTCCTCGTCGTCGCCGAAGTACGAGGCCATCCCCTCCATGAACCACGTCGGGATGTTCGACGTGACCGCCCGGGAAAGCCGCCCGCCAAAGAGGATCTCGTACTGGAAGATGTGCGTGAGCTCGTGGGCGATGAGGTCCTGGAGCTTCTCGTCGGGGAGGTCGATGGGGAGCACCATCCGGTTGCGCGCCGGCTCGGCGAACGCCCCGACCCCCTCCGGGATGAAGTTCAGGATGATGTTGTTCTGCTCGAACTCGGCGTGCGAGACGTAGAAGAGGAGCGGAATCGGCTTCGGGACCTGGTAGTTGAGCCGGCGCGAGAGATCGTCGTAGGCCGACTCGGCCATCGAGGTGACCTTCTGCAGGGAGGCTTCTCCCCGGTCGTAGTGGTAGATCCGGAAGTGGGTCGAGGAATAGATCTTCCAGTCGAACTTGTCGTAGACGACTTTGTTCTGGCCCTGGGCGTGAGCCGGCGCCGCGAGCAGGAGAAGGGCCGCGAGGACCGCGGGAAGGGTAAACCGGAAGGCTCGCCGCCTAGTTGAACACATAGCGGTTCGCCTCCCTTTCCCTCACGACGAAGAGGCCGAGCAGCTGGTTCTCCAGCGAGAAGAGATTCTCGAAGAGCCCCACCATCTCGTCGGCGGCGCGCCGGGACTTCTCCTTCTGGTCCTTGAAGGTCTCCTGAAAGAGCTTCGCTCCCGTCCGGCCATCGAACGCCAGGACGGTCACCTCGAAGGTGAAGCCGGTCGATTCGACGAAAACCTGCCGGTAGTAGTTCCTCCCGTCGAGGCGGCTCGTGTACTCCTCGGTCTTGTAGCCCGACTTGTCCTCGACCCGGAAGTCGACGATCCCGGAGAGGAGGATCTCGGCGCCCACGCGCGAGCCGAGCTCCCTCCAGAACTCCGTCGCCTCCCCGAGAGCCTTCAGCTCGGTCGAGGGGAGCTTCACGTCCGAAGGCATCGTGACGACCGTCATCTTCGTTCGCCGGCCGATCTGCTTGCCGAGGTAGCGGCGGAACTCGGCGTCGAGATCGAGGTCCTTGATCCGGGCGGACTCCTTGCGCTCGGAGAGCTTCGAGGCCACCAGGAAGGGTGCCAGCGAAATCCGCTCTCGTCCCGTCACCGCGAGCTTCGGGCGCAGGGGGAGCTTCAGCTTCACCTCGACACCGCCGGCCAGGATCGGGAGGGCGGGCGCCGAGAGCAGGAAGAAGGCGGCGAGGACGGCGGCGGGTCGTCTCACTTCGGTGTCGTCGTGGGGCCGGAGGCCCGCTGAAGGGAGGTGTAGTACTCGGCGAAGCGTGCGTAATTCCGCTTGATGCGGGCTTCGTCGGGCTTCAGCTCGAGGGCGCGCTTGTAGGCAGCGAGGGCACGGGCGGTCTCGCCGGTCGCCTCGCAGGCGACCGCGAGGTTGTTCAGGATCTCGGGGTCGTCCGGCGCCAGACGCGACGCTCGCTCGAAGCGGAAAAGGGCCTCTCGCCAGAAACCCTGTTGCGCCATCTTCGCGCCGTAGGCCTTCTGGTTGGCGGCACCGGTGGCAGCCTCCGGCTTCGAGGCGCATCCGGAAAGAGACACGACCAGCAGGAGGAAGAGGCCCGTGGCGAGAGCGCGGCGACGGTGTCTCACGGAGACCGGCATTATAGTCAGCGCTCCTTACGCAAGATGCGATCCGAGCGGATGCCCTCCGACATCGTCCTCTCTTGGAGTCTCCGTGTTCGCGGGACGCAGGCTCGCGTCCTCTCGCGGCTCCTCGTGGCCGCCGGCTCACCGGAGGCGGCCCTCGCCCGTCCTCCCGGGGAGGCGGCGGCGCTCTCGGGGTCCGATCCCGCGGAGGTCGCGCCGCTCCTGGACCGCTCGCCGGCCCCGGGGCTCGACGCGCAGCGCAGGCGCCTCGAGAAGTGCGGGGCCCGCGTCGTCACGATCTGCGATCCGGAGTACCCGGCGCTCCTGAGGGAAGCCCCCGATCCGCCCCCGTTCCTCTTCGCCCGGGGCAGGCCCCTGGGCGACGCGCCCGTCGTCGGCCTCGTCGGGTCACGGCGCGCGACCCGCAACGGGCTCGAGGCGGCCCGGCTCGTCGCCGCGGGCCTCGCGCGAGCAGGCGTCGTCGTCGTGTCGGGCTTCGCGCACGGGATCGACGCGGCCGCCCACGCCGCGACCCTCGACGAAGGGGGAGAGACGTGGGGCGTCCTGGGCTGCGGCGTCGACGTCTCCTACCCGGCCGCGCACGAGAGGCTTCGAGCCCGGATCCTCGAGGGTGGGGCGCTCCTCTCCGAGCTGCCGCCCGGAACACCGCCCGAGCCGTGGCACTTCCCGATCCGCAACCGGATCATCGCCGGCTGCGCCCGGATCGTCGTCGTCGTCGAAGCGGCGCTGAAGAGCGGTTCGCTCATCACGGCGCGCTGCGCGGCCGAGGCGGGACGCGACGTCGCTGCGGTTCCCGGACCCGTGATCGGCGAGCACGCCGCGGGATCGAACGGGCTCCTGAAGGACGGGGCGATCCTCGTGCGCGATGCGGCCGACGTCCTTCGGGAGCTGCCCGACGAGGATCTCCGCCGCCTGCGTCCGGGAGGGATACCGGCCGAAGGAGCCGGCCCACGGCCGCCCGATGACCCCGACGCGGCCCGCGTCCTTCTGGCCCTCGACGCGGCCGAGCCCCGGGACGCCGACGCCCTCTCCGCGGCGACCGGCCTCTCTGCCGCGCGGCTTTCGGCCGCCCTCGTCCTGCTCGAGCTGGAGGGGCTCGCCGAGGCCCTCCCGGGCGCCTTTTTCGCCAGAAGGAGGGCCCGGGCTTGACAACCGTGGCATCGTAGCCGGCCGCATGTCGAAGTCTCTCGTCATCGTCGAGTCCCCGGCGAAAGCCGCCACCCTCGGGAAGTTCCTCGGGAAGGACTTCTCCGTCCTCGCCTGCTACGGGCACGTCCGCGACCTCCCCCGCAAGGGAATCTCGATCGACCGGGAAGCGGGCTACGAGCCGACGTACGAGGTCCTTCCCGGCAAGCAGAAGACGATTGCCGATCTGAAGAGGCACGCGAAAGCCGCCGACGACATCTACCTCGCCGGCGACCCCGACCGCGAGGGCGAGGCGATCTGCTGGCACCTCGAGGAGCTTCTCCGGCCCTCGGCGCCCTCGGCGCGATTCCACCGGGCCGAGTTCCACGAGATCACCAGGAGCGCGATCCAGAAGGCGATCGCGAATCCGGGCCGGATCGACACGAACCGGGTCGCCGCCCAGCAGGCGCGCCGGATCATCGACCGGCTCGTCGGCTACGAGGTCTCCGACCTGCTCTGGAAGAAGGTCTGGCGGGGTCTTTCGGCGGGGCGGGT
>DIAY01000185.1 GCA_002414905.1 Holophagales bacterium UBA5066 | reverse complement strand
CCCCTCCTCGCGAAGCGGGGCAGTCCGCCGATCCGGGTCGCCGTCTTCAAGGGGCTCGGAGCGGACCCCGAGTGCCTCTCTGATGCCGTGGAGGCGCTGAAGATCGACCCGTCGATGGAGCCGGTCGTCATGACGGCCGCGGAAATCGTCCAGGGGCAGCTCGACCGCTGCGACGCGATCGTCTTTCCCGGGGGCGGGGGCAAGCGCCAGATGGCCAGCCTCGGAGGCCGGGGACGTGCAAAAGTCCTCTCCTTCGTCAAGGAGCGGGGGAAAGGGGCCGTGGGACTCTGCGCCGGGGCCTACATGCTCTCGGACACGCCCGAGTATTCCTGCTTCCACCTCGCCCCCCTCGAGGCGATCGACCGCGAGCACGACGAGCGGGGGCACGGCATGGTCCGCGTGAGCTTCACGCCTGACACCCCGATGGTCTTCCCCGAGCTGAAGGGCAGGGCGAGCGCCTTCATGCAGTACTTTGAGGGGCCGGTCCTCATCCCGTCGAAGGGCGGCGCCTTCACTTCCGTCGCCGTAATGGAAAGCGACGTGGCCCTCCAGAACGACGCCCCCCCCGGCATGACGAACGGGAAGACCTTCCTCGCCTGGGCGGACGCCGGCAAGGGACGCGTCTTCATCTCCTCCGGCCACCCCGAGAACACCCCGGGCCTGCGCTGGATGGTTCCCCGGATGGTCCGCTGGACGCTGCGGGAACGGCTCGTCTCCTATGGATCGAAGGTCGTGCGCGTCGATCGCAACGACCGCGAGGTCCTCTTTGACCGTCCAATGCGGAAGGCCGAGGCGGCCCTTTTCGAGGACCTCGCCTTCGGCAGCGTCGAGCAGAAGCTCGCCGCGGTCCCGGCGCTCCTGGCGATGCGCAGCTGGGGCGCGAAGGAACGGCTTGAGGGCTCGCTGAGAGACGACGATCCCCGCGTCCGCGCAGCGGCGGCCGAGGCCCTCGTGGACCTCGAGCACACCGCCGCCGTGTCCGACCTGAAGATCGCCGTCGCGACCGAGCCCGACCCCGGCACGAAGCGAAGGCTCTCGGCGAACCTCGGAGCGCTCCTCGCGATGACCGGCGGACGTTGAGGCCGGGCGGCGGCCAGCACGGCTCCCGCGCTCCCTCGATCCCGCCTACGCGGTCCTCACGCCCCGCCAGGAATATCCGCCTCGACGAGCATCGCAAGGAGGACGAGCGATTCCTGTCAGCCGAGATGGCAGACCTCGACACGAATGACGTCGGGGATCCCTTCCTGCGTGATCGTGAGCTCGGTGCCGCAGGAGACCGCCTTCAGGGCGAGTTTCCCGGCGGGGTGGGCCAGTATCGCTTCGCCCTTGATTTCCGTCGGAGCCTGGGCCACGGCCGGGGGTGGAGTCAGCGGACGGATCCTCGGCGTTCACGCCACTCGGGGACGCCCTCGGGTCTCCTGGACACTCGAGGGGGCCGGACGCGTAACACAAAGCCGGGCGTGCCACGGCGGGAGAACGGCTTGCCACAGGGGCTAAGGCGTGCAGACGGCCGAACGGGTCGCGGGCTCCTGGGTCGGACGCGGCTGCAGGACGACGCTCGGCGTGACTGCAAGGATCCAGTTGCGCAGCGTGTCGTGATACGTGAAAAGGTCGCCTCCCTTCGCCACGGCGTCGACGAAAAACTTCGCGTTGTCGCGCAGGGCGGTGTGGTTGTCGCAGTGGGGGCCGTAGAGGCCAGGGTCCACGGTGATGCCGGCCTTCTCCTCGGCGGTCGAGCGGATCCGCGAGAGCGCGTCGAGGTGGTCCCACGTCGCCTGCGCGTACTCGTACAGCTGCGTGCCGAACGGCCATTCGGCGGTACCGAAGTCGTCGAGCGTGTTGGAATCGATCAGGTCCTGCCGCGCGAAGAAGGGCGTGGTGATGTGGTTCGCACGGAGGTGGGCGCCGTCCCCGCATCGCCAGAAGTCGTTCGTGTGCATTGACAGGCACGAGTCGTCGATTCGTCCGGCCACAACCACGGAGAATCCGCGCAGGGACGCACGGCTGGAGCTCTCGAAGAGCGGGAACGACTCGTTGGACGGCACGTTCGTGGCGTCGAAGACAGCCCGGTAGACGAGGCGGGCCGGGTCGTGGTTCGTCTGCTGGAAGTACGCTCCGAGGCGATCGGCATTCCTCTGCACCCCGCTCGATCCCCCGGATTCGCCCGCGAAGAGGATGACGCTGGCGTCGTCGAGGCTCGGCAGGGCGACCGGCTGATCCGACGCGGCGTCCCGATAAGTGAGCCCCGCGCGAAGCTCCGTGATGACGGCGTCGAGGATGCGGCTCCCCTCGAACTGGATCGAGTACACCCGCCCCGTGGCGTCGACGAGCGGGCGGTCGGTGAAGCGCCCGGTCCAGGCGTCCGAGCTGCAGTAGTAGATCCAGACCTTGTTGAAGTCGGAGAAGGCGCTGTCCGCGCGGGTCGCGAGGATGCCGCCGCCGGCGACTCCCCGCGCCGGGGCGTAGCGGCTCGACATCTTGTCGGCGCCGAAGTTCGTCCCGACCGAGCACCAACGCTGGGCACAGGCGGTGCCCTCGAGGCAGGCGCCTCCGCCTTCGAGGTAGACGATCCAGTGGTTCACTCCGGCGCCCGTGCCTTTGCGCACGTAGAAGACTCCCGGCGTGCCGTCGTTACACACCGCCTCCGGATGACGGTTCGTGTCGAGGTCGACGCGGGAGAGGTTCGTTCCGGCGTTGATGCCGCCCGCGACGCCCTCCTTCGGGGCACAGGGGCTGGTGAGGACAAAACTGGCCGGTAAGTCGAAGGCCGGCAATGTGAACGGGGCAATGACCGGGTCGCCCGTGCCGTTGTCGATGAAGGACGTGTAGACGTCGACCGTACCATCCGTCGGCGTGACCTCGAGCGTCGCTTCATCGGGGATCGTCGTCCCCGGGAAGAGCTCCGAGAGGCTCGGCTGGCTGAAGACGTAGGCGCCAAGGTTGACCGCTTCGGTGCGGGTCACGATCGCGGTGCCGGCGCGATCGCGCAGGACGAGGTCCAGAACGGCTCCGCCCGGTCCCGAGAGGAAGCCGACGTTCGTCCGGAAGCCGGGCGCCGTACGGCTTTCCCGGAGGCCGATGAACACCCCCGTGCGTCCGATCGAAAGATATCCGCTGGCGTCGGTCGTCCGCTGCACGGAGCCGAACGTCGAGCCGTCCGGGTTGATGTTCGAGGTCCGTCCGAGGACGAGGAGCGGGCCGTCTGTCTCGAAGCGGAGCGACCCGCTGGTGCCGTCTGGTGCCCCGAGCACATCGCCGAGGACGTCGTTCAGCTCGATCACGCCGCGGGCCGGAACTTCGCGGAAGGTGCTCGCCGTGACCGGTCGTCCGTTCGCGACGAGGGACACACCCGAGATGGTCACCCGTCGGGGGACGACGTCGGGGTTCACGAGGCGGGCGTCGGTCCGGAAGACCGTTTTGAACTGGCCGGGAGCGTGCGCCGCACCGTCGAGGAAGAGGTCGGCCCACGTCCCCGGGGTGACGCGCCGGGGCTGGACCGCAAATCCGTCGCCGGTGACGTTGTCGACGACGGCACCGTATCCGGTGGCCGTTCCGGCCGTGACGCGCAGCTCGAGACGCGCGACGGAGAGGTCACCGGATGCGATGTCGCGGATACTGACCTGGGTGGCGAGGGGCCCGCCCGAGAAGGTCCGGCGCCCGAGCTCCGTTCCACCCGTGCCGTACACAATGGCGTCCACCGCGGAGCCGGCTGTGGGGAGAACGATGCCGACGTTGGTCCGGAAGCCTTTCGACCCGTCGGGCGACTCGGAGATCCAGCCGACGTGACCGGTCTCTCCGGCCGTCAACAGGTTCGCGTCGCGGACAACCTCGAGGCCGAGGCCGAAGGTGCCGGCGGGATCGGCGTTGTTGTACGTACGGGCCGAGATCAGCAGGTCCTGCGTCGACGTGAGCCGTGCGGCGCCGGCCCGGTCGCCGCCGCCCCAGAGCTCCTGCAGGACGTTCGGCAGGACCAGGGTCTCGCCGGCGACGACAGTTCGAGTCACGGTTTCGACCGAGGTCCCGAGCACCGGGAGGAGGGAGAAGGAGACTTCGGCCGCCTCGGTCCCGGGATTGCGGATCTTCATCTCGCTGGCGAAGAACGTCTTGTTCTGTCCCGGCGTGTTGGCGAGTCCGGACACCGTCCAGGTGGTGCCGTATCCGGTCGTGGCCTGAAAGAAAACAGACACCAGAAACAGGTATGTCGTGGCCTTCACTGAGCACCTCCTGATGACTCGGGTATCCGTTTCGACGCGTGTGTGTGACGCGAAGTTTACGCTCGGCAAAGGAGTGTGATCCCGCACACAGAGCGACTCTGCCTCCCGCACGACTCCGCGGACCGCGCGTCGCCAGCTCCGCGGCGAGCCTTCTGCCTGCGGTCGGCGTCCAGAGTACGGATCGATCTGACTCCACGACCGCCTCCGTCGTCGGCCACCCTTCGTCGCGACCAGGCTCAGCCGGGAAGGTGCGGCTTGCCGACCATCCTTTCCGGCCTCACCCATTCGTCGAACTGCTCTTTCGTAACGAGGCCGAGCTCGAGGGCGCTCTCGCGAAGCGTCGTCCCCTTCTCGCGGGCGTTCTTCGCAATCTTCGCCGCGGCGTCGTAGCCGACGTGGGGCGCGAGAGCCGTGACGAGCATGAGCGAGCGCTCGAGGAGCTGGGCGATCCGCTCACGGTCGGGCTCGATCCCCTCGGCGCAATGGACCCGGAAGCTCCGGCAGCCGTCCGCGAGGAGGTGGATGCTCCGAAGGACGTTGGCAATGATCAGGGGCTTGGCGACGTTCAGCTCGAAGACGCCGCTCGCTCCGCCGAAGGTCACGGCGACGTCGTTGCCCATCACCTGGGCGCACAGCATCAGCAGCGCCTCGCACTGCGTCGGGTTGACCTTTCCCGGCATGATCGAGCTTCCCGGCTCGTTCTCCGGAATCCGGATCTCCCCGATACCGCAGCGGGGGCCGCTCGCGAGCCAGCGGACGTCGTTCGCAATCTTCGTCAGCGAGACGGCGAGCGCCTTGAGCGCCCCGTGGAGGGAGACGAGGGCGTCGTGCGCGGCGAGCGCCTCGAACTTGTTCGACGCCGTCACGAAGGGAAGCGACGTCAGGTCGGCGATCTTCCCGGCTGCCCGCACGGCGAGCTCGGGGTGGGCGTTCAGTCCGGTGCCGACGGCGGTGCCGCCGAGCGCGAGCGCGAAGACGTCGGGCAGCGCGGCTTCGACCCGCGCGACGGAGTGGTCGAGCTGCGACACCCAGCCCGAGATCTCCTGCCCGAGAGTCAGGGGCGTCGCGTCCTGAAGGTGGGTCCTTCCGATCTTGACGATCTCCGAGAAGGCCTCGGCCTTTCCCCGGAGGACCTCGCGAAGCTCGGTCAACCGGGGCAGGAGGTCGCGCCTCACCGCCGTCGCCGCCGCGACGTGCATCGCCGCCGGGAAGACGTCGTTCGACGACTGCCCGCGGTTCACGTCGTCGTTCGGGTGGACGAGGCGCCCCTCGCCGCGCGGCCCCCCGAGCAGCTCGCTCGAGCGGTTCGCGAGGACCTCGTTCACGTTCATGTTCGTCTGCGTACCGCTCCCCGTCTGCCAGACGACGAGGGGGAACTCGTCGTCGTGGCGTCCGGCGAGGACCTCGTCGGCCGCGGCGACGACCGCCCGCGCCTTCCTCTCCTCGAGGACTCCGACCTCGGCGTTCGCGAGCGCGGCGGCCTTCTTCACGAGCACGAGGGCATGAACGAGCGCAAGGGGCATCCGTTCACCCTCGAACCGGAACATCTCGAGCGAGCGCTGCGTCTGAGCGCCCCAGAGCCTTTCGACCGGCACCTCGATCGGCCCGAAGGAGTCCTTTTCCGTGCGTGTCGTCATCGCGCAACCCTCCTGCAGACGGCGAGTCTCATCCCGGGTCGTCGAGGCTGAACGCCTCGTCCTGGTCGTCGTAGGCGAAGATCTCCGCGAATCGCCCCCAGCTCGTCACGGCATTCAGAGTCGTCCGGGCGTCTTCGGGGCTCAGGTGGTCTTCGAGCTCCACCTGGAAACGGGTCCTCGGCGCTCGCTTGCCCGGGCGCGTCTCGAGCACCGTGAGGATGTGGCTCGCAAGCGGGACGTGCCGCAGCAGCTGCTCGGCAAAGAGCCGTTTGCGCTCGTCGAGACCGCATCCGACAAATCGCATTCCCTCGGGGGTCAGCTGGATGTCCCCCGCCTCCAAAAGCGCGAACCCCAGGCGCCGGGCGGCGTCGGCGAGCGAGAGGAACTCGTGACCCTCGATCTGGAACCGCTCCCCCAGAACCGGAAGGTCCGCCTGCCCCTCGAAGGGAGGTGCCGCCACCGTCTCGAGAAGACCGGCCAGCATGCTGGTCGAGGCCGGTGGAAGCGCCTCCGCGATGGGCACTGCCGACGGGCGGATGGGCGTCTGCGTCATCCTGGAATAGACGAGATCCACCAGTCCCCGAAACGCGGGGTCGAAGCGGTCTCTTGGCCGGGCCAGCGGGACCTCGATGGTGTCGGAAATACGTCCGGGATGGGTGCTCAAAAGGACGATCCGGTCGCCCATGAGCACCGCCTCCTCGATGTTGTGGGTGACGAGAAGAACCGTATCGATGGGCAGCTTGCGCTGCGTCCAGAGGGCGAGGAAATCGGCTCGCAGGTTCTCGGCGGTGAGTACGTCGAGCGCCGAGAACGCCTCGTCCATCAACATCAGCCTGGGGTGAACGACGAGCGCCCGGGCGAAGCCGACCCGCTGCCGCATGCCACCCGACAGCTCCTTGGGATAGGCGGACTCGAAACCGTCGAGCCCGATGAGGTCGATGGCTTCGAGGGCCCGCCGGCGGATTTCGGCGTTCGGCAGCCCCTGGGCCTCGAGCCCGAGCTCCACGTTGCCGAGCACCGTCAGCCAGGGGAACAGGGCGAAGCTCTGGAACACGAGGGAGATGCCGACGGCGGGGCCGTGCAGCGGCTTTCCCTCGAAGAAGACCTCGCCGTCGGTCGGCGGCAGCAGCCCGGCGAGGATGCGAAGAATCGTCGACTTGCCGGAGCCGGAGCGACCGAGGAGGCAGACGATCTCCCCGGATT
The DNA here is from genome assembly GCA_002414905.1 of Holophagales bacterium UBA5066. Taxonomy (GTDB): domain Bacteria; phylum Acidobacteriota; class Thermoanaerobaculia; order UBA5066; family UBA5066; genus UBA5066. The sequence continues at coordinate 1,909 of DIAY01000185.1, read as the reverse complement.
CCAGACGAAGGTCGATACCGTCGAGGACGAGGAGCTCTCCCCCCGACGCTTTCGGGAAGGTCCGGCGTACGCCTCGCAGCTCTGAGAGGGGAACAGCAGGTTCAGTCATCAGCCTATCCGGAAGCGACGTTCGGCCCGAGCATAGAGCGGGCGCCAGAAGATGAAGTTGAAGGACACCACGTAGGCGGACATCATTGCAATGCCCAGAACGAGGCGGGGGTGGTCGCCCGCGACGGTCGCCTGCGTGATGTAGGCGCCGAGTCCGTTGCCCACGAGGGTCACATCTCCCCAGGTGACGATCTCCGCGACGATGCTCGCGTTCCACGCCCCGCCGGACGCGGTGATGGCGCCGGTGACGAAGTAGGGAAAGACCGCCGGCAGCGCAATCCGCTTCCACCAGAGCCAGCCGCCCACCTGAAGGCTCGCGCCGACCTGCTGCAGATCGGTGGGAAGCGCCTGGGCGCCTGCGATCACATTGAACAGGACGTACCACTGGGCGCCCAGGATCATGAGCGGGCTCAACCAGATGTTCGGCGACAGCTTGAAGTGGACGATGCCCGCTACCACCAGGGGGAAGAGGAGGTTCGCGGGAAAGGCCGCGAGGAACTGGATCAACGGCTGAACCCGCTGCGCCAGACGAGGACGCAGGCCGATGGCGACGCCCGCCGGTACCCAGATGAGCGAGGCAAGGACGATCAGCACGAACACCCTGATCAAAGTGAGACCGCCCAGCCAGGCGACGTGACGCGCCTCCTCCCACCCGAGCCCGGCGCCGAGATAAGTGACGAGAGCGTAGCCTCCGCCGAGGACGCCGGCGGTCAGGACGAGCAGCCAGGTGGTATCGAAGAAGGCCTCGCGTCCGGGCCGGTGCATGCGCGTCCCGTCCCGCCGCGGCGCTCCCACGAGCAGCGCCCGCTGTCCGAGCCGTCCGAGCGGCGCAATCATGGCCCGGGACACAGCCGACCGGCGCCACACCCGCAGGAGCCATGACCTCGGCTGCACCTCCGACTCTGTCTCCTCGAAAGGAAACTTCGCCGCCCAGGTGACCAGAGGACGGAAGACGAGCTGATCGTAGAGCCCGATGACGACGAGCATCGCCACGATGGCCCAGCCGATGGCCGGCAGGCTCCTGGCGGCAATGGCGGTCGCCACGTAGGAGCCGATGCCCGGCAGGAGGACTTCGGCGCCGCCCGCGGTGATGGCCTCCGACGCCACCACGAAGAACCAGCCCCCCGACATCGACATCATCATGTTCCAGACGAGACCGGGTACGGCGAACGGGACCTCGAGTCGCCAGAAGCGTAGCCACGCGGTGAGGTGAAAGGCTCGGGAGGCCTCCTTCAGGTCATCGGGGACGGTGCGCAGGCTCTGATAGAAGCTGAACGCCATGTTCCACGCCTGGCTCGTGAAGATGGCAAAGATGGCGGCAAGCTCCGCTCCGATGGCGCTGCCGGGGACGATGTCGATGAGCAGCAGCAACGCAAAGGACAGGAAGCCCAGGATCGGGACGCTCTGGAGGATGTCGAGGACGGCAATGAGAAAGGGCCCGAGCCGCCGGCTCTTTGCCGCGAGGGTCCCGTAGGTGAAGGTGAACAGCAGCGACGCCAGCATGGCGACGAGCATCCGAAACGTGGTCTGGAGCGCATAACCCGGCAACGCCCGCGGCGACAGCGATATCGGTGTCTGAACGACCCGCGAGAGAGGCACCGACATCTCGCGCGCGCCGTACATCAGAAGCAGTGCGCCGCCCAGGACGATGGGCAGCGCCACGAAATCCCATCGGCTCAACCGGCCAAGCCAGAGGGAAGCCAGGCCCTGGCCGCTCGAGAGTGCTGTGCGGTGGCGCACGCGGGGAGGCTACACGATCGCAGCCGAATGAATGCTCTGGATGGCGCGGCCTGCAACATCT
>DIAY01000144.1 GCA_002414905.1 Holophagales bacterium UBA5066 | reverse complement strand
TTGATAGGCTGGGTGTGGAAGCGTCCAAGCTACGGCAAGGCGCGAAGCTGACCAGTACTAATCGTCCGTGAGGCTTGGCCATAAAATTTTTGAGACGCGAAGTGATCGCGTGAGACTGAATGACGACTCGATTCTGGGACTTGGTAAGTAATCAAGTTTTCCGGTGGCCATATCGAAGGGGCTCCACCCGTTCCCATTCCGAACACGGCAGTTAAGCCCTTCAGAGCCCATGGTACTGCACGGGTAACTGTGTGGGAGAGTAGGACGCCGCCGGGAATTTATGAATCGCCCGGGCCACAAGCCCGGGCGTTTCTCTTTTTCGGCAAAGCCTCCGGGCGGGCTCCGGAAGCCAATACAATCGCCGGGATGGCCGTCGACCCGCAGGGAGAAAAAGCCGCCCGCTCCGTCGCCCTCCGGGGCGCCGCCGTCGGGCTCTTCCTCGCCGCCGCCCTCCTCGGACCGGCGCTCGCTTCCGGAGGCGTTCCGGCGCGGGGAGATCTCCCCGACTTCTTCTGGCCCATGAAGGCCTATACCGCGGAGCGATGGGCGAACCACGAGGTCCCTCTCTGGAATCCGCTTTCCGGGGGAGGGGAACCGTGGCTGGCACAACTCCAGACCGGAGCCGTCTACCCGGGTGATCTGCCGTTTCTCCTCGGCTGGAGAAAGGGCGCCCTCGTCGGCGTTGCCCTCCACCTCGTCCTCGCGGCCGCTGGCATGGCCTACTGGCTGTGGGGCTTGGGAGGCTCGCGCACCGCAGCCCTGCTCGCGGGCGGCCTCTATGCCGGTGGAGGAGCGTTTCTTTCCCTCGTCCCCGTCTACAACAACGCCTGTACGGCGGCCTGGTTGCCCTGGCTCTTCGCCGGGGCGCGGCGAATCGTCACGGGCCGTTCCCGCGGGGCCGGCTTCGCGGTCTCGGTTACGGCAGCGTTCCTTGCGGGCGAGCCGGCGATCGCCGCGGTCGGGACCGCGGCGGCAATCGGCCTTGCTCTCTTCGCCGGAGCCGAAGGCGAGCCCCCGGTCGCGAAACTGGGCGCGGGGCGGGTCGCGCCGCGGGCCGCCCTCGCGGTCCTGATGGGTCTCGCCCTCGCCGGCACGGCGCTGGTGCCGTTCGGCTTTTTGCTGCAGAGCTCCGGGCGCCGGGCCAGGACGACCCGGGAAGAGGCGGTCGCGCGGGCGGTGGGGCCATCGGATCTCGCCGATCTCGTGGCGGCGCCCCTCCCGGAAGCGACGCGCACGGCGTCGCCGGATCGCGGTGGATATCTCGTCACGCTCGCTTTGGGCCCGCTCCCGCTCCTGCTGGTTGCAGGCGCGGGTGCCGGGCTGCCCGGGCGTCGTCGTCTCCTCGCGGGCCTGGCGCTCCTCGCGGGAACCGGAGTTCTCCTTTCGCTGGGGGCGTCGGGCCTTCTGGCCCCCGTACTCTTCGACACCGGAATCCTTCGCGGGGTCCGCTATCCGGCCAGATGGTTCATCCTTCCTCACCTGGTTTTTGCACTCGCGGCCGGCGCGGGACTCGACGGGTGGCTCTGGGGTCGCTTCCGGCAAGGGGACTTGCAGGAGACGGGAGATGCGGACGGCGCGGAGGCGCGGGAGGCTTCGGCTCGGAGAAGGCTCGCCCTCGGTGTGCTGCTGGGTGGCTTCGTGGTGCTCCTCCTTCCCGCAGCCCTGGCCTGGTTCCTGTCCGAGGTCCGGGCCTCACGCGACCCTGGCCGGACCCTGGCCGGCGCCGTTGCGGCCCTGCTCGGCATCATCGCCATCGCGACCGCCAGGGGCCGCTCGCTCGAGTTCGCACGCGGCGCCGCGGCGTTCGTCGCCGGTCTTGCGCTCGTCCCTCTGCCCTGGCTCGCGGGCGAAGCTCTGGCCTCGGTTCCGGCTTCGGCGGTCTCTGCTTCTTCCCGTGTCCTCGCAGGCCGGGCGACGGGTCCGGAAGCCGGACGCGTCTTCGCGCCGGCCGGGTACGACAGGACTCTCGCCCTGCGGTGGAAGTTCGCGCGGGGCGCGGCCTGGGGAGAGGGAACGGTGAGGCGCGCCGCCACCGCGCTCGCCGGCTACACGAACCTCTTCCACGGTATCGCGAGCGTCAGCTCGGCCTCGCCGATTGGCGATCCCCGTTCGGACCGTCTCGTCGGTGCGGCCCTGGCCGGGGGGGATGCGGCTCGAATCCTCGCGCTCCTGAACGTGCGGCAGGTCCTCACCCCGTACCCCGTCGAAGCGCGCGGATTCCGGCAGACGGGAGCGGCCGAGGGCCTCCGCCGATACGAGGTCACGGGGGCTTTCGGGCGGGCCTTCCTCCCTCCCGAAAGCCGTGTCGCAACGGATGACGAGGCGTTCGAAGCCCTGAGGACGCCCGGCTTCGATCCCGGCCGGACCGCACTCATAGCGACCCTTCCGGAAGGAACGCGCCTGCCCCCGCCCCGCCCTCCCGGGAGTTGGGTCGTCGCCCGGGTCCTCTCCGACGGACCCGAAGAAACCGTGCTGGCGACGTCAGCCTCTGCCGAATCCCTCCTCGTTCTGACGCGGACGTGGGACCCGGGCTGGGTCGCACGTGTCGACGACGTGCCGGTACCGGTTCTTCGGGCCCAGATTGCACTGCTCGCCCTGCTCGTGCCGCCAGGCGAGCACCGGGTCGAGATCGCCTATCGACCCATCTCCTTCCGGATCGGTCTCGGACTCTCGGCCGCCGGCCTTCTCGGCATCCTCGCCCTGGCGCTCGCGGGGCCTCCCGGAGGGCGTCGGCATTGAGGCCGGAAGACGTCCTCGTCCTTCCGTTCGTCTTCGCGCTCGGCGCGATCCTCGGATCGTTCGCGAACGTCTGTATCCATCGCTTGCCGAAAGGCGAGTCCGTCGTTTCCCCGCGTTCGCGGTGTCCCGGGTGTCGCGAGCCGATCGCCGCCTGGGACAACATCCCCGTCCTCTCGTGGATTCTCCTGCGCGGACGCTGTCGTTCCTGCCGGACCCCGATCTCATCCCGGTATCCGCTCGTCGAAGCGATCGTCGGGACCCTCTTCGTTTCGGCCGCCGTTCTCCACGGCTTTGGACCGGTGGCGCTTTCCGGTGCGATCCTCGCGACAGCCGCCGTGATCCTGGCCGCGACGGACCTCGACGCGCGCGTCCTGCCGGACGAAGTCACCCTCGGCGTCCTCGGGCTCGGTCTCCTCCTCGCGCTCTGGCGGGACGTTGCCGCCGTGCGGGTCCACGGGCCCGCGGCCCTCGCGAGCCATGTCGTTCCAGCCCTCGCGGGTGCGGCCTTCGGGGCGATGCTCGTGTGGGGTGTCGGCGCCGCCTACCGCCTCGTACGCGGTGCGGAAGGGATGGGGATGGGGGACGTGAAGATGATCGCCATGATCGGCGCCTTCGTCGGCCCAGGCGGCGTCCTCCTCACACTGTTCGGGGCCTCGTTGGCCGGGACCGTCATCGCGGGTCTCCCTGCGCTCCTGCGGAACCTCTCGTGGCGGGCCGCTTTCGGCCGGGCGCGTTCGTCGCCGGAGAAGGCCAGGGACGAGGCCCGCCGCGGCGGCTTGTTCGTCGATCCCGACGGCAGGATCGTGGAGTCCGGGCCGCGGTGGAGAGAAATCCCCGGTGCTCCATCACGTGGAGAGACGCTCTCGCCGGCCGGCCCGGTGGCCCGCCCGGTCGCCGCGTTCGCCCGGCTGGCGCTGCGCAGGGCCGCGAGCGGAAGGACGTCCTCTTTCGGACGGCTCGCGGTCGAGGACGAAACCGGAGAGTTTTTCCGAGTCCTGGCGGCACGAGGAGAGGGGGTCGCCGGCGGGCTCCTGGTCCTCCTCTCACGAGTCGACGTCCCGTTCGGAGTGTTCCTCGCCGCGGCGTCGGTCGTCGTCTGGCAATGGGGTGGACTGGCCCTCGACCTTCTCTCGGGCGGCCTCCCGTTCCCGGGGAGGGAGCTGCTGCCGTGACCCACGATGCCTCCCGCCTTCCCGTTCAGGGCTGGATCCTCGAGGTGCGGCGCTTCGTCGTCGGAGGTCTCGTCTTCGTCCTCTTCCTCGCGGGCGCCTCGCTTCTCGGTATCCGTTCCGCGACGACCTGGGCTCTTCGTCAGAACGCGCTGCGCATGGAGGCCGAGATCCGCTCGATGGCCGAGCTGAGGGCGGACACGGTGGGAGCTCCACGGGCGCTCGGCGCCGACCCCCGCGTCGCGAGCCTCCTGCGCGGCCAGGGGGCGCTCCAGGCCGCCGTCTTCGACGCGAGCGGGACTCTGCTGTCACAGGCCGGCTTTCTTCCGGCCGCCCCCCTTGCGCCGGTCCGGCTGGAGCCGGAAGAGATCCCTTCGGCAGCCTTACCGCTCCTCACCCGAACGCGGATCGGGGAGACTCCGGCCCTGGCGGCGGCGATCCGCGTCGACGGGGGTACCCGAGTCGTGAGAGTCCTCTACGACGCCTCGTCCGTCGCCGCGGCCGAGCGGATGATGACCGTCTTCACCGTCGCGATCCCGGCCGGGGCCGTCCTCCTGGCGCTTCTCGTCGCACCGCTCCTGAAACGGCTGCTCGATCCTCTCGAGGTCCTCACCGAGACGGCCCGCGGAGCCGAAGGCCTCGTCGGCGAGGAGTCGAGCCCGGAGGGCCCGCGGGCCGCGCTGGCCACCTTCCGCCGCACCGTCGAAGAGCTCCGGCGCCGGACTGGTGAGCTGGAGGAGATGCGCCGGATCGCGGAGGCCCGTGCCGACGCCCTCGCGGTCACCTCGCAGACGCTCGTGAGGTCCCATCCGGGTGGGCTCCTCGTCGTCGAGGCGTCGGGCCGTCTCGCCGAAGCGAATCCGGCGGCCCTCGAGCTCCTCGGGTTGCCCGATTCTCCGCGCGGCCTGCCGGCAGCGGTGTCGCTCGGGGAGTGGCCTCCGGTCGCGGACGCCCTGGCCCGGGCCCTCACCGGAGAGCCGACCCTCGGTCGTGAGGCGATGCGCGGGGACGCGACCTCGGCGCGGCAGCTCGCGGTGACGGCCGTACCGGTCGTCGACGCGGCCGGCGCCCTCCTGGGAGCGCTGGTGTTCCTGGAAGACAGGACGGCCGTGAAGAGGCTGGAGCGGGAGCTGTCGTTCCGGCGGGAATTGGCGTCTCTCGGAGAGATGTCTGCCGGCATCGCCCACGAGTTCCGCAACGCCACCGCGGCCATCCTCGGATACGCGCGTCTCGCGGGGACGACGGACGACCCGGAATCGCGCCAGCGGCACCTCGGCCGCATAAGGGCGGAAGCGGAGCACGTCGCCCGCGTCACGGGAGACTTCCTGCTCTTCGCGCGGCCCGAGCGGGTGCAGAGGACGACGGTCGACGTCGCGGCGCTCGTCGACGAGGTCGTCGCGGAGGGGCGCGCCACGAATCCGGCGGTGTCGTTCCTGGTCGACGGAGCACTGCCGACGATGGAGGCCGATGCGGCCCTCCTGCGTCGTGCCCTCGTGAACCTCGTCCGAAACGCCGCCGAGGCGGCGGAGGAAGGCGGCCGGGTCCTCGTCCGGGGGGACGGAACACCGGACGGAGGCTTCCTGCTTGCCGTCGAGGACAGTGGCCCCGGAGTCGCCCCGGAGGCCGTGGCGAAGCTCTTCGTCCCGTTCTCGTCTACGAAGGCCGACGGCACCGGTCTGGGGCTCTCGCTCGTCGCGAAGATCGCCTCTCTCCACGGGGCAGACGTCAGCGCGGGCCGCTCCGAAGCCCTTGGCGGCGCCTCGTTCCGGATCTCGTTCCCTCCGGGCTCCCTCTCCCGGCGCTGAGAAGAACGCCCGGTGCCGGGACGGCCTACTGGATCTCGCCGGCCCGCCGCTTCTCGACGAGCGACCGGAAGTACTCCTTGTCGGCCGCCTTCTCGGAGGCTTCGTCCGCTTCGACGAGGTCCTGCACGACCAGCTCGGCCAGGTACTGGTCCATGCTGACCATCCCGTGGGACCGGCCGGTCTGCATCAGAGAAGCGATCGTCGACGTCTTCCCTTCCCGGATGGCGTTCGCCAGCGCCGCCGAGCCACGCAGCACCTCGAACGCAGGAACGCGCCCTCCTCCCTTCTTTCGCAGGAGGAGCTGGGCGACGACCGCCTTGAGGACCTCCGAGAGGACGACCCGCACCTGCTCCTGCTCGTCGGACGGAAAGCCGTCGATGAGCCGGTCGACCGCCTTGGAGGCGGAGTTCGTGTGGAGCGTGCCGAAGACGAGAAGGCCGGTCTCTGCCGCGTGCAGGGCCATGCGCATCGTTTCCAGGTCCCGCAGCTCGCCGACGAGGATCGCGTCGGGATCTTCCCGAAGGGCGGCCTTCAGCGCGGCCGTGAAGGTCGGCGTGTCGGGTCCGAGCTCGCGGTGGGTCATGATCGAGGTCTTCGAGACGTGGACGAACTCCACCGGGTCCTCGATCGTGACGATGTGGTACGACTTCGTCTGGTTGATCCGGTCGATGAGCGCGGCCAGGGTCGTGGACTTGCCCGAGCCGGTCGGACCGGTGACGAGGACGAGGCCACGGAGCGTTCTGCCGACGGCGGCGACCTGCTCGGGGAGCCCGAGGTCCTCGATGGTGAGGACCCGCGGCGGGATCATCCGGAGCACGGCGGCGGGTCCGTGCTCCTGGCGGAAGAGGTTCACGCGGAAGCGGGCCTTGTCGCCCATCGCGTAGGCGAAGTCGCCGTCGCCGCTCTTGGCCCACTCGTCCCAGACGGCCGTCGGGGTGATGGGTTTCATCAGGTTCTCGAAGTCGTCCTCGTGGACGGCGCGCCACTTCATCCTCTGGATGTCCCCGTCGACGCGGATCATCGGCGGCGAGCCACAGGCGAGGTGGAGGTCGGAGGCCTTCTTCTCGAGGACGACCCTCAGGAGAGAGTCGATACGGGCGCTCGGGCCCCCCGCGTCGGGCGCGCTCATGCCAGCGCCAGCCTGTCTTCGGCGACGAGCTTCTCGAACGGTTCCTTCTTCAGCGCCCGGTCCATCGCGGCCTCCGCGTCGACCTTTCGTTCCTCCGCGAGCTTGAGGAGCGCCTGGTCCATCGTGTTCATCCCGGAGAGCTGCCCGGTCTGGAGGACCCCCGGCAGCTGAAAGGTCTTCGACTCGCGGATCAGCGACCCGACGGCCTGCGTGCCGCGGAGGATCTCGAACGCCGCGATCCGGCCGATGCCACCCCGCCTCGGCAGGAGCGTCTGCGAGACGACCGCCTTGAGCGACTCGGAGACCATCGTCCGGATCTGCGCCTGCTGTCCTGCGGGGAATGCGTTGATGATCCGGTCGACGGTGGCGGGGGCGTTCGTCGTCGAGAGAGTTCCGAAGACGAGGTGCCCGGTTTCCGAGGCGGAGATGGCAAGCGACATCGTTTCCGTGTCGCGCATCTCGCCGACGAGAATGACGTCCGGGTCCTCGCGCAGGGCGGCCTTCAGCGCGCGCGCGAACGAGGCGGTGTGGTGCGGCACCTGCCGCTGGTTGACGAGGCACTCCTTGTTCGCGTGGACGAACTCGACCGGGTCCTCGACGGTGATGATGTGCCCCTGCCGCGTCTCGTTCACGAGGTTCAGGAGGGCGGCGAGCGTCGTCGACTTCCCGCACCCCGCCGGACCGGTGACCAGGACGAGCCCCTGGGAATAGCGCGCGAGCTCCCAGGCCGACTCCGGCAGCCCGACCTCCGCCAGAGTCGGGATCGTCTGCGGAATCACGCGGAAACAGGCGTCCCAGCCCAGCCGCTGGGAGAAGAAGTTCGCG
>DIAY01000101.1:2592-6953 GCA_002414905.1 Holophagales bacterium UBA5066 | reverse complement strand
AGATGTGTATAAGAGACAGGCTCAGGGCCGAACGGACGCTCGAAGCTCTCGCCGTCCACGTCTACTCGTCCAGCGTTCTCGATCCGGGAGACCTTACCTTCACAGACTCCCTCCTCGTGAAGCGCCACTCGCTCTCGTGGGCGGGGCGGACCGGTGTTGCCGCTGCGTCTCCCTTCGAGGCGGTGCGCATCGAAATGCCGGGGGACGGGGCGCCCCTCAGGCTGGCCGGCTCTTTCGCCGGTCTCGCGGAGCCGCTCGGGCTGCTTCATGCCGAGGGGCTCGTTTACGACGCGGGAAGCTTCATCTCGAACGACCGCGTCCGGGCCGGTCTCGTCGTCCCGGCAGCGATCGTCACGCCGGCCCGGCTCGAGGACGATGCACTCGTCTTCGTCGACCTCGCCTGCCGGGCGACCGAGCAGCTCGCGGCGGCCCTCGCCGCCCTTCCCGTCGCCGGCAGGCACGAGGCCTGGGAGACGGTCGCCCGAGACCTCGTCCCGGCGTCCCGGAGGAACCGGCTCGTCGAAGAGAGGCCTGAGAAACTCGCGGAGTACCTCTCTCCGTCGGACCTCTTCCGGATCGGCCGCCGCCTCGCCCTCCGATCCGGCGCCTCGCTACCCCGGGTCCAGGCCGCCCTCGAGGCCCGCGAGGCCTGGTCCCGCCTCGTCTCGCGGTTCGGCGAGGCCGGTGCGGCGGCGCGCATCGCCGAGCTGGGCCCGCGGCCCTTCCACTGGGCGGGTCGGGGCCGCCTCGCCGACTTCGATCTCCCGTCGTACGAACGGCTCTCCGAGTACCGCCTGCCGCGGCTCTTCGCCGACCACCTCTACGACGTCAAGATCAACGTCGCGAGAACCGTCGTGAAGGCGGGCGATCCGCCCGCGCTCTTCCCGCTCTTCCTGGAGGCCGCGCTCGACGGACTTCTCCGACGAGCGCACATGGCCTTCGCTTTCGACTGGCGGGCCCTCGCGGACGGGGGGCGCGGCCTCCCTCCGGAGAGCCGCGATGAGGTCCTCGGCGCGGCGCTCGAGGAAGGCAGAATCACCCGCTCGGAGGTGCCTGGAACGTGGTGAGGACGATCAGGACGGTTCGGCTCGCAGCCGTGGCGATTGCCGTGGTTCTTCTCGTCGCTGGCGGGGGAGCGGCCCTCGCGGCGGACGTTCCGGAGGTGCGGATCGTCGTCCCGGGTCCGAACGACATCCTCGTCGGAGACACGACGATCGAGGTCCGCGTGACGGGACTCCTCCCGGGCGACGTCGTCGAGATCTGGGCCGACGGGCGTCCGGCCGGAACGATCGCGGCCGAGCCGTGGACCCTCGTCTGGAACGCCGGGAGCAGCCCGAGGCCCCACAACCTCCAGGCGGTGCTCCGTCGCGATGGCCGGGAGGCGGCGGTTTCGAGGATCCGGACGCGGGGTCTCGGCTTCGCCGCATCCGCCGACGCGCGGGTCGTCTCTCTCTCGCCGATCGTCACCGACGCCAGTGGGAGGTACGTGAAGGGTCTTTCGCGAAAGGACTTCACGCTCCTCGTGGACGGGCGCTCCCAGGAAATCGAGACCTTCGAAGCGGCGAGCTCCGCGCTGTCGGTCGTCCTCGTCCTCGACGTGTCGACCTCCATGGCCCTGAAGCTGCGGGAGGCCAGGGCCGCGGCGCTCGACTTCCTCGGCGCGCTCAAGCCCGCAGACCGGGCAGCCGTCCTCACGTTCGGGACGAATGTCGTCGGCTTCACTCCCTTCACGACGGACCGGGCGGTGGCGCGAAAGGCGCTGGAGGACGCGAAGGTCAGCGGCGAGACCGCGCTCTACGACGCCACGGCCGTGGCCCTTCGCCGGCTGCGCGAGGCGGGTGGGCGACGGGCGGTCGTCCTCTTCACCGACGGAGAGGACAACCGGAGCCGGATGTCGATCGACCAGGTCGTAGATCTGGCGCGCGCGGCCGAAGCAAGCGTCTTCGCCGTGGCGCAGGTGGGCACCGAGGTGAAAGCCCTGCTGAGGGGCCTCGACCGCCTCGCGGAGGAAACGGGTGGTCGCGCCTGGTTCATCTCGGCGATCCGGAACCTCCCGGGGGTCTTTCGCGAGGTCGTGGCCGAGCTGGAGAACCAGTATTTCCTCACCTTCACGCCGGCCGACCAGCGCCCGCGGACGTGGCACAAGGTGGAGGTCCGGATGAACCGGCCCGGCCTGACCGTCCGCGCGCGGAAGTCGTTCCGGATCGACTGAGCGATCGTGGGTCCTACGAAACCCAGGGATCGACGACCTCGAGGCCGGGAAGAGCGAAATCCGCTACGTTGCGCGTCACGAGGCGAAGCCCGTGGTGGAGCGCCGTGGCGGCGAGCAGGCCGTCGATCGCCGGAACGGATCGCCCGGCCCCGGCGAGGAGGCGTCCCCACCGGTCTGCGACGCTGGAGTCCACCGGCAGAACGCGCTCCTCGAACCAGCCGGGGAGCTCGGTCTCGAGCCAGAGCCTCAGCTTCTCCCGCCGCGTCGACGCGACCATTTCGCTGAGCCGGGCCTTGGCCTCCCGGAGCTGCCAGGATCTCATCGTTGTCCCCCTCTGCGCGGACTCGTCTGTCCAGACTCTCCTGGAGGACCGCCGACCCACCGCCGACCCGGAGTCAAGCCGCAGCGGACGAAAGTGCTTCTCGGCCAGGGCGTCCTCGCAACGGCCCCAAACGCCCGGCCCTCGCGAACCGTAGAACCTGCATGCGAATCGAACGGCTTCAACAGAGGAGGTCGAGAGTGACGTTCCCCCGCGTCCTTACGCTGACGGCCATCCTGGCCTTGCCCGTTGCGAAGGCGGCCGATCCGCCTGCTTCGATTCCGTCCCGGTTCACGCCGGTGATCTCGTCGATACCGGTTCAGGAGGTCGGCCTTCCCGAGACGATCCGAACCGACGGGCGGGAGTTCCTCGTCGTTCCCTGGCGCGCCGAAGGCTCCTTCTGGGTTCTCGACGCCGAGACGGGGGAGCGGCGAAAGGTGAAAGTCACGGTCCCTGAGGCGCTCTCGCGCGTCAGTATCAGGTGTGTCGAGAGAATGGGAAAAGGAAGGTTCGTCGCAAGCGCGAGCTGGGCAGAGCGGGAGGCCGCAAGAAGCGGGCTCTTGTTCATGGACGACGAAGGGAACGTCGACAGGCATGTCGGATACGACTTTTCGGTTGGATCGATCGCTGTCGGACCGACTCGGGATTGGATTGTGGCGTCGATTCAGCAGCCACAGGGCTCGGCCCTGGAGAAGACGGGCAGTCGGGTGGGACACGGTATCGCGCAATTCGACAGCGACGGGGAACTCGGCCCGATGCAACACGGTGCACTCGGCAACATGGTCGGTTCCTTCGAGGAGAGCGCGATGACCCACGAGTTGCGGAAAGTCTTCCTGAAGCGGAACACGGTGGTACTCACATACCCGTTTCTCAGGAAGGGAGCGAGTGCCCCAGTCGTCTGGATCGAGGGAAGTCAACCCTACGCCTCGAAGGCGGAAAGGGCGAAAAGGAAGGCTGGAAGCTCGCAGCGAGGCGACCACGGGGGCTGGCTCGCGCCGCTTCACTGGCCGCGACTGGGAGAAGAGCAGTTCCGTGGCGCGAAGCCGATAGGCATCGTGCCGATCGTCTCCGAAGGAAAGTCGGCCTTCCTGGCGGCGTGGCTGACGAGGGGCTCGGGAGAGCCCGCGGACCTCGAGCCCGCGGAGCCACGCCGCGACCATGGACGGCTCCTTCTGACGCTCTACGACACAGAAGGCAAGGACGCCAGGAAGGTCGAAGAGGTCGAGGACGGCACGCGCATCGGCGAGCTCACGGCGAGCCCGGACGGCACTGCCTACGCGGTGACGTTCCGTGACATCTCGAAGGAGTGGTCGATCTCGCGGATCGACTTCTGAGCCCCGGCTTCGCGATGGGAGGGCGGGACTCCGCCCTCCCGTCGCGTGAGTTCAGTCGAACCGCACACTCACGATCTTGCTGAGCCCCGGCTCTTCCTGCGTCACGCCGGAGAGCGCTTGGGCCGTCTCCATCGTCCTCTTGGAGTGGGTGATGAGGACGAACTGCGTCTCCTCGGAGAGTGCCGTAAGGACCGTGGGTACCTCCGACGGGCGGGGCTCGCGAACCGTAGAAGCAGCAAGATGGATGAGTCGTGCGAGCTATGCGGCAACGAAACGCGAACTCCCGAGGTCCCGGCCCGTCCCAGGGGACTGTCGGAAAGGGTCGTCGGAGGAACCCTGCCGTGGTGGAAGCGTCCAGTGAACTGGGTTGTGTGTTAATTGATACAGCTTTTCAAGACGTTTCGTTCACTTGACAATTCGCGGGGGGGGGGGGGGGGGCCCGGGCCCCAAAAAAAAGGCGGCACCCGGCGGGGGGGGGGGGCGGGGGGGGTCTGTT
>DIAY01000101.1:0-2407 GCA_002414905.1 Holophagales bacterium UBA5066 | reverse complement strand
GCTGTCTGCAAGGACGAGAACGGCCAGTGCTATGGCTGGGGCAGCTGTCACTACACGGGCTAGTTCGTGACAAGCAGGGTTGGCTCGGTCCTCGTCCTTTCGGTCATTCTCGCGGCTGCGGGCAGTGCACGAGGAAGCTCCATTCGGCTGGAGCTGTCGCCGACGCCACCCGAGAGGGTCTCGGTCGTCCTGCTCGCGAAAGCGCTCGACGCGGGCAGGGAACCGATCACACTGCCCGTCAGCGTCGAACCTGGAGCGAAGAGCCCGGAGGCGACGCTACCCGACGGAGTCGTCTGGGTCGTCGAAGGGCAGGCCGCGGGCTACTGGTCTCCGACCGTCTCCGTGGGAAGTGGTCAGTCCGCTCGCCTCCTCCTGAATCGGACGTGCCGCGTATCGGGCGCCCTCAAACCCGGGCTGGCCACGCAGGTCTCGGTCCGCCTGGAGGAGAGGCCGGGAGGAGCGAAGCCGCCGACGACCGACAAGCTCTCTTGCGTGGCCGACAAGGCGGAGGCGTTTTCCTGTGACGTGCCGGCCGGAGACTGGGGGGTCTCCCTCAGGGCGCCCGGTCGGGTACCTCACTATGAATTCGAAAGAGCCCTTCAGCCAGGGGCCGAGGTCAGGCTCGGGCCGATCGCTCTCTTTCCGGGCGCCTCTCTGGCGGGGTGGGTTTCCGCGGACGAACCGGGCTGGAAGCCGTCGGGAGCGAAGGCGCACATCCGGAGCCTGGGTAAGACGGAAGCGCTTTCCAGCGGCCCGACCGCGCCCGTCTCGGAACGGGGCTTCATCCAGCTCGCGGGGGTGAAGCCCGGCCACTACCAGCTCGTGGTCGTGCAGCCGGGCTACTCCCGCGCGGTGAGGGGCGTCGAGGTCAAGGAGGCGCTCGAGGCTTTCCTGAACGAGCCTCTCGTCCTCGGCAAGGCCCGGGAGCTGGATCTCTCGGTCGATCCTCCCGTCGGGCCGAATGGGGAACCGTGGACGGTAGAGATCAGGGACGCGGCATCAGCTGCGCCTGGCGCCGTCATCGGCTCAGGGATCGCTCGGGGAGGCAAGCTGCGGTGGCGAGAGCTGCGTTCCGGTCAGCGCTACTGGATCTCCCTGAAGTCGTCCGTTGGCGAGGCCTGGTACTTCGAGGAGGCGGGATTCGTGGCGGACGCGCCCCTCGTGGAGCACACCGTCCGAGTGGAGCTCGCGCCAGTCTCCGGGAAGCTGCTCCTCGGAGAGCAGCCGCTCCGGGCCGAGATGCTCTTTGGCCTCAAGAAGAACCTGCGGATCAGGATGGAGTCGGACGCGGAGGGCCGGTTCCTGGGCGTCCTGCCCGGGCTGGGGCGGTGGGAAGTCCGGATTACGTCCGCGGAGAACGGGATCAAACGCGACGTGGACGTCGATGTGGTTCGAGCGCCGTCCGGCTCTGCGGAGGTCGAGATCCACCTGAACGACCTGGCCCTCTCCGGCGTGCTCGTCGACGAGGCTGGATCGCTCGTCGAGCGCCCGGCCTTCGTTCTCATCCTCAATCCCGGCGTCCGTGGGCCTGAGCAGGTTAGCGCGGAAGGGGGGCGGTTCCGCGCGGGAGGTCTGCCTCCGGGAGAGTACGTGCTCAGCGCGGATTCGCCTGACCTGGCGAGCGAGCGCGTCGCCGCGCGCCTCGTCGAGGGTGAGGCCCCCGATCCCGTTCGGCTCGTGATGAAGAAGAAGCGGAGGCTCGCTCTGCGCGTGGTGGGTCCGGACGGGGCGCCGATACCGAGAGTCTCCGTCGCCATCAGCCCGGGCCCGAGCGCCGTCTCAGGGGTCACGCGTCTCCGCTGGACCGACGAAGCCGGACGGCTCGACTGGACGGAGGTAGGCCCCGGCGAGACGAGCCAGTGCCTGACCCTGTATGGCGGGCGCCAGCTCGCGGTGAAGATCGTGGATGCCCGGGTCGGGCCAGAGGAGCAGACGATTCAACTCGACAGCATTGGCGGCACGATCGTCACCAATCCCGAATCTCCCCCGTCGGACGTCATCCTGTTCCACGATGGGTGTTACGTTGCACGTGGGCATTTCTCGGGTTGGCGGCTCAAGGAGTTTCCCACCCTCGCTCCGGGCGTCTACACCCTTTGCGCAGCACCCGCCTATCAGCCAAACGAAGCCTGCGTCACCCGTGAACTCAAGGCCTTGGAGACCCTGGTCCTTCGACCTCGGTAGGGCGCGGGGCAGGCGGCGTGGCGACCCGCTCGCGACGGCTCTCCGCGCTCGCGTCGACATCTCCCGATGGCGCTTGCTCTCGGCGTCGAACTCCTCGAGAGCCCCGTCGTCGGGCTCGCTCTCACCCTCGGCCCGTTCGACGGGAGGCAGCTCTTCGGGCGGGACGCCGAACTCGGCGCGGGAGGTCTCGGCGAGGTGCTCGCGATCGCCACGGCGCCTCTCGACG
>DIAY01000124.1:9767-16729 GCA_002414905.1 Holophagales bacterium UBA5066 | reverse complement strand
GGCCACGCCGCGCGCGGAATCCGGAGGGGCCGGCGGGCGAGGAGGTATGCGCCGGCTCCGAGGAGCACCGGGACGAACCGCGCCGCGAGGGACTCCCCGAGACCGAGCTCCTGCCGCAGGCGCGCCGCCGCCAGGAACGAGAACGACCAGACGAGGACCGTCAGGGCGAGGACGAGGTGGGCCAAGGGAGGTGGAGTATCGCACCGGCGCCCCCTGTGGAGGCCCTCGCCGATAATCGCCGATCGTGCGTGAGATGGCCTTCTCCGCGTTCTTCTTCGCCGTGATGGCCGCGGGAGCCAAGCTCCTCGGCGGGCGGATCTCTGCGCAGGAGGTGATCCTCGTCCGCGGAGTCCTGAACGCGGCCTTCATGCTCTGGCTCCTGCGCAGGCGCGGCCTTTCGTGGCGGCCGAAGAGACCGGGCCTTCTCGTCCTTCGTGGCGCGCTGGGGCACTTCGCCCTTTCGTGCTACTTCTGGTCCGTCGCCCGTCAGCCTCTCGCGACGGCCGTCCTGCTCCAGCAGGTGCACCCGGTTTTCACGGCGGTCCTCGCGGCGTGGTTCCTGAAGGAGAAGCCCGGGAAGCGCTTCGTTCCCGCCTTTCTTCTCGCGGCCTCGGGCGTGGCGATGCTCGTGCCGTGGGGCCTCGACCCGGCAGCGGCGGCGCGCCCGCTGGCGCCGATCCTCGTCGGGCTCCTCGGCGCGCTCTTCTCGGCGACGGCCTACGTCACCGTTCGCGACGCCTCACGGACCGAGTACGAGGAGACGATCGTCCTCTGGTTTCCGCTCACGTCCATCCCGCTCGCCACGATCGGAGCGCTCGCAGAAGGGCTCTCGGTCCCGACGCTGGTGGAGTGGGGCTGGCTCGTCTTCATCGCCGCGGCCGGGCTGCTCGGCCAGCTCTTCCTGACGCGGGGCCTCGCGCGGGTCCCGGCCGGGCGCGCCACGCTCGCGAACCCGCTCACCGTCGTCTTCGGCGCGATCCTCGGGTGGCTCGCGTTCGACGAGCCGATCGGCCTGGTGACCTTCGCGGGAGGGGCCGCCATCGTCGCCGCCGTCCTCCTGGCGGGGAGCGGGAAAGCGCAGACGGAAGGCGCAGCGCCCGAGGCACTGCCACCGGAGTGACGCGCGGCGACGCACCCGGCCGGGGCTAGACTCGCCGAGATGTGGAATTCGCGCCGGATCGTCGGCCTCCTCGCGTTCGTCGTCCTCCTCCTCGTCGCTTCGGTCTTCGCCATGACGGCGCTGAGAGTGAGCTTCGCCGGGACCGAGGCGGAGATCGCCGCGGCGCGCTCGGCCGCCGAGGCAGCCGGGGTCCCGATGGAGTCGTGGAAGACGCTCGTCGTCGTCGCTTCGGGCAGTGTTGGCGCTCCCGTCGAAAAGGTCTGGGAGGTCTTCTCGCGGATCGAGGAGTGGCCGCGCTGGTCGACGCCGCTCCATGCAGGGGCCCGCTGGCTCGGTGAGCCCGGGTTCCGGCTCGCGGGCGGGTTCGAGCAGGTCCTCGCTCTCGGATTCCCGCTCGGGACGATTCGCTCGGAGGAGTTCGTCACCCGGCTGAAGGCCGGCCGCGAGGTGATGTGGTGCAAGTCGGAGGGGGGCATCACCTCCTGCCACGTCTGGCGCTTCACGCCGGTGACGCCGACGCGGACCTTCGTCGTCAATGCGGAGGTCTTCCACGGAGCCCCGGTCGGGCTCCTCGCACCGCTCGTCCAGTCGCGATGGAGCCGCCTCTTCCAGCAGAGCGTCTCGGGGCTCGGGCGGGCCGTCGAGGCGGCGCCCTAGACGCCTTCCTTCAGGTACTTCACGAACCAGCGCGTCACCTCGACCGTCGACCGGATGCGGTTCGAGGTCTTCCTCCAGCCGTGGCCCTCGTCGGGGAAGAGGACGTATTTCACAGGAACGCCGTGCTCCTTCAGGCTCGCGACGACCTGCTCGGCCTCGATGACGGGACAGTTCGTGTCGTTGGCGCCGTGCAGGACGAGCGTCGGGGCCTTCACGCGGTCGAGGCGGTGGATCGGAGAGAGGTCGCGGAGCATGGCAGCCTCGGTCTCGGGGTCGCCGTACTCGGTCCTGGAGATCGCGGCCATCCAGGGCTCGGTGTTGCGGAAGAAGGTGGCGAAGTTGACGATGCCGAAGAGGTTCGCGCCGGCAGCCAGGAGGTCGGGGAAGGTGGCGAGACCGGCCATCGTCATGTAGCCGCCGTAGGAGCCGCCGGTGATCCCGATCCGTTTCGGATCGGCCAGCCCCGCCCTCACGACATAGTCGACGCAGGCGGCGATGTCCTCGACCGCCCCCTTTCTGAGGGCGCCGTTGTCGAGGTTCACGAATCGCTTGCCGAAGCCGGATGAGCCCCTCACGTTCGGGGCGAGGACGGAGATTCCCTGCGACACGAGGGCCTGATAGTCGGAACGGAACGAGGGCCGTTCCTGTCCCTCCGGCCCGCCGTGGAACGAGAGGACGAGCGGCCCGGGGCCGGAGGCGCCGGAAGGCCGGTAGAGCCAGCCCGAGAGCGGCAGGCCGTCCCGTCCGGGAAAGTTGACGAGCGAAGGCCTGACGAGGGAGGCGAGGTCGATACCGGCGTGAGGGCTCCGCGTCAGCTGGCGCAGCGAGGCCTTTGTGCGGTCGTAGACCCAGACGTCCCTCGGAGCCGTCGAGCCCGAGAGGACCATCGCGAGCTTCGTCCCGTCGGGGGAGAAGACGAGCCCCGACGCGATCTCGGAGGGAAGGGCGGGCCCCGGGTGGCTGCGGCCGCTGCCGAGGTCGACGAAGGCGAGCTCGGTCCGGCCCGCAACGTTCCAGGAGAGAACGGCCGTGAGACCCGCCTCGTCGACCTCGAAATCGGAAAGCTCGGCGTCATTGCGCGAGGCGACGATCTCGATCGGGCCGGGCCGGCCGTTCGGACCGAGGCGGATCCGGGCGAAGGCCGCGAGGTCCCGGCCGGCGTTCGAGGAGAGCCAGACCGTCCGGCCGTCGGGCGAGAAGACGCCGCCACCGAAGCTCGCCGGCCGCTCGTGGGGCGTCAGGAGGAGCTCCGCGCCCGTTGCGAGGTCGACGAGGAGGAAGTCGTTGTCTCCCCGCTGCATGAGCCTGGAGAGGAGGGCGAAGCGGCCATCGCAGGAGACGTCCGTGTAGGCGTGGCTGCCGGGAGCGGTCGTGCGCGCGGAGGGCTCCCCGGTGAGAGGGTCGAGGAGGTAGGCGTCGATGGTCGCGCCGCTTCGGTCGTTGGACGCCAGGAGCAGGCGCGAGGCGTCGCGGGTGAAGCCCGAAAGGCGATTCGTCTCCCGGCCTCCGGCCGTCAGAAGGCGAAGGCCGGCGCCGTCCGGTTGCGAAATCCAGACCTGCCCGTTCATCCCTCCGCCGGGCGCGACGCTGAAGGCGAGAAGGGCCCCGGCGGGCGACCAGCTCACCTGCCCGACGGGGTCCTCCAGCGGCGTGACGAGCTCCGGGAAACCGCCGGCCGTCGGGATCGTCCAGACCTGCGGCTGTCCCGACAGGTCCGAGACGAAGGCGAGGCGCGAGCCGTCGGGAGAGAAGCTTGGCGACCAGGCCCCGCCGACGCGGGCCATCGTCGCGACGCGTGTCTCGAGCTCGTCGGCGGGCGTGGGCAGCGCGAAAAGCGAGACGAGGAGGATCGGCAGGGCGGTCGTTCGCATTCTCACCTCGAGCGGGGCGGCGTTCGGTCAGAGTGGCACAGGCATGGGATCATTTACCGGAAAGCGAATCTGATGCCTCTTTCTCGTCCCGTCGTCGCCATCACTCTCGGAGACCCGGCCTCGATCGGCCCGGAGATCGTCGTCCGGGCCCTCGCCGTGGGAGGGCTCCAGGACGTCTGCATCCCCGTCGTGGTCGGCGACCGCCGCATCGTCGAGAGGGCCCTCGGCACGACCGGCGTCTCTCTCGACGTCGTGCCGATCGGCCGGCCCGGCACGGCGACGGGCAAGCCCGGCTTCGCCGAGGTCGTCGACGTGCCGGCGTACGGTGTCGACGGGATCGAGTGGGGGCGCATCCAGGCAGCGGCCGGCCGCGCGGCCTTCGAATCGATCCGCGTCGCCATCGACCTCGCCCTCGCCGGCGAGGTCGATGCCGTCGCGACCGCGCCGGTCAACAAGGAGGCGTTCCGGGCGGCCGGCGTGTCCCAGATCGGCCACACCGAGATCTTCGGCGAGAGGACCGGGACGACCGATCCGCTCACTCTGTTCGAGGTGAAAGGGCTGAGGATCTTCTTCCTCACGCGCCACCTTCCGCTCGCCGAAGCGATCCGTCACATCACGGCGGAACGGACTCTGGACGTCCTCCGGCGCGCCGCCACGGCCCTGCAGACACTGGGTGTTCCGGCGCCGCGCCTCGCCGTTGCCGCTCTCAACCCCCACGGCGGCGAGCACGGTCTCTTCG
Organism: Holophagales bacterium UBA5066; assembly: GCA_002414905.1. GTDB lineage: Bacteria > Acidobacteriota > Thermoanaerobaculia > UBA5066 > UBA5066 > UBA5066. The sequence continues at coordinate 12,342 of DIAY01000124.1, read as the reverse complement.
GCGACGAGGAGGAGCGCGAGCTCGCCCCGGCCGTAGCGGCGGCGCGCGCCGCGGGCATCGACGCGTACGGCCCGCTCCCGGCCGACTCGGTCTTCTGGCACGCGGCCGAAGGGCGCTTCGACGCCGTCCTTTCGCTGTACCACGACCAGGGACACATCGCCGCCAAGATGTACGACTTCGAGCGGACGGTCTCGATCACCTGCGGCCTGCCGTTCCTGCGGACCTCGGTGGACCACGGCACGGCCTTCGACATCGCCGGGACCGGCCGCGCGAGCGCAGTCAGCATGGTCGAGGCCGTGCGTACCGCCGCACGCAGCGCGTTCGCCGTGAGGCCGCGAGCAATCTGATCAGCCTCCCCGCTCCAGGGCGGCGACCCTGTGCTCGACGGCAGGGGAGGCATGGAGCCAGAGGCCGAGCGGGACGAGGCCGGCCCGTCGAAAGGCGGCGCGGTACCAGCGCGCCGGGCGCGGCCGGAAGCCCTCCACGTCTCCTTCGAAGTCGTCCTCCGAGGTGAACGCCTCGAGCCAGACCAGGCCGCGGGCGAGCGCGGCCATCGCGGCGACACCCCGGCGCACCTCGGCGTCGGAAACGTAGTGGAGGACGTCGGAGCAGACGACGAGGTCGAACGGCCCACGCAGGGGGAGCCGCTCGAGATCCGTGAGGCCACCGTGGAGGACGCCCCGCGTGGGACCCCAGCGCCTGGCCGCCCAGGCGCTGGGGTCCACGCCGGTGTAGGCCAGGCGCGGGCGGAGAGCGCGGAGAGCGCCTCGCCACGGCGCCTCGCCGCAGCCGACGTCGAGGACGTTGCGGACGGGGTGCTCGAGGAGCTGCTCGGTCGCCGCCACGGCGAGCGCCGCCTTACGGCGGACGAGCGTCCGTGCGGTGACGCGGGTCCGCGGGTCGTGGTACCAGCGGTCGTAATAGGAAGCGTCGTAGGTTTTCGGCTCGTCCGGCACGCGGCTGGGCATGCGCGCATTCTGCGCGAAGGCGGCCCCGGCGCGGGCATCCGGTCCGTGCCGCAGGGTGCCCGCGATCACGTGCCTCCCGCAGTGTGCGGAGTAGACTTCCACCTCGTTCCGACAGCAAACCTCGCACCCGCGAAAGGAGATTCCCGTGAACAGATTCCACCAGCTTTCCCTCGTTGCTCTTCTCGTCCTCCCGCTCTCGGCCACCGCGCAATGGGAAGGTGTCCTGGACATGAAGATCAGCGGGAAGGAGATCGAAGGTTCGTCGAAGGCGCTCGTCGGCAAGGCGGGGGCGCGGATGCAGATCGAGATGTCCAACGCCCAGCTGAAGCAGGCTCAGGGCGGCGGCATGAAGATGGTCGTGCTGACCCGTACGACCGAGCCCGGCATCTCCTACATGATCAATGACGCGCAGAAGAGCTACGCGCGGATCGACGTGAATGAGATGCAGAAGAGCCTTCCCAAGTCGGAACAGGACAAGAAGTGGACGGTGAAGCGTCTCGGCGCCGACAGCGTCGCCGGCTTCGCGTGCCAGAAGGCGCTCGTGACCCAGGAAGGCGGCACGTCGGAGAACGAGGTCTGCATCTCGAAGGAGATCCTCGGGCCCGCCTCGATGTTCAACTCCGGTCGTCGCGGAGGGGGAGGGCAGGGTCTCGAGATCGCGCTGAAGGCCAACGGTCTCGAGGGGATGCCGATCCGGATGGTCATGCGCGAGAAGGGCAAGCCCGAGGCGTCCATGACGTGGGAGCTGGTGAAGGCCGAGAAGCGGCCTCTCCCGGCCTCGACGTTCGAGGTGCCTGTTGGCTACAAAGAGACGAGCATCATGGGGACGATGATGTCTCCCGAGCAGCAGAAGCAGATGGACGACGCCATGAAGAACATGAGCCCGGAGCAGCGGAAGATGATCGAGGAGATGATGAAGAAGAAGGGCGGCAGCCGGTAGGCTCGCCCTCGCCGGTTCCGTCCCGGTTCCCGCCGCCGCCGGCTTGCCCGGCGGCGGTTGCACGTTCTGGCCTGCCTCAGATCTCTTTCAGGACCGCCTTGGCGATGGCCATGTAGATCGCGAGGCCCGTCGCGTCGACGAGGGTCGCGATGAGGGGAGCCGAGGCGACGGTCGGGTCGAAGTGAAACTTCTCGGCCAGGAGCGGGACGAGGGCGCCCATGACATTCGCCCAGATGCAGACCGCCAGGATGGTCAATCCTACCGTCAGCGCGAGACTGGGACCGACGCCCCAGAGGGAGACCCGCGCGATGGCGACGCCGCAGAGGATGCCTCCCAGGATCAGGCCGGAGCTCATCTCCCGGAGGGCGACGCGGAGGGCGTCCTTCACGTGGACCTGCTTGAGGGCCATCGCACGAATGATGGTGGAGACGGTCTGGCTCCCGGCGTTTCCCCCGGTGCCGATGATGAGCGGAATGAAGAACGAGAGGGCGACGACCTTCGACAGTTCTCCCTCGAAGTGCTGCAGGACCGAGCCGGTCAGCGTCCCTCCGATGAAGAGGAGGAGGAGCCAGCCGAGGCGGCTCCTCACGACGCGGATCAGGGGCGCGCCGAAGTAGTCGAACTCGTGTCTCTCGTCGGGATCGCTCGGCGCGGCGACCGCACCCAT
>DIAY01000124.1:0-9519 GCA_002414905.1 Holophagales bacterium UBA5066 | reverse complement strand
TCCTCCTGCGGTGTGTTCGGGGAGACGGAGATGACGTCGTGCGTCATCAGCTCCCAGACCCTCCTCTCCGGCTCGGCGGGAAGGAGCTTGCGGAGCGACGTGACGCCGACGAGGCGTCCCGTCTCGCTCACCGCGTAGAGGTCGGCCACGGTGGCGACCTCGGGGTCGATCTTCCTCAGGTGCGCCATCGTTTCGGCGACCGTCCAGTCGGGGCCGACCCTCACGAAGCGGTCGGTCATGAGACGGCCCGCGGTACCCGGCTCCCAGGCGAGAAGGCCGCGCGCGGCCGCGGCGTCTTTCGCCGACATCCGGCTCAGGACCGGGAGGCGGCGCTCTTCCGAGAGGAAGGAGAGGAGGCGGGCCGAGTCGTCGGGCTCGAGCGAGTCGAGGGCCTGGGCGATCCTCGACGGCGGGAGGCGCGTGAGCGCCATCCGGAGGACGCCGCCTCCGAGGTAGGAGAGGACCCCGCCGAGCTGGTCTTCGTGGAGATGCTCCAGCACGGGGATCCGGTCTTCCCTCGGAATTGCCGCGAGGAGATCGGCCACGTCGGCCGGGTGGAATTCGCGCAGTCCCTCTCGCAGCGCCGCCGGATCGTCACGGACGATCTCGAGGACGTCTGGGCCGAAGAGCTCGCCGATTCGCACGTCGGGCGAGTTTAGTCCGGCCGAACGGGCCCGTGCGCTCGCTGGCGGCTTTCGCAGCGACGGGCCTAGAATCGTCGAAGCGCGGCACGTGCGAGGCGGAACGCGAGGTGCGCGACCGTCGCCTTTTCGGACGAGGAGGACCGGATGGTCGGACGGAGGATCTCCTGATCACCCACGCGGGGAGGGTTCTCGTCGTCGACGACGATCCCGTGAACCGGGCGATCCTCGTCGGCAGCCTCGAGGCGCAGGGCTATGCGTCGGGCGTGGCGTGCGACGGGCGCGAGGCGCTTCGGGCCGTGAAGACCGGGGAATACGACGTCGTCCTGCTCGATCTCGTCATGCCGGTTCTCGACGGGTTCGAGGTCCTTCGCACGATGAAGGAGGATGGCCGGCTCCGTTCCCTTCCGGTGATCATCGTCTCGGCCCTCGAGGAGATGGAGAGCATCGTCCGCTGTATCGAGATGGGGGCAACCGACTTCCTCCCGAAGCCGTTCGACCCGGTCCTGCTGCGGGCGCGACTGAAATCGTCGCTCGCGGCCAAGCGCCTCCACGACGTCGTTGCGGCGCACGTCGTCGAGATCGAGGCGCTGGCCGAGCAGCTCAAGGTGAGGAACCGTTTCATCCAGGAGACGTTCGGGCGCTACCTCTCCGACGCTGTCGTCGCGGAGATCCTCGAGTCGCCCGACGGGCTGCGCCTCGGAGGAGAGAAGCGGAAAGTGACCATGCTCATGTCCGACCTCCGGGGATTCTCGGCGATGGCCGAGCGGCTTGCGCCGGAACAGGTCGTGAGGGTCATCAACAACTACCTCGGGACGATGGCCGAGGTCATCCTCGCCCACGACGGGACGATCGACGAGTTCATCGGGGACTCGGTCCTCGGCTTCTTCGGGGCGCCCGTGACGCGCCCCGACGACGCCCGCCGGGCGGTCGCGTGCGCCCTCGCGATGCAGAAGGGGATGGAACGCGTCAATCGCCGGAACCTCGCCGAAGGGCTCGCCGCCGTCGAGATGGGGATCGCGGTCCACACCGGGGACGTCGTCGTCGGGAACATCGGATCGGAGAAGAGGGCCAAGTACGGCGCAGTCGGGGGGCATGTGAATCTCACGGCCCGCATCGAGAGCTACACCTGCGGAGGCCAGATCCTCATCTCCGAGCGGACTCTGGACGAGGCCGGTGCCGGGGTGGTCACGGGCGGCTCGCTCTCCGTGAGGGCGAAGGGCTTCCCCGAGCCGATCCGGGTCCATGACCTTCTCGGCCTCGAAGAGAATTCCGACCTCCACCTGGATCGCGCGGCCGAGACGCTCTGGCCGGTCGACCCGTCGCTGAAGATCGTCTTCACCGTGCTCGAGGGGAAGCGGATCGGGCGCGACGAGGAGCCGGCCGAGATCGTCGCCCTCTCGCGCTGCGGTGCGACCCTCCGGTCCGACGCCACCGTCGAAGCCCTCTCCGACCTCAAGGTCCGCATCCTCGGCGGTGGAGGGCTCCTCCCCGGCGATCTCTACGCCAAGGCCCTCCCGGTCCCTGACGGCCCTCCCGGCCTGACCCATCTCCGATTCACCTCGGTTCCCGCCGAGCTCGAGACCCTGCTCCAGAGATTGGGGTCAGGTCTTGATTTTCCATTGTAGAATCCGCATATGGCACGACCCCTGAGGCTCGAGCATTCCGGCGCCATCTGGCATGTCACCGCGCGCGGGAACGAACGCGGCGAGGTGTTCCGCGACGACGTGGACCGCGAGGAGTTCCTCTCGGTCCTGGGACGGACGGTGTCCCTCTACGGCTGGCGTCTTCACGCCTACGTCCTCATGGGGAACCACTACCACCTCCTCGTCGAGACGCCCGAGCCGACCCTCTCGCGTGGGATGCGCGACCTGAACGGGGTGACGACACAACGCTTCAACCGGCGCCACGGCCGGACGGGGCACCTCTTCGAGGGGCGTTTCAAGGCGATCCTCGTCGAGAGGGATGCTCACCTGCTGGAGGTCGCACGCTATGTCGTTCTGAACCCGGTGAGAGCCGGGCTCGCCCGGTCGGCGGCTTCCTGGCCCTGGTCGAACTACAAGGCCACGGCAGGTCTCGCCGAGGGGCCGGAGTGGCTCGAAACCGGGTGGACGCTCGAGCAGTTCGGCCGCAGGCCGGCGGAGGCCCGGCGGCGCTACGTCACCTTCGTGGCGGAGGGGACGGACTCGGGCTACGACCCGTGGAGCCAGCTTCGAGGGCAGGTGTTCCTCGGGTCCGAGGGATTCGTGCGGGAGGCGGGACGGAAGGCGACCCGGAAGGTCGTGACGAAAGAAGTGCCGCGGGCCCAGCGCGAGCCGGTGACGAGGGCTTTCGACGAGGTCGCGGCGGCCTTCGTTGCGGCGCGAAGGGTTCCGCTCGAGGAAATGGCCGGTGCTCCGCGCAAGCACCTCGCCGATCGGGCGCTGCTCGCCTGGGCCGTGCGCTCCCGGTCGCGTGCGCCGCTCAGCGCCATCGCCGGACTCCTCGGCGTCGGCATCGCGCAGGCCTCGGTCCTGGTACGGCGGGGCGAGGCTCTCGCCAGCCAGGACGCGAAGCTGGCGGCGCTCGTCGAGAGGCTCTGATGGGCGCGGCCGGCGCAGCGACTGCGGCCGGCGACGGCGGCTCGGCGGGGCGGGGCCTCGTCGTCGTCCAGGGCGACCTCACGTGCGAGGGGGTGGACGCGATCGTGAACGCCGCGAACTCGTCTCTCCTGGGTGGGGGCGGTGTCGACGGCGCGATTCACCGTGCGGCCGGGCCCGGCCTGCTCGAAGAATGCCGCAGGCTCGGTGGCTGTCCGCCGGGAAGTGCGCGAATGACGAAGGGGTACCGGCTCCCTGCCCGACACGTCATTCACACCGTCGGCCCGATCTGGGGCGGCGGCCTCGCAGGGGAGGACGAGACCCTGGCGAGCTGCTACCGGGAATCGCTGCGGCTTGCCGAGGAGGCCGGCCTGGCGAGCGTCGCGTTTCCTTCGATCTCGACCGGGATCTACGGCTTCCCGATCGAACGGGCCTGCCGCATCGCGGTTCGTGAGATCCGGGCCTTCCTCGCCACGGCCACAAACGTGAAGACCGTGAAGGCCGTCACGTTCAGCGCTCGGGATCTCGAGACGTACCGGGCGGCGATGACCGGTTCACCATAATGGAAAATCAAGACCTGACCCCGTTCCTGGTCGCCGGCGCGAGCGGGCTGGTGGGCAGGGCGCTGGTGCGGCGGCTGCTCGACGACGAAGCAGGGCCGGGAGTGGTGGCCGTCGTGCGGCGGCCGCTCGGAATCGGGAGCGGACGGGTCAAAGAGGTCGTGGCGGATTTCGGGCGGCTCGACGGCCTTGCGGTGCCGCGTGCTCGGACGGCGTTCTGCGCGCTCGGAACGACGATCGCGAAGGCTGGCTCCGAGGCCGCGTTCCGCGCAGTCGACGTCGAGGCCGTGGCCGCCTTTGCGCGACTCGCGCGCCGCGCCGGGGCGACCCGCTTCCTCCTCGTGAGCGCCCTCGGGGCGGACCCGCGGTCGAAGGTCTTCTATAACCGGACGAAGGGCGAGGCGGAGGAGGCGGTGAAGTCCGCCGGCTTCGACGGGGTCGCCCTCTTCCGACCGTCGCTGCTCGTCGGCGAACGGTCGGAAAGCCGGCCCGCCGAGCGCGTGGCGATCGTCGCATCGGGTCTCGTCTCGTGGGCGATGGCCGGGCCGCTCTCGCGCTGGAAGCCGGTTCCGGCGGAGGTGGTCGCCGCCGCGATGGCTGCGGTGGCTGAAGGCATACTCACGGGCGTGCGAATCGTGGAGAACGACGAGATCCACCGGCTCGGGGCCTGAGCGGGCGAAGCGCCGCACTCCCGGGTCGTAGAGTAGAAAATCAAGACCTGACCCCTTGACGTTCAAAGGAGCACGACATGTCGAGCGATACCCCGGGCATCCCTCCGCTTCCGCCCATGCCTCCGCTTCCGCCTGCGCCTCCTCCGGCCGGCGGCGGGTGGGTCCCGCCGCCGTACAGCGACTCCCCGCGGGAGAGCCTTCCCTGGGAGCGGCGGTCGGAGCTGGGGTTCTTCAACGCGTTCCTCGAGACGATCAAGCTCTTCATCACGAATCCCGCCGACGCGTGGCGACGGACGAAGGAGAAGGGCGACTACGCCGAGCCGCTCATCTTTGCGATCCTCGTCTCGTGGATCGGCATCGCCGTCTCCAGCGTCTGGAGCGGGCTTTTCGGACAGGCCTGGACGGCGTTCCTCCCGCCGGAGATGAAGGAGAAGCTCGGGGGAGCGATGGCGACGAACGCCAGCGTTCTCCTGATCCAGGTCGGTCTCGCTCCGATCTTCGTCCTCATCGGGCTCTTCGTGGGCGCGGCGATCTACCACGTCAGCTTCCTGATCGTGGGAGCGACGAAAGACTCGACCTCGGGCTTCGAGGGGACGTTCCGGACGGTCGCCTATTCTTCCGTTTCCAACCTTGCGAACATCATCCCGTTCGTCGGAGGTCTCGCTGCGGTCGTCTGGGGTCTGATCCTGATGGTGATGGGGGCCGTCCGGATGCACCGGACGACGCAGGGCAAGGCGATCGCAGGGATCCTGATTCCGCTTCTGTTCTGCTGCCTCTGCATCGGTGTCGTCGCGGCACTCGTGATCGGAGGTCTCGCGGCGGCCTTCGCGGGTCACTGACGGCACGATGGAAGCCGGTGAGACGGCGGCCGGTCTCCCCGAGCGTCGGGCCGCAGTGCAGCTCGGTTTTCTCTGGGGAGCGGCCGCCCTCTCGGCGGCCGCTCTCGGCCTGGCAGCACCGGGCCTCGTCTCCCGGTTCGCTTCGGCGCTCCTGCCCTGCCCGATGAAGGCCCTCGCGGGCATTCCCTGTCCGGCGTGCGGGAGCGGACGGGCGGCACTCGCCCTCACCCGGCTCGACCTGTCCACCGCGTTCGTCTCGAACCCGCTCTTCTCGTTGGCGGCGCTGCTGTTCGTGGCCGGAGGCTTCGTGGCGGCCGTATGGGCTTTCTCGGGCCGTGGTGTCCCCGAACCGCGAACGCTCTCCGTCGCAGCTCGGGTCGGGCTGGTGACCGCGGTCGCCGTGAACTGGGCCTGGGTCTTCCTCGACGGGCGGTGATCCGGGGGTGGCGCCGGGTGGCTTTCGACCCGTCAGTGGACGAGAGGCGGGTCCCCGAGGTCGTCGTTCTCGGGAAGTCCGGGCTCGAGCGGTTCGTCCCGTAACGCAGCCCGCTCCTCGATTTCCCAGGCCGCGAGTCGCGCGGCGCGCCTTCCCCGGGCGACCTGCACCGCCCAGGCCGCGAGGAGGACGATCGCGAGCCACACGGCGGCCGTCGACGTCAGGATGGGCAGCCAGCGTTCCGGGCTTCGACGAGACGTCCAGAAGACGGACGTCTCGTCGCGGAAGGCGAGGCCCGTGGCGCTGCGAAAAGCCTCCTCGAAAGGCTGGCCCTCGGCCATCCTGCGCAGGACCCGCTGCGGGAAGTTCGTCCCGTGGCGGGCGAGGAGATCCCCGAAGAATGCGGAGGAAAGTGAGTACGCCCGGTTCGCGTCGCCGCGGCCACCCTGGAAGAGGGTGTCCACCTGCGCAAACCTCAGGCGCGGCCCGATCAGGATGGCGAGGGCCTCGCGGACGTCGTCCTCGATCAGTCGCTCGCGCCCCGCGGCCATCGCGAGACCCTCGTCGAACCAGCGCGGGGTCATCCGCCCGCCTGCGGCCCGGAACGTCAGGACGTGGGCCACTTCGTGCCTCACGACGTCCGGGAGGCCGTCGTCCGGCCAGGCCGGGGTCCGGGTCGGTATCAGGACGACCGCCCCCGCAGGCGGGTCGGCGTACGCGACGGCCCAGGCGGGAGCGCGCCGTGCGAGCGGGCTTCCCTCCGGAGTGATGAGCACCCGAACGTCGCCCGGCTCCCAGAGACCCGTCAGCTCCATCGCCGGAACGAAGACCTTCGAGTCGAGCCGATCCACCTCCCGCGCGTACGCGGCGAGTTCGGGAGGTGCCTCGACGAGGAGGCGGGGAGGCGCCGAAACGGCGACGGCGGCCCCGAGAAGGGCCGCCGTCCCGACCAGGACACGCGAGAAGGATCGTGCCGTCAGCGCTTCCACTTCTTCATGATGTCGATGACGTTGTCTCCGATCCGGAGGAGGTTCTCCTTCGAGGAGCCGCCGATGTGCGGCGTCATGATGACGTTCGGGGCGGTGAGCAGCGGGCACGACGGGTCGGGCGGATCGCTGTAGAAGACGTCGGTCGCGTAGGCGCGGATCTTCCCGGTCTCCAGCGCATCGGCGATGTCCTGCTCGACGACGACCTTGCCACGGGCGGTGTTGACGATGACGACTCCGTCCTTCATCTTCGCGATCGCGTTCTTGTTGATCATCCCCTTCGTCTCGGGGGTGAGCGGCAGGTGGATCGAGATGAAGTCGGAGACGGCGAAGAGCTCGTCGTCGTCCTCGACCATGTCGGCGAGGGCGTGGTTGGAGATGTAGTGGTCGTGCGCCACGACGTGCATCCCGAAGGCGATGGCGCGGCGGGCGACCTCGGTCCCGATGAGGCCGGCTCCGAGAAGGCCGAGCGTCTTGCCGTAGAGCTCGGTCCGCTTCAGCTCCTTCTTCAGGAACTTCCCGTCCTTGATGCCGTTGTGCCCCTCGATGATCCGGTTCGGAACGGCGAGCATCAGCGCGACCGTCAGCTCCGCGACGGCGACGGACGAGGCGCGGGGGGTGTTCTTGACCTCGATTCCCTTCGAGCGGGCCGTTTCGACGTCGATGTTGTCGAGGCCTACGCCGCCCCGGATGATGAGTTTCAGGTTCGGGGCGGCCGCGAGGTACTCTTTCGTAACCTTCGTCTTCGACCGAACGAGAAGGATCTCCGCCTCGGCAGACTTCGCCGGGTCCGTCGTGACCTCGCCGAAAGCCGCGAGGCGGTCGGGGAGGGAGTCATCGAAGGCGTCGGCGATCAGGATCTTCATCTCTTCCTCCTGGTGAGTTCGGGCGCCGCGGCGCCCGGCAGGCATTCTAGGCCGGAAGGGGGGAACGGAACCGTCCCTCGTCCGGTTCGGCGCCGGGGAGCTACGATTCCGCCATGAGTCCTGAGATCGAGTTTCCAGCGGCCCGGGTCGCCGCGGCCCGCGCACGCGTCTCTGCCGCCCGCAGGGTGGTCGTAAAGCTGGGGACGAACGTCGTGATGAGCGATGACGGCGGCCTCGCACTGGGGCGGCTCTACGGCCTGATCGAGACGATCGCCGGGGAGCGGCGGAAGGGGCGGGAGGTGGTGGTCGTCTCGTCCGGGGCCGTCGGCCTCGGGGCGAAGCGGCTGGGCCTGCCGGGAAGGCCGAAGACGCTCGCCCTCAAGCAGGCCTGCGCGGCGATCGGCCAGGGACGGCTCATGTCGATCTGGTCCGAGGCCTTCGAGAGAGTCGGCGTCACCGCGGCGCAGGTCCTCCTGACCGAGGACGACTTCTCGAGTCGCGGCCGCTACCTCGCCCTTCGGGCCACGCTCGAGGAGCTCCTCTCCCTTGGCGCCGTCCCGGTCCTGAACGAGAACGACACCGTGGGGACGGCCGAGCTGGAGTCTTCGGCGGGCCACGTCTTCGGCGACAACGACCGGCTCTCGGCACTCGTGGCGAGCAAGGTCGGCGCGGATCTCCTCGTCATCCTCTCCGATGTCGATGGCCTCCACACCGCCAACCCCGCCCGGAACCGTTCGGCGCGGCGCATTCCGGTCGTGGCGGAAGTGAACGCCGGGATCCGCGCTCTGGCCGAAGGGGCCGGAGCCCGGGGACGAGGCGGCATGGCGACGAAGCTCGAGGCTGCCGCCATCGCAACCGCCTCCGGCGCCCTCGCGATCGTCGCGAGCGGGCGCCGGCCCGGCGTACTCGAGGAGGTCCTTTCCGGGGCCGACGCCGGGACCCTCTTCCTCCCGAAGCACACTCTCACGGGGAAACGGCGCTGGATCGCCTGGGCGGCCCTGCCGTCCGGCGCGATCCGCGTCAACGACGGCGCCCGCGCGGCGCTCGTCTCCGGGAAGGCTTCGCTCCTTCCCGCCGGCGTAACGGCCCTGGAGGGGGAATTCGTAAAGGGGGACGTGGTGAGAATCCTCGGGAGCGACGGGGCGGAGGTGGCCCGCGGGCAGGTCAACTATGGCCGCGCGGACGCCGAGAAGCTCGTCGGCCATCGCTCGGACGAGGCGACGGGGGGAGCCCCGAAAGGCTACGACGCGCTCGTGACGCGGAACAACGTCGTCCTGAATGTGGAGGAGGCAGGATGAGCACCGGCGTCCGGATGGTCGCCGAGAGCGCGAAGGCCGCCTCTCGCCGCCTCTCCACGCTCCCGCCAGCCACGAAAAACGCCGCCCTCGAGGCGATCGCCGTGAGGCTCGAGACCGACGCCGGCCTGATCCTGGAGGCGAACGCCGCCGACGTGGCCGACGCCAGTCCCCTCGTGGCCCGGGGCGAGATGTCCGGGGCGCTGCTTTCGCGTCTTCGTCTCGACGGGATGAAGCTCACCGGGATGATCGAGGGAGTCCGCGGTGTGGCGGCGCTCGCGGACCCGACCGGCCGCGTCCTGACTCGAACCCTCCTCGACGACGGCCTCGTCCTTTCGAAGGTCTCCTGCCCGCTCGGAGTCCTGGCGGCCGTCTTCGAGGCGCGTCCCGACGCCGTGACGCAGATCTCGGCCCTTGCGGTCAAGTCGGGGAACGCCGTGATCCTGAAGGGAGGCCGCGAGGCGGCGCGGAGCACGGCGGCGCTCGTCGCGGCGATCCAGGCGGGTCTCTTAGCGGCCGGACTGCCCGGGGACGCCGTCCAGTCGGTTCCCGACCGCGAGTCGGTCGACGCGCTCCTCGCTCTCGACGATCTCGTCGACCTCGTCATCCCCCGTGGCTCGAACGCGCTCGTGAAGTCGATCCGGGA
>DIAY01000123.1:60841-89339 GCA_002414905.1 Holophagales bacterium UBA5066 | reverse complement strand
CCCCGCGAGGCTCCCCCCCCCCCCGCCGCCCCCGCCGGGGGCGCGGACGATCCTCCCCCCCTACGGGGCCCCCCCGGAGGAGCCGCGGCTCCCCGCCGTTCGCGCGCTGTTCCCCTCGGATGCTCGCGCGACGATCGGCTGGCTCCACGTCGCCGTGGGCACCGAACCCCTCACCTCGATCGCCTCCTGGTTCACGGGCGACGAGCGTCTCGCGGTCCGGCTCGCGGAGCTGAACGGGCTGACCGGTACCTCGGCGACGCGCGGGACTCTCGTGAAGATTCCGGTCGAGTACCTCCTGGCGCCCTTCCGGGACGCGGAGCCGATTCCCGACGAAGAGCCGCCGCGCCTCGAATACGGGTCCGACGCGAAGGGGAAGTACGCCGTCTACCGTCTCAGGAGAAAAGAGGCGCTCTATTCCGCCGTCGTCGTCCGATTCACCGGACGGCTCCACGCCGAGGACGTCATCCAGCTCGCTCTGGACATCGCGCTGAGGTCCGGCATCGACGACGTCCACGCGATTCCCGTCGGGTTTCCCGTGAAGATCCCGCTCGAGCTCCTCGCCGAGGAATACCTCCCGCCGGACGACCCCAAGACCGCCGCGCGGGAGAAGGAGCGGGCCGAGGCGGCCCTCTTCGCCACCCCCGCCAGGGCCCGGGGCCTCGCCGGTGTGCGCGTCGTCATCGACGCGGGGCACGGGGGTCGCGACACGGGCACTCTCCACCACGGCGTCTGGGAGTCGACCTATGTTTACGACGTCGCCTCGCGCCTGCGGAGGGTCCTCCTCGAAACGACGCGTGCGGAGGTCGTCATGATGACGCGCGAGACGGGGCTCGGATGGGAGATTCCCGACCGCGACCGGCTCCCGGACCGTAAGACGCGCGTTCTCCTGACCGATCCCCCCTACACGCTGAAGGACCCGACGGCGGGAGTCAACCTCCGCTGGTACCTCGCGAACGCCATCCTGAGACGCCCAGGCCCCGGTGGAAAGCCGATTCCTCCCGAGAAGACCGTCTTCCTGTCCCTCCACGCCGACTCGCTCCACCCCTCGGTGCGGGGCGCGATGGCGTACGTCCCGGGCGAGCGGTTCCTGCGAGACAGCTACGGCCGCGCGACGCCGTTCTACCGCACCTTCCGGGAGGTGCGCGACGAGCCGGTCGTCTCGTTCACGAAGAAGGACCGCGTGCTCGCGGAGGGGGCCTCGACCTCGCTGGCCGAGAAGCTGATCGGCGCGTTCCGGCGCCGGGACCTTCCCGTTCATCAGTTCCGGCCGGTGAGGACGCACGTCATCCGGTCGGGCCGCGAGTGGGTGCCGGCGGTCCTTCGCTACAACAAGATTCCGAACCGCGTTCTCTTCGAGCTGTCGAACCTGTCGAACGAGGAGGACCGCGAGCTGACGCTCACCCGGGCGTTCCGACAGCGGGCCGCCGAGACGCTGGCAGAAGGGCTCGTCGCCTTCTTCGGAGGCAGCGATGCCGCGCAGGCGGAAGCGGGCCCCTCCGTGCCCGGAGAGCCGCACTCGCCATCCGGTTCCGGGCGTCCGACGGTCGTCCCGGCCACCGGGCCGCCCGCACGTGAGCGTGCTGGACCCTGGCCGGAGATCTCCGGGCCGTGGCCGCAAGGAGGCAGACCCGTCCCCACCCTGGCGAAGGCTACTTCGCCGACGCCGACGCCGGGGCCGGTGCTGAAACCGTCTCCGAAACCGGCCGGGAAGCGGGCTCCGAAAGCATCGTCGAAGGCGGCGCCGAAACGGAAGACAAAGCCGAAGCCCACGCCCCGCCCTCGCTAGCTAGCGGGAGGCCCGCAGGGGCTCGGCACCGGAGGCTTTCAGCTGCGCGAGCGCGAGCCCCCCGAGGACGACCGCGGCAGAGGCGACCTTCGCGCCCGAGAAACGTTCCCCCGTCCAGAAGGCGGAGGAGATCCCCGCGACGACCGGGACGAGGACGCCGATCCGCGTAGTGGTGGCCACGCCGAGGACGGCGAGCGCATGAGCCCAGAGCCGGAAGGCCGCATAGAGAGGAAAGACGGCGGAGAGAACGAGGATGACCCAGGCTGGAATTGAAACACCCCGGTAGTCCTGCGCGAGCATGGCGGGCGCGCAATAGACCAGGAGAACCGGGATCCCGAACGCGAAGGTCGTCGCGAGCGCCGTGGCGTGGGGGATTCGGGTCGAGAGGCGGGAGGACGTGACGCTGTAGATCGCCCAGAAGGTCGCGGAGGCCAGGCAGAGGAGATTCCCGGTCCGGCCGCCGAGGTCGACCGAGCCGTGGGCGGCCACCAGGAAGACACCGACCCCGCACCAGGCGACGGCCGTCCCGGCGAGGGCGAAGCTGGAGATGCGCTCGTATCCGAGCGCGAAGACGAAGAGGAGCGCGAGGAGAGGCGACACCGAGTTCATCAGCGCGGCGGCGAATCCGCTCGTTCGATCGATCCCGATGGCGAAGACCGGCTGGTAGAGGCCGATCCCGGCCATGGCGAGGAAGAACCCCTGAAAGCGCAGTCCCCGAGGTGGAAGCAGCGGAGCGCCGTTGCGCCACGCCCACCAGAGGATCAGCGCGGCGGCGATGAGGAAGCGCCAGCCGGTGTAGGCCAGCGGCGAGAACTCGCGGTAGGCGATCTTCGTCGCGGGGTAGTTCACGCCCCAGACGACGACACAAAGAACGACGCCGAGGAGGGCCTTCGAGCGAGCGCTTGGGGAAAGAGGCACAGCGGGTTCCTCTGCTATATTTCAGGAGTTCTGTCGGTAGGGGGCGGCGCACGAGGTGCGCTGCGCTCTGCCCGTCCGCGGAGGGACTGCACGACGATGCTTGAGGTTGAAGCGCTCCGCAAGTCATTCTATGGAACGGTGGCTGTCGACGACGTGTCGTTCCGGGTCGAGAGCGGGGAGATCCTGGGCTTTCTCGGCCCGAACGGCGCTGGCAAGACGACGACCATGCGGATGATCGCCGGGTTCCTCGAACCGGGGTCGGGAAAGGTGAACGTCGACGGGATCGACGCCGCCGCCAGGCCCAGGGAGGCGAGGGCCCGCATCGGCTACCTCCCCGAGACTCTCGCTCTCTACCCGGAGATGCGGGTGAGGGAATACGTGCAGTTCCGGGCCGAGCTCTGCGGCGTCCCACGGCGGGAGACGACAGCCCGCGTCAGCGAGGCGCTCTCGACCTGCTTCGTCGATGACGTGGCCCAGAAGCCGATCGGGAACCTCTCCAAGGGCTACAGGCAGCGCGTCGGTCTGGCCGCAGCGCTCGTCCACAGGCCGCAGGTCCTCATCCTGGACGAGCCGACGGTCGGTCTCGATCCGCGACAGATCGTCAAGGTTCGCGAGCTGATCCGCGATCTGAGGAAAGACCACACGATCCTCCTCTCGACCCACATCCTTCCCGAGGTCGAGCTCGTCTGCGACCGCGTCGTCATCATCGACCGCGGGAAGATCGTCGCCACCGGCACCCCGGAGACGCTCCGCCAGCAGCTGACGCAGGCGCCCGGCCTGGCCGTCGGACTGAAAGGGGAGATCCCCGACGCCGACGGCGTTCTTCGTCAGCTGCCGGGAATCGTCCGCGCCGCCCGTATCGGCGCGGGGGGTGAGACGCGGGTCCTCCTCGAGACCGACCGCGGCTCGGACGTGCGCGAGAGCGTCTTCCGCGAGTGCGTCGCCCGTGGCTGGACGGTCCTCGAGCTCTCGCCGAGGCAGGCGACCCTGGAGGACGTCTTCGTCCGGCTTCTCACGACCCGGGACGCCGACGCGAGCGAGAGAACCGACGACCTGCCCGCCGCCGTCGAGGAGAGCGAGTCGCGTGGGGAGGCCAGGTCGTGAAGGCCCTCCTGGCCATCCTCAAGCGCGAGTTCCTCGCGTACTTCTTCTCGCCCATGGCCTACGTCGTCCTGACGGCGTTCCTCTTCATCAACGGCTACGTCTTCTACGCGATCCTCCTGTCGCTCAACAGCCCGGAGACGCCGCGGCAGGAGCTGATGGCCCTCTTCTTCAAGAACGTCTTCTACTGGATCTTCATGATGCTCGTCTCCTCGATCGTGGCGATGCGCCTGATCGCCGAGGAGCGCAAGTCGGGCTCCATAGAGGCACTCCTGACAGCCCCCGTGGGCGAGGGAACGGTCGTGACGGGGAAGTTCCTGGGGGGCTTCACGTTCTTCCTCTTCCTCTGGCTGCCGACGGTCCTCTACCCGGTGGCGCTGTCGTACTACGGGACGATCGACTTCGGGCCGATCGCCTCGGGCTACCTCGGCATCGCCCTCTTCGGGGCGCTCTTCATCGCGGCGGGCACGTTCGCGTCGTCCCTCACGAAGAACCAGATCATCGCGGCGATCGTCAGCTTCGTGATGATCCTCGCCATCTTCCTGGCCGGGATCTTCCGCGAGCTCGCGACGGACCCGAAACTGAAGGAGGCGCTCTCCTACCTCAACCTGATCGAGCACATGGACGACTTCGCGCGCGGCATCGTGGACACGCGCCGCATCGTCTACGTCCTCTCCTCCGTCGTCTTCTTCCTTCTCCTGGCTGCCAGGGTCCTGAAGGGAAACAAGGGAAAGTGATGAGCGAGACCAGGACCGTCTCCCGCGTCAACCTCGGGATCGCGATCCTTCTCGGCGTCGGCATCCTCGGCCTCGTCAACTGGCTCGGGGCGCGCCACTACCGCCGTTTCGACTGGACGAGCGCCGGGCTCTACACGTTGTCGGAGAAGTCGATCCAGGTGCTGAAATCGCTCCGGCAGCCCGTCGCGGTGACGGTCTTCATGACCGAGGGCTCGCCGCTCTACGCCGAGACGCAGGAGCTTCTCCGGCGCTACCAGGCGGCCTCGCCGCGCATCACGGTCGAGACCCTGAACCCCGAGCGGAACCCGGCGCGCGCGCAGGCGTTCCTGAAGGAAGTGGGAGACGTCCGCCTCTCGGTCGTCTTCCGCTCCGGGGAGAAGAAGAAAGTCGTATCGCTCGAGCAGCTCGCCGAGTTCGACTTCCAGCGCGCGCAGACGGGGGGCGAGCCCGCCCTCAAGGCGTTCAAGGGCGAGCAGGAGTTCACCGCGGCGATCCTGACGGTGACGCAGGAGAAGAGCCCGAGAGTCGTCTTCACGAAAGGGCACGGCGAGCGGCCGATCGCAGGCCGCCTGCGCGAGGGGCTCGAACGGGTCGTCGATGCCCTGAAGCAGGACAACTGCACCGTGGAGGAGTGGGACAGCCTGGTCGACCAGAAGGTCCCCGATGCGACGGACCTCGTCGTCATCGCGGGCCCGCGGACCGGGTTCACGTTTCCCGAGACCGACGCGCTGAAGGCGTACCTTGCCGACGGGGGAAGGGCACTCCTCCTGCTCGACCCGGAGTTCGCCCCGGGAAGCGGGAACCGGATGACCGACCTCGGGCTCGGTCCGGTCCTCGACGCGTACGGCATCCGCCTCGGCGACGACATCGTCGTCGACCCGAAGAACGCCCTGCCGCTGATGGGGCCGGAGACCGTCGTGGCCCGGAGCTTCCGCAGACACACCGTGACCAAGCTCCTCGAGGGGCTCCCGGTCGTCTTCCCCGTGGTGAGGTCCGTCAGCCTGGTCGAGCCCGCCCCGGAGGGCGTCACGGCCACCATCCTCGTCGAGACGTCGGCGGAGGGCTGGGGCGAGACGAACCTCGCGGACCTCGAGAAGAAGGTCGAGAAGGACGCCAGGGACTTCGCCGGACCGGTGCCGCTGGCGGTCGCCGCCGAGGCCGGCACGGCAAGGAAGTCCCGTCTCGTCGTCGTGGGAGACGTCGATTTCGCCTCGACGGCCGGCATCGCGAACGCCGCGAACCTCTATTTCGCCACTTCGGCCGTGAACTGGCTGCTCGAGAGGGAGACTCTCGTCTCGATCCCTCCGAAGTCGACCGATCAGGTCGCCGTCGTCCTCTCGGGAGGCGACATCGCGCGGATCACCCTCTTCGTCCTCCTGGTCCTTCCCGCGTGCGCCATCGGGCTCGGCATCCTGGTCTGGTTCAAGAGGCGCCGCTGAGGGACGTGCTGCCGTGTCGACGCGGAAACTCCTGATTCTGACCGGCGTCTTCCTGGCGCTGCTTGCATTCGTCGTCTTCTGGGAGAGGCACCAGCCCACCTCCGAAGAGAGAGCGAAGTCGCAGAAGAGGTTCCTCGACCTCGACGCGAAGAAAGTCTCGGGCCTCTCCCTCGAGCGGGCCGGAATGCAGCCGGTGACTCTCGCCAGGAGGGACGGGCGGTGGATTCTCGAGGGGCCGAAGGGGGGCGCCGCCGACGCGGTGACCGCGGAGGGGCTCGTCTCCGACCTGGCCCGCCTCGACCTGATCGGCGAGATGCGGACGGCCTTCGATCCGAAGGACTACGGCCTCGACGCGCCGAAGGTGAAGGTCACCGTGAGGCTCGAGGACGGCTCCTCGCGGACCATCCTCTTCGGCGAAGCGATCCCGGGTGCCGACGCGACCGCAGCCGCCGAGGGCGGGAGGCTCGGGTCCGTGAAGTTCGCCCCGATCGCCCAGCTGACGAAGAGCTACGACGAGTTCCGGTCGAGGAGCCTGGTCGACGTCTCCACGTCCGACGTCACGCGGGTCACGGTGGTCCGCGGCCCGAACCGGATCGTCGTGGTCCGGGACCCCTCCGGAGGCTGGCGGCTCGAACAGCCGGTAAAGGACCTCGCGTCCCGCTCCTTCGTCGATCAGCTCCTCGCCGATCTCGCCGGGGTGCGCGCCACGGAATTTCCCACCGTCGGGCCTGTCGACCTGCCGCGGATCGGTCTGGCGCCTCCCGGGACCGAGGTCATCCTCGAGAAAGGGAGCGAGGTCGTCTCCCGGCTCGCCTTCGGGGCCGCGAGGGCCGACGCCACGGGGAAGCTCTTCGCGAGCCGCGACGGAGTCGTCATGGTGGTCGACGACCGTGCGCAGGAGAGCCTCGGCAAGGAGCTCTCGGCCTTTCGCGAGGGCAGGCTCCTTCCCCTCGACACGTGGCTGGTGACCCGGGTCGTTTTCGAGAGTGGCGCTCTGCGGGCCGGAGCCGAGAAGGTCGACGGGAAGTGGCTGTCGGCGGGACGCGAGGTCGAGGGCCGGATCGCGGACGACATGATCGAGAGGATCTCGCGGACCGAGGTGCGCCGCTTCGTACCGGCGAAAGAGCTGGCGTCCATCGGACTGGCGACGGTACGCCGGAAGCCTCCGGTCGCAGCGGGCACCGTGGAGATACTCCTGGAGAAAGCCAGGGAACCGGTGCGCGTGGACTTCTTCGTTCCGAAAGAGCTCGAGGCCGACAGGCTCGTCGCCGCCCAGGTCACCGGCCGCGGCGACACGCTCGTCGTCGATGCCGCCGTCTGGGACGATCTGCGGTCCATGGCGAGCCGTTTGAAGACCGCGGCAGCGGCGGAGGCTCCCAGACCTGCGGCCGGCCCGGAACCGGGTCCCTCTCCCGGAGCTAAGGGACCGCCCCCTCCGTTGAAGTCACCGATCCGCTAGGCCTTCGAGGTGCCGGCGTCCCCGGCGCGTGGCTGCGGGAGGGCCGGAAGCGGCTCCGGCACCCGGTCAGGACTTCTGGCCCGGCGACCCGTCGTCCTCACCGGGCCTGGACGGGCGAGATGCGACGGAGCGGTCGCGCTCGGACGCCTGCCGTTCGAGCTGGGCGACGCGCGCCTTCCTCTCGAGCTCCTTGCGGTCCTCGACCTTGTCGACCTTTTTCTTCGAGGAGCTCAGGAGCGTGCCGGCCGCCAGGACGAGCCTCAGGCCGAGCTGACCGGTGAACTTCGCCCCCTCGCCCTTTGCCCCGACGAAGCTCGAGCCGCCGAGCTTCGCCTCGGAGAAATCGGCGTGGGAGACGTTCGCCCCCTTGAAGAGGGAACCCTCGAGGACCGCCCCGACGAGATTCGAGAAACGGAAATCAGCACCCGTGAAATCGGCCTCCTGGCATTCGGCCCCGACGAGGTTCGTTCCGGAGAAGTCGGCGGCCGGTGCCATGACCCCGGCCATGCGGGCCCTTTTCAGGTTCGCCCGTCGAAGGGTCGCGCCGTCGAGGTGGGCGCGCTGGAAGACTCCCCCCTCGAGATTGGCCTCGGTCAGGTCTGCGCGTGAGAGGTCCGCCTCGGTGTAGTTGCCGCCGCGCAGGTTCGCGCCGATACCGATCGCCTCGGTAAGCTTTGCGCCGGTGAAGTTCGGGAACTTCAGCTTGGGCGTCCTCAGATCGAGCTTTTCGAGGTTCGCCTGGGTCAGGTCCGTCTCCTCGAGGGAGGCTCCCAGGAGGATCGACCGTCGCAGGTCGGCTCCCTTGAAGCAGGCCTTCTTCAGGTTGGCGTCCGAGAAGTCGGAGGCCTGGGCGAGGACCCTCTCGAAGTCCGAGGAGGTGAGGTCGGCCCCGCCGAAGTCGGTACCGGTGAGATTGGCGCCACGGAAGGTGATGCGCTGGCCCTTCACTCCCTTGAAGCTCGTTCCCGCGAGCTTCGCATCGCGGAAGAACGAGAGGGTCAGGGTCGACTTGTCGAACCGGCCGCGCTGGTAGGTGACGCCGTCGAAAATGGCCTGGGAGAGATCACACTCCTCGAAGACGCAGCCGTCGATGGTGACGCCGCGGAAGTTTGCCGCGACGAGCCGGCCGAAGGAGAACACGGTCCCCGTGAACGTCGTTCCCTCGAGCCTCGCCCCCGTCAGGTCGCAGGCGGTGAGGTTCGCCTCGCGAACCGAGGCGTTCTTCAGGTTCACACCCTTGAGACACGCTCCGACGAGCTGCACCTTGTCGAGCGTCTGGTACTCGAGGTCGGTGTCGGACAAGTCGGCGCGCTGGAGGCTCGTGCCGCGCAGGGACGTGCTCTGGAGGTGCGCGCGAGCGAGGCTCGAGCCGTCGAGCTTCGTGCCGTCGAGCTTCGTGCGCGAGAGGTCGGCGCCCGAGAGATCCCGGCCCGAGAGATCCAGATCGACGAGGGACACGTCGGTCAGGTCGGGCGTGATGCCGGGATGCTCGGCTCTCCAGAGGTTCCAGTCAGGGGATTTCAGCACCTTGAGGTGCTCTTCGCTGGCCATGGGTCGAGAGTCTAACGTCTAGAATCGCTCCATGAGCGCTACTGTTCCTGTCCGCGGTGCCGAAAGGATCCGCCGCGCCCTCCTCGGCTCCTACCCGCTCCTCTACGTCCAGTCGTGGGAAGAGGGCCGGGTCGAGCGGGCTTTGTCCGCCCTCGCGCAGAAATTCTACGAAAAACCCGTGGCGTTCGCCGTCTGGACGTGCGTTGACGGCTGGACCGGGCTCCCGGACGCCCCCGCCGACACCCGGGATCCGCTCCGCGCCCTCGACGTCGTTCTCCAGGCGAACGGACCCGGGTTTTTCCTGATGAAGGACCTCCCCTCCCTCCTCGAGGACCGTCCCGACGTCGTGAGGAAGCTACGGGACGCCTACCGGCAGCTCAAGGGGAAGGGGAAGTTCGTGGTGATGGTCTCGCCGCGACTCCTCCTGCCGGAGGACCTGAACAAGGAGGTCTTCATCGTCGACTACGACCTGCCCGACGAGGCGGAGGTGAGGAACGCCGTCACCATCCTCGGAAAGAGATACCTCGGCGAAGGGGGGATCTCTCCCGCCGATGCCGACCGTGTGGTCACGGTCCTCCGCGGCCAGACGCTCGACGAGCTGGAGCACGTCTTCGCGAAAGTCTTCGCCCGGACCCCGCGATTCGATGAGACGACGTTCGACGAGCTCCTCGCCGAGAAGGAGCAGTCGTCGCGGAAGACCGGGGTCCTGGAGTACGTGCCGCCCCGCTACTCGCTCGACGACATCGGCGGACTCGAGAACCTCAAGGACTGGCTCCGGAAAAGGCAGCACCTCTTCACGAGGGAGGCGGTCGAGGCGGGCCTTCCGACCCCGAAGGGGCTCCTGATGATGGGAATGTCCGGCTGTGGGAAGTCGCTTTCCGTCAAGACGATCCCGGTCCTCTGGAACCTTCCGCTCTTCCGTCTCGACATGAACCTCGTCTTCGGGACGGCGAATCCCGAGGCGAGCTTCCACCGGGCGCTGAAGACGGTCGAGGGGCTCGCTCCGGCGGTCCTCTGGATCGACGAGATCGAGATGGCGATCACGGGCGGTCGCGAGGCGGGAGGGGGCGATCCGGCCCTGGGCCGGATCTTCTCGACGTTCCTCACCTGGATGCAGGAGAAGGAGGCGCTCGTCTTCGTGGCCGCGACGGCGAACCGGATCCAGCTGCTGCCGGCCGAATTCATCCGGAAGGGGCGCTTCGACCAGGTCTTTTTCCTCGACCTCCCCAACGAGACCGAGCGGAAGGCCATCTTCGCGGTCCACCTGAAGAAGCAGAACGTCGACGTGACGAAGTTCGACGTCGTCTTCCTCGCGAAGGCGACAAAAGGCTTCAACGGGGCCGAGATCGAGTCAGTGGTCCAGGCGGCCGCGATTGACGCGTTCAACGAAAAGCGGGCCGTCACGGAGGACGACGTGGCAAGGCTCATCACGAACACCGTGCCGCTCTCGAGGACGATGGACGAGCAGATCAAGGCGATCAAGAGCTGGGCGCACAACCGGGCCGTCTCTGCCTCGAAGGAGAGCACGACGTAGGGCCGTCCTGCGTGCCGGCCCGAATTCGAGGACGTCGCCAGGCCGGAGTCAGCTCCAGCGGGGGTCGATCTCGCTCCGCCGGAACGGCGCGAGCTGGTCGATGCGCACCTGCAGGTTCCGGACGTGCTCGAGGACCCAGGCGTACCGGTGGGCGAGATCGCTCATGGCGAGAAGGGCATAGCGGTCGTCCGATCCGAGACCGAGGCGGCTGGCGGCTTCGTTGACCAGCCCCTCGTCCGAGAGACTCCCCGGAAGGTGGCGTGCCTGGGTGCGGCCGGCCGAAACGGCGAGGCGCTCCACGGTCAGGGCGAGCCGCTTCCTGAGGTCGCGCCGTCCCGGGCCGCCTCCCCGTCCCTGCGCAAGGGGCCGGACTGGTGCCTCCTCGATCTCGCCGAGCCGGTAGGCCCGGCCCGGCTCCTCTCTCCGGACCTGGTATCGGAAGGCGCCGCGAAGGACGATGTTCGACCGGCCGTCGGGGAGCGGCTCGTGCTCGACGATCTCTCCGGCGCACCCGAAAGGCAGGAGCGCCGGCGTGCCGTCCGGCAGTGGTGGGGATTCCGGGTCGAGAGTGTGGAGTCCGATCAGCCGGTTGCCGGCCAGGGCGTCCGCGAGGAGCGTCCGGTAGCGCAACTCGAAGATGTGGAACGGAAGGTGGGTCTGCGGGAGAAGCACCGCGTCGAGAGGGAAGAGGGGGAGAAGACGCTTCACGGCCTGGCCGCCGGCTTGCCCGCCGCAGCGAGCTTCAGGGCGTGGTCGACGACGGCGTCGATCTGTGCCGGGGTCAGGCGGTCCGCGAACGGTGGCATGGAGCTGCCCGGATCGCCGTCCGCCACGAGCCTGCGGACCGAGGCTCGGTCGGAGCCGTGCTTCCAGCGGCCGTCGGTCAGGTCGGCGAACGGTCGCCCTTTGGCGAAGCGGGTCCGGCCATCTCCGGCGGCGCCGTGGCAGGACGAGCATTTCTTGCGCCAGACGCGCGCTCCGGGGTCGGCCTCGCGCGTGCAGGCAGGAATGACACCCACGGAAAGGACGACCAGAAGACAGGCGATTCGAGGCGCGCTCGTCATGCTATCTTTCGCGATCATGGCGAACAAGGACGACCGCTACAGCGACAACGCGCCCGGGAAATTCTACGTCGACACGCAGTGCATCGACTGCGACGTCTGCCGGGTGACCGCTCCGAACAACTTCGGCCGTGAGGAAGACAAGGGCTATTCCTTTGTGACCAAGCAGGCCGAGACGCCCGAAGAAGAGGCCCAGTGCCAGGAGGCGATGGACTCCTGTCCGGTCGAAGCGATCGGAAACGACGGGGAATAGCGCCGGTCATCTTCAGAGCGGGCCGGCAGCTTCGCCGCCTTTCGTGGCGCCGAGCGCCGCCCGGGCGTGGTAACTCGAGCGAACGAGCGGGCCCGATTCCACGCTGGTGAATCCCATCGCTTGACCCTCTTCGCGCAGGCGCGCGAACTCCGCCGGTGTCCACCAGCGTTCCACGGGCAGCCTCCGGGCATGCGGCTGGAGGTACTGGCCGACCGTGAGGGCGTCCGTCCCCGCGGATCGGATGCCGCGCATCGTCTCGAGGACCTCTTCGAACGTCTCACCGAGCCCCACCATGATTCCGCTCTTGACACGCATCGCGGGCAGGCGCGCGTCCCGCCATGCGGCCGCACGGGCGAGGAGCTCCAGGGAGCGCTCGAAGACGGCGTCAGGCCGGACCCGGTGGTAGAGGCGGGGGACCGTCTCGGTGTTGTGATTCAGCACCTCCGGAGCCGCCGCGAGGACCGTTTCGAGCGCCGCCTCGCTGCCCAGGAAGTCGGGGACCAGGACCTCGACCGTCACCCCCGGAACCAGGTCGCGGATGGCGTGAATCGTCGCGGCGAAGTGGGCCGCACCGCCGTCGAGAAGCTCGTCACGGTTCACTGAGGTGACGACGGCATGACGAACGCCGAGCTCCAGGACGGCTTCGGCGACATGCCGGGGCTCCTGGGGATCGAGGGGGCGGCCCACGCCCTTCGCCACGGCGCAGAACCCGCAGTGCCGTGTGCAGACGTCTCCCATGAGCATGAACGTCGCCGTCCGCTCGCGCCCCCAGCACTCGAAAATGTTGGGGCACTGCGCCTCCTGGCAGACGGTATTGAGGTGCTTGCGGTTCACGAGCTCGAGGATCCCGCGGGTGTCGTCGTTGTCGACGAGCCGGACCTTCAGCCATTCGGGCCGCGGGGTCTCCCCGTAGACGGGCCGGTCGGGGTTCGGTGCAAAACGGGGAAGCGGCAGGTCGCTCACGCCGGCCGAGTGTAGCCTTCGTAACGGCGGCGTCCCGAAGAGGTGCCGGCAGGAACCGCAGCGGACCGTGAGGAGGGGATGTGAGCTTCGAGTCGACAGGGGACTCCGGAACCGGGACAGGCGCGGGGCGGGCGGTCAGGGTCCGGCTCTCTCCGGAGGTCGAGCGCGCCCTCTCCTCGGACGCGGGCGTCGTCGCGCTCGAGTCGACGATCCTCTGCCACGGCCTCCCGTTCCCGGCGAACCTCGAGACGCACCTGGCGGCAGAGGAGGCGGTGCGGCGAGAGGGCGCCATTCCCGCCCTCATCGCCGTCATCGACGGCGTGCCCCGAGCCGGGTTCTCCGCCGCCGAAGCGGAGGTCCTTGCACGTGCCGGACGGTCCGTGAGGAAGGCGACGACGCGGGACCTCGGAATCCTTGCCGCGCGGCGCGAGAGCGGTGCGACGACAGTGGCGGCGACCATGTCGATCGCGGCGGCCGCGGGTGTGCGCGCATTCGCTACGGGCGGCATCGGCGGAGTCCATCGCGGCGCCGAGTCGACCTTCGACGTCTCGGCCGACCTCCTCGAGCTGTCGCGAACCCGCGTCGTCGTCATCGCGTCCGGCGCCAAGTTGATTCTCGACCTTCCCAGGACGGCGGAGGCGCTGGAGACGCTCGGAGTGCCGGTGATCGGGTTCGGCACCTCCGAGCTTCCCGCGTTCTGGGTCCGTAGCTCGGGCCTCGCGCTCGAGACTCGTGTCGACGATGCTGGAGAGATCGCCCGGGTCGTCCTCGCGCACTGGGCCTGGCCGCAGGCGGGCGGCGTCCTCGTCGCGAACCCGGTTCCCGAGGAGGCGGCCCTTCCGCGCGAGGAGATCGAAGCGGCGATCGAGCGAAGCCTCGAGGCGGCCCGGGCGGCCGGAGTGACCGGGAAGGCGGTCACCCCCTTTCTCCTCTCGCGGATCTCGGAAGAGACGGGCGGAAGAACGCTTGCGGCCAATCGAGCCCTCGTCGTCTCCAACGCCGCGGTCGCGGCGCGGATCGCGGTGGGCCTGGCGGCCGACCTCCCGGCCCTCTGACGCCGCCGGACTCGAGGAGAAGGTCGGACCCACGAGCCTCGGACGCGCCAGCTGGTAGAATGAAAGGTTTGTTTCGGGCAGCCCCCGCCGCCCCAGAAGAGCCCGCCGAGGTGACCGCATGAGACCGGAAACGACCGCCGCGCCGCTGACCGTCGAACAGGAGAGGATCGCCCGGGCGAAGGACGAGTGGCGCCGGAAGGTCGCGGAGTCGTTCGGCAGGCGCCCGGCCTGGAAGAAGGACTTCACGACGGTCTCCTCGGCCGAGGTCAGCCCGCTCGCGACACCGGACGACGTCGCGGACCTCGACTACATGAGGGACCTCGGATTCCCGGGCGAGTTCCCTTATACCCGGGGCGTCCAGCCCACGATGTACCGGGGCAGGGCCTGGACGATCCGGCAGTTCGCCGGCTTCGGGTCGGCCCGCCAGACGAACGAGCGCTTCAAGGTCCTCCTCTCGCACGGGCAGACGGGGCTCTCGACCGCGTTCCACCTCCCGACCCTCTACGGCTACGACTCCGACCACGAGATGTCGGCGGGGGAGGTGGGCAAGTGCGGCGTCGCCATCGACACGCTCCGTGACTTCGAGGCCCTCTTCGAGGGGATCGACCTCGGCGTAGTGACGACGTCGATGACGATCAACTCCACCGCGCCGATCGCGCTCGCGATGTACCTCGCGGTGGCGGAGAAGCAGGGGACTCCCTGGTCGAAGGTCGGAGGGACGCTCCAGAACGACATCCTCAAGGAGTACATCGCGCAGAAGGAGTTCATCTTCCCGCCGCGCCCCTCGATGCGTCTCGTCACCGACCAGTTCGCCTTCTGCGCCAGGCACGTGCCGAAGTGGAACACCGTGTCGATCTCCGGGTACCACATCCGGGAGGCGGGCTCGACGGCGCTGCAGGAGCTCGCCTTCACGCTGAGGGACGGGATGGAGTACGTGAAGTACGGCGTGGACGTCGGTCTCTCCGTCGACGAGTTCGCTCCGCGACTGTCGTTCTTCTTCAATGCGCACAACGACTTCTTCGAGGAAATCGCGAAGTTCCGTGCGGCCCGGCGCGTCTGGGCGACGGTGATGCGCGACCGTTACGGCGCGAAGAACCCCGAGTCGTGGAAGCTGCGCTTCCACACGCAGACGGCGGGTGTCTCGCTCACCGCCCAGCAGCCCTACAACAACGTCGCCCGCGTCGCGGTGCAGGCTCTCGCGGCCATTCTCGGGGGGACCCAGTCGCTCCACACGAACGCCCTCGACGAGACGCTCGCGCTCCCGACCGAGTTCGCGGCGAAGGTCGCGGTGAGGACGCAGCAGATCCTCATGCACGAGACGGGGGTCGCCCACACGATCGACCCTCTCGGGGGCGCGTACTTCGTCGAAGAGGCGACGAACCGGATGGAGGAGGGGGCGTTCGACTACTTCCGGCGGATCGACGGCTACGGCGGGATGGTCGAGGCGATCGAGGCGGGCTTCCCCCAGAGGGAGATCATGGACGCCGCGTATCGATTCCAGCGGGCGTTGGACGCGGGCGACAAGGTAATGGTCGGCGTCAATGCGTTCACCGAGGAGGTCCCCGAGGACCACGTCGGAACCCTGGAGATCTCGGAGCAGATGGCGGGAGAGCAGATCGCGAAGCTGAACGAGGTCCGCCGGACGCGCGACGGGAAGGCGGTCCTCTCGACGCTCCATGTCCTCCGCGAGGCGTGCCGGAACGGCGCGAACGTCATGCCCCCCCTCGTCGAGGCGGTGAAGGCCTACGCGACGGTCGGGGAGATCTCGGACGTGATGCGGGAGGTCTTCGGGACGTGGGAAGAGCCTGCGATTTTCTAGCAGGGCGCCGGCACGCGATGGGGGGTCCGGGGGGGCGCGCGTCGCTCAGCCCCCCCGGGAGCGCCTGCGATTTTCTAGCAGGGCGCCGGCACGCGATGGGGGGTCCGGGGGGGCGCGCGTCGCTCAGCCCCCCCGGGAGCGCCTGCGGTTTTCTAGCCTTTCCCTTAGTGGCCCCGGACTTGCTAACCTCCGTTCCGGCATGAATTTTCGTCCCGCTGCCGTCGTCTTCGCTCTCGCAACCTTCGCCGCGCCGCTCGGCGCCGTTCCGCCGGTCCGTTCCGAGGCGCTCGGTCCGGTCGAGTCCGCGAGCCGTGATGCCGTCGAGAGGTTTCTTCGCGCCAGGCTCTTCGCCGCCGATGGCGAGTTCCAGGAAGCGCTCAAGGAGTTCCGGCGTGCCGTGGAGCTCGACCCCGAGGACGGTCACCTGCGGCGGGAGTACGCCGAGGCGCTTCGGGATTTCGGCATCCTCCCGGAGGCGGAGCAGCAGGCTCGCAAGGCGGTGGAGCTGGCCCCCGACAGCGCGGCCGCGCACCGGGTTCTCGGGCAGATCCTCCTCTCGAAGGCCCGGGACAAGGAGGGGATAGAAGCCGCGATTCCCGCCCTGAAGAAGGCCAACGACCTGCAGCCGGCGGAGCCGTCGGGCGCCCTCGCGCTGGGGCAGGCCTACCTCAGGCTCGATCGTCCCCAGGAGGCGGCGGCCGTGCTGGCCCGCGTCCAGGACAGGCCACGCGGGCCTATCCTCCCCCTGCTCTACGGTGAGGCCCTCGAGAAGAGCGGGAAACCGGAAGAGGCCGAGGGGGTCTACCTGGAGGTCCTACGCCAGGACGAAGAGAACCGCGGAGCGACGCTCGGCCTCCTGCGTGTCTACCAGACGACGAGAAAGTTCGATAAGGCGCTTCCGCTCCTGGCCGGCCTCGTGAAGGACCAGCCCGGTAACCTCGTGCTCAAGTCCCAGTACGGGTTCGCGCTCCTTCGTGCCCGCCGCCTCGACGAGGCGGAGAAGCTGTTCGTGGAAGTCCTCAAGGCCGACCCCGACAGCCGCGAGGCTCTGCGGTACTACTCCTCGCTCCTGTCCGAGCGGCTCGAGACGACCCGTGCCGACGAGCTCCTCAAGAAGCTCCAGGGCCTGGAACCCGACGATGCCGACGTCGCGTTCCGGCGTGCCATGAACTTCCTCGAAGCGCGCCGGCTGGAGGAAGCCGAGACGGTCCTCAACGACCTTCGCTCGACCCTCGTGGCGCGGAAGGCGCCGCCGGAGGGGATCGCGTCCGTGGACGGACAGCTGGGATACATCGCGCTCCTGAGGAAGGACTGGGCCCGCGCGCGGGCCGCGGTGAGGCCCCACCTGATCGAGGGAGACGGGTCCGTCAACCTGCAGGCCCTGAATCTCCTGACGCAGGTCGCACGTGACGCGAAGGAGCCCGCAGAAGGGTTGAAGGTCTGTCGCGAAGCTTCGGCGAAGCAGCCGAAGGAGCTCGCGGTGAGATCCCTTCTGGCCGAGTTCCTCCTCCGGTCGGCGAACGAGAAGGAGCGGACGGAAGGGGCGGACGCCCTGGCGGCGCTGGCGAAGGAGGGCCGCCCGGGCATCCTCGCCGCGGCCGACGTCTGGCAGCGTCTCGAGGACTACGGGCGTGCGGCAGCGGTCGCGTCCGCGGGTCTCGTGCAGTTCCCCGACGATCCCGATCTTCTCTTCCGCGAGGCCGCGTCTCTCGAGCGCGAAAAGAAGATCCCCGAGTCCGTCGCGGCCTTCGAGAGGCTCATCGAGCTGAGGCCGGATCACGGTGCGGCCCTCAACTACCTCGGCTACATGTTCGCGGACCGCAACGAGAACCTCGAGAGGGCCCTCGACCTCGTGACGCGGGCCGTCGCCCTCGAGCCGTCGAACGCCGCGTATCTCGACTCCCTCGGATGGATCTGCTTCCGGCTGGGCAATCTCGAGGATGCCGAGAGACACCTCCTGATGGCCAAGAGGCTCGCTCCCGACGATCCGGCGATCGAGGAGCACCTTGGCGATCTCGAGGAGAAGCGAGGGGATCTCGCGAAGGCGCGCGAACGCTGGACCCGTGCGCTCGCGCTGGAGCCGGAGGACGGCGGAGTGGCGATCCGCTCGAAGCTCGAGAGGACTGCCGCCGCCGCGAAGGCCCCGTGAGGCGCCGGGCCGCGGTTGCCGCGGCCGCGTTCCTGACCGCCGTATCGTGCCGAACCGTGGCGCCAGTGGCGGTTCCTGCGGACCCTGCCGTCGTGGCGGAGGCCTTCTCGACTGTTCTCGCGGCCCGTGACGAGGCCTGGGGGGCTCGCAGGTTCAAGGCGCTCTTCCGGGGAGAGATCTCTCCTAGGGTGGGTATCGCGGTTCGCGGCTACCTTGCGCTCTTCTGGGATGGCGAGACTCTCAAGTGGCGCGCGTCCGTCCCCCTGGCCGGCTCGCCGAGGTCGGGGACGATCCCGAAAACGGGAGAGGGAGATTCAGGCGACCTCTTTCCGGGCCGGCTCTCCGGGCCGGACGTCCTCGCCACCCTGCTCGGAATTCCCGAGGAGCTTCCTTCGGGAGACGGCGCTCTCGTGAGGGGCGGTCGCGTGGAGCTGAAGCTGCCGTCGGGAAACGGGCGGGCCGTCCTCGTCTCGAGTCCGGGAGGCGTTACGGGGCTCTCGCTGCCGGGCGGCGTCCGCGTCGAGCTCTCTCCCGGCGCCGGAGTCCCGAGGCGGATCGAGGTCCGGGGGCCGGAGGGACGGGCCACGCTGACGCTCGAGAGCTACGGCTCGTGGCCGGAGGGTGAGGAGGCTCCGAAGGGATGAAGCTCGTCGCCGAGGCGTTCGCGAAGGTGAACAGGTCGCTCGTCGTCCTCGGGAAGAGAGCCGACGGATACCACGAGCTCGACACCGTCTTCCAGGCCGTCGGGCTGACCGACCGGCTCGCCTTCGAGGAGAGCGACGTCCTGGCTCTGGACGTCGACGACCCGTCGATCCCGTCCGGGGCGGAGAACCTCGTCCTGCGCGCGGCGCGCGCGCTCGCGGAGGCGGCCGGAGTCCGGCCGAGGGCGGCCATCACTCTCGAGAAGCGGATCCCGTCCGGCGGAGGCCTCGGGGGAGGAAGCTCCGACGCCGCCGTGACCCTCCTCGGCCTCTCGGCCCTGTGGAAGCTCGATCTGCCCCTCGACCTGCTTTGCCGGGTGGGCGCGGAGCTCGGTTCCGACGTGCCCTTTTTCCTTCACGGCGGGACGGCTCGAGGCCGCGGACGCGGAGAGCGGATCGAGCCACTGGCCGATCTCCCTCCGCAGGCCGTGGTCCTCGTGATGCCTCCTTTCCCCGCCTCCACTCCGGCCGTCTTCCGGCGCCTCGAGGCGCCGCCGTGGGACGGGTCCGGGATCGGGGTCTCCGAGTCCGGAGCCGACCCCGACCGCAACGACCTCGAGCCGGCAGCCGAAGCCCTCTTTCCGGCGCTGGGTGACGTCCGGGAGGCGCTGGAGAGGGCGGGAGCGTCCAGGGCCCGCCTCTCCGGAAGCGGCTCGACG
Organism: Holophagales bacterium UBA5066; assembly: GCA_002414905.1. Classification (GTDB taxonomy): domain Bacteria; phylum Acidobacteriota; class Thermoanaerobaculia; order UBA5066; family UBA5066; genus UBA5066. The sequence continues at coordinate 70,154 of DIAY01000123.1, read as the reverse complement.
GTCTTCGGCCTTTTTCCCGATCTCGCAGCGGCGGCCGAGGCCGCGCGAATCCTCGAAGGTCTCCCCGCAGGCTCGGCAGTCCGCGTCGTCCCGACGCTGACCCGCGAAGAAAGCCGCTTCCGGAGCGCTCCGCGCCGGGCAGGGTAATATCTCGTCCGGTGCTGGGGAGTCGACAAGTGGTAAGTCAGCGGTCTTTGGAACCGCCTATCGGAGGTTCGAATCCTCCCTCCCCAGCCAGGATGAGAGAGCCATGACGCTGAGGGTTCCGTACGGCGAGCTGAAGGTCTTCGGTGGACGGGCCCACCCGTCATTGACCGGCGAGATCTGCCGGGCGCTGGGCAGGGAAGCAGGGCGGGTGACGCTCTACAACTTCTCGGACGGCGAGAACTACTGCCAGATCGAGGAGAACGTCCGGGGCGCCGACGTCTTCGTCGTCCAGCCGACCTGCCCGCCGGTGAACTCGAACCTGATGGAGCTCCTCATCATGCTCGACGCGTTCAAGCGGTCTTCGGCGTCGCGCGTGACGGCCGTCCTGCCGTACTACGGCTACGCCCGGCAGGACCGGAAGGACAAGCCCCGCGTCCCGATCACCGCCAAGCTCGTCGCCGACCTCCTCACGTCCGCGGGAGCCGATCGCGTGCTGGCCGTCGACCTCCACGCAGCGCAGATTCAGGGCTACTTCGACATCCCGGTCGACCACCTCTTCGCTTCGGCCGTCCTCCTCGATGCGATCCGCGACGCCAAGCTCGACCCCCTCACGGTCGTCTCGCCCGACGCCGGAGGCGTCGAGCGGGCCCGCGCCTTCGCCAAGCGCCTCGGGGTCTCGCTCGCCATCGTCGACAAGCGGCGGAAGGCGAAGAACGAGGTCGAGGTCATGAACGTCATCGGCGACGTGAAGGGACAGAACGTCCTCATCGTCGACGACATCATCGACACCGCCGGGACCCTCATCAACACCGTGGCCGCGCTGAAGGAGGCCGGTGCCGAGCGGGTCTTCTCGGGCTGCGTTCACGCCGTCCTCTCGGGCCCGGCGATCGACCGTCTGAACGCCAGCTCGATCGAGCGGGTGTTCTGCTCGAACTCTCTCCCGATCGACGAGAAGGTGGCGCGCTGTCCGATCCTGGCCCCCTTGTCGATCGGTCCGCTCCTGGGCGAGGCCATCCACCGGATCCACGAGGGGACCTCGGTCTCGTCGCTGTTCGTCTAGTTTTACGAGGAGACCGGTTCCCACCGGGGTCTTCCCGACCCCCGCCCGTGGCGGAAAAGTGCTCGCGCTCTCCGGGGGGCGCTGTTCGCTGCCCCCCCGGACCTCACCAGCTGGTGATTCGGGCCGTTCATGTAGAATCTGCGGCTCTGCGTCGGACCGGACGCCCGGGTACTGCCGGACCGTCCGCCCGAAGAAAGGGAATTGCCCATGCTTCATGAAGACGTCATCGTCGAGGCCGAACGCCGGACCGAGACGGGCAAGAACGCCTGCAACCGCCTGCGCGAGAAGGACCTCATCCCTGCCGTTCTCTATGGCGGGGGCTCCGGCACGGAGTCGATGTCCCTCAGCGTGCCGCGGAAGGCTCTCCTCAGCCTCTTCCGCAAGGGAATCCACCAGAACGTCGTCTTCCTCCTCCAGCTCAAGGGGACGGACGAGAAGCGGCACGTCATGGTCCGCGACGTCAGCCTCAGCCCGCTCCGGCGCGAGCTCGTGCACGTCGACTTCCTCCGGATTCTCCTCGACCGGAAGATGAAGGCGAAGGTCGCCGTCGAGATCGTCGGGATCGCTGCGGGCGTCAAGCTCGGGGGGCTCCTGGACGTCGTCACCCGCGAGCTCGAGATCGAGTGCCTCCCGGCCGATATCCCCGTTTCGATTCCGGTCGACGTGTCCGGGCTCGGGGCCGGCGAAGCGCTCCGGGTGGCGGATCTGAACCTGGGCGACAAGATCCGCGTCCTCGGCGAAACGGACCGGGTCCTGGCGCACGTGGTGATGCCGCGCGCCGAGGTCGTCGAGGGGGCCGAGGCCGTTGTCGCCACGGCCGAGCCCGAGGTCGCGAAGAAGGGCAAGAAGGAAGAGGAAGGGGCCAAGGCGGCTGCTCCGAAGGGCGCGGCTCCCAAGGCTGCGGCTCCGAAGGCTGCGGCTCCGAAGGCCGAGAAGAAGGAGAAGAAGTAGGCTTGGCCGAGGTCGCCCTCGTCGTGGGGCTCGGCAACCCGGGCGACCGCTACGTCGGGACGCGCCACAACGTCGGTTTCGAGGTCCTGGACGCGTTCGTCAGGCACCTCGCCACCGACCCGGCCCGCCTGACACGCGTCGACCGGCTCGACTGCCGGGCGTTGACAGGGCGCCTCCGAATCGGCGATACGCCGATCCTCCTCGCCAAACCTCAGACGTACATGAACCTTTCGGGAGAATCGGTCAAGGGCCTGCTCGTCAAGCACGCGATCCCGCGGGAGCGGATGCTCGTCGTTTCCGACGACGTGTCGCTCCCCGTGGGCCGGTTGCGGATTCGCCCGTCCGGTTCGTCGGGAGGTCAGAAGGGGCTCCAGAACGTCATCGATTGTCTCGGCACGGACGACTTCCCCCGGCTCCGGATCGGCGTCGCGGGAGACCGGTTCCGTCCCGGCGAGGACCTCGCGGACTACGTCCTGGACCGCTTCTCCAAAATCGAGCGCACCGCCCTGGCGCCCGTCGTCGAAACCGCCTGCGAGGCGATCGAAACCTTCGTCACGGAAGGGATCGACGCCGCCATGAACCGCTTCAACCGCCCGTCGGAGACCGTTCCGGCGGGCTGAATAAACCCTTGGCTCGGCCGATGGGCCGCGCCTCGCGGGCTTGCCCCGCGATCCGCAAGGAGGAATAGTGACCGAAACCCCGAAGCGTCTCTACGATCTGGTCTTCCTGATCGTCCCGGAGAAGGACGAGCAGGGGGCCACTGAGGTCGTCGAGGAGTTCCGAAAGCTCCTGACGGACCTCGGTGCCCTCATCGACAAGGACGAGTCGATCGGCCGCCGCCGTCTCGCCTACCAGATCAACAAAAAGACCGAGGCGACGTACCACAACTTCCTGTTCCGGGCTGACTCGAAGGCCGTCAACGAGCTGCAGCGGAAGATGAAGCTCTCGGAGAACATTCTCCGGTACCTCACCGTCCGGATCGACGAGGAGATGAAGCACGGGCAGAAGATCGCCCGCCGCGTGAAGGCGCGCCCCTCGCGAGCCCTTCCGGCCTCGGCCGAGTCCATGCCGGTCCCTGCACCGCCCCCCGCGTCCGTCGACACAGCTTCGGTTCCGGAGGTCGTCCCGGCCACCGAGCCCGCTGCCGCTCCCGCGACCGTCCCGGCCGCCGAGCCCGCGTCCGTTCCGGCACCTGAAGTCGCCGCGGCCCCCGAGGCCGCCGTCGACGCGCCGGCCCAGCCCGAGAGCTGATCGAGGAGAGGAAGAACGATGGCTGCTCCGTCCGGTCCCGCCCGCCGCCCCGCGAAGAAGAAGTTCTTCGTCCGCAGGAAGCGCGTCTGCAAGTTCACCGTCGAGAAGATCGGTTACATCGACTTCAAGGACGTCAAGCTCCTCCAGAGCTTCATCCCCGAACGGGCCAAGATCCTCCCGCGCCGCATCAGCGGGACCTCGGCCTTCTACCAGCGTAAGCTCGCGACCGCGATCAAGCGTGCGCGCTACCTGGCGTTCCTGCCCTACGTCGCCGACTAGCGAATCCCCGCCCGGTCCTGCCCCTCCGGCGGTACGCCGGAGGGGCTTGCCGTTTCTGGCTCCGCCGCTGGCGGGGCTGTCTGCGGCTCTTTCGGCCGTCCTGCCGCCCGTGGCGCCGTACCTTCTCCCTGCCGCCGCGGCCCGCCTGGCGCGCGCGGCGCGGGAGATGAAGAGCCCGGCCGCGGCCTTTCCGCTCGCCGCGTCCGTCCTCCCGTTCGCTACCGCCTTCGGCCTCCTCGGAGGCGGGACCGGTGCGATCCTGGCCGCCAGCTGCGCCCTCGCCTTCGTGGCCCTTCCGGCCCTCGGACTCGTCGCCGGTGGAACGACGGGCCGGCGGCGCGAGGAGCTCGTCTGGCTTTCGGCGGCCCTCTCCGGCGTGGGAGCTCTCGGTGCGATCCTGGCCTTCACCCTCGTGGAAGGGGTCGACCCGGGTGTGCTCCTCGCGCAGAGTCTCGACGCTCTCCGGCCCGACCTCATTGCGTTCTACCGCAATGCGGGATGGACTGAGGAGACCCTCGCGGCGACGGGCTCGGCGTTCGATCGGATGAGGGATCTCGTCGCCTTGCAGCTTCCGGGGCTCGTTCTGGCCTGCAGCGCGATCCATGCGGCGCTCCTCGTCTACGCCTTCGGGCGTCGGGCGGGTCTGGAGGAGTCTCCGCTGGCCCCCGGCTCCTTCGCGACGTTCCGGACGCCTCTGGCGGCCGCCGCGGCGTTCATTCCGGCTGGAGCGCTCGCCGCGCTGGCCGACGGCCTGGCGGCGAGGGCCGCCGTCACCGTCCTGATTCCTCTGGGCGTCTTGTTTTTCCTGCGCGGGATGGCGATAATCCGCGCTCTGCTCGACAGGGGGCGTGTCGGCCTCCTGATCCGAGCACCGGTGTACGTTCTCGCCGTCCAGATGCCGATTCCGGTCCTCGTGGCCATCGGTGGGCTCCTCGACGAGTTCCTCGACTTCCGGGGGAGACTTTCCCGGAGAGAAGAGAGCGACGGCGGGTCGGGAAGAAGGGAGTAAGCGGAACATGTCCGACGTGAAAGTGATCCTGACCGATGAGGTGCACGGCCTTGGCAACAGGGGCGAAGTCGTCTCGGTGGCCGCCGGGTACGCCCGGAACTTCCTCCTTCCCAAGGAGCTCGCCTACCTCGCCACACCGGGGAACGTGAAGCGCCTGGAGCAGGAGAAGAAGCGCTACGACGTCTCCCAGGCGAAGGAGATCGACCAGGCTGCGACGGTCGCGAAGGCGTTCGAGGGCCTGACCGTCACCATTCGCAAGAAGGCGGGCGAGCACGACTCGATCTATGGCTCCGTGACGGCCTCCGAGCTGGCTGAAGCGCTGACGGGGAAGGGGATCACCGTCGACCGCAGGCGGATCGATCTCGAGGAGCCGATCAAGCGTCTCGGGATGCACACGGTCCACGTCCGCCTGCACCGGGAGGTCATCGCCACCCTGAACGTCGAGGTCGTCGCGGCGTAACGTCCTTCGCCTCTGACGCCAGTCCTCGAAGGCCCCGCTCGCGCGGGGCTTTCGTGTTTCAGAGGCTCGTGCCCGGGCGTCCGGACAATTCCTCGCGTCCGGACGGCGGCGGGTCAGCCCGGCGGCCCGGCGGTGGCGCTCCCCGGCATCGGCGGCGGGCGGACCCCGCTCGCGGGACGCGGCGCGTCGTCGACCTTCACGTCGGCCCCGCTCGGCTCGCCCCGCTTCGGGGCGTAGACCGCCTTCTGGAGGTACTGGGGAAGCGTGGCGACGGCGTGAGGACGGTCCCCACAGAGCTCGGTCGGCTGGGTCCCGTTCGAGAATGCGCCGAGGACGACCTTCGAGCACGACGGGGTTGCGCGGTATCCGGTCGCCAGGTCGAACGGAACGAAGACGACGCCCTGGGGGACGTCGAAGTCGTCCGCCGGTTTCACGATTCCGGCGTCCTTCATGCGTGACACGATTCCCATCCAGATCGGGAGGGCGGTGTCGCCACCGGTCGACTTCGCACCGAGGCTCTTCTTGGCGTCGTGTCCGACCCAGACACCGATGGTGTATCTCGGCGTGACGCCGATGAACCATGCGTCCGTGTGGTCATTCGTCGTCCCGGTCTTGCCGCCGATGTGCAGGCCGAGAGCCTTTGCCCGGGCCGCCGTCCCCCGGTCCGTGACCCCTTCGAGCATCTTCAGCAGCACGTAGGACGGCGCCGGTGCAGCCGCTTCCTTCGGGTCGGGCGGGTTCTCCTCGAGCAGGACCCCTTCGGCGTCCCGGACCCGCTCGACGAGACGGGGCGGATAGAGGAGGCCCTGATTGGCGAAGACCGAGTAGGCGGTGGTCATCTCCATCAGGGTCACCTCGAACGACCCGAGCGCGAGGGACGGGTAGGCGAGGAGGTTCTGCCGGATGCCGAGGCGCCGGGCGGTCTCGATCACCTTTCGCGTTCCGACCAGGAGGTCGATGCGGACCGCCGGGACGTTGATCGAATTCTCGAGGGCGTACTGGTACGTGAGGATTCCGGCGTACTTCCGGGTGTAGTTCTGCGGTTTCCAGGGGGCCTGGCGCGGGTCGATCGTGATCGAGATGGGCGAGTCGAGGACGGTGTCGGCCGGGGTGAAGCCCGCCTCGATGGCGGTCATGTAGACGATCGGCTTGAAGGCCGAACCGACCTGGCGAAGCGCCTGGACGGCCCGGTTGAACTTCGAACGGGAGAAGTCGTACCCGCCGACGAGGGCGCGGACGGCGCCCGTGCCGTTCTCGAGGACCACGACGGCGCCTTCCACGATCGCTTCCTGGGTGACGATCGTCTCCTCCTTTCCGCCGTCGTCGACGAACCGTTCGAGGAGGACGAGATCCCCCCGGCGCACGGCCTTCGCCGGACTCTCGGCCCGGGTGAAGCGGAAGGCCCTGGCGGGGAGGGTGATCCTGCGGTCCTTCACGCGCAGCTCGGCCCCGGTCTTCGAGGAGGACAGGACCACGGCGCGCTGGGCGCTCCGGTCGTCGCTCGTCGCGGCCGCCTCCTCCCATTCCGGGTCCTGATACTTCTCGGGGTCGATCCCGTCGTCGACGAGATTGCGGGGCTTACGGAAGCCGAAACGCCTCTCCTGCCGCCGCAGGCCTCGCCGGAGCTCCTCCTCGGCCCACGACTGCAGGCGCGGGTCGAGCGTCGAGTCGACGCGGAGCCCCTGCCGGTAGAGTCCCCGGTCGCCGTAGGTCTTCTCGAGGTACTGCCGGACCTCCTCGCAGAAGTAGGGGCCGATCGTCGCCTCGCGTGCGGAACGGGAGAGTCCCAGAGGGGCCTCGCGCGCGGCCGCCGCGGTCGGGCCGTCGATGTACTTTTCTTCGAGCATCCGCCGGAGGACGAGGTCGCGGCGGGTCCTGGCGGCCGACGGGTTCCGGATGGGGGAGAAGGCCTCGGGCCGCTGGATGAGGCCCGCCAGGAGAGCCGCCTGCGGGAGCGTGAGCTCCTTCGCCGGCCGGCTGAAGTACCACTTCGAGGCCGCCTCGACGCCGTAGTTGCCGTGGCCGAGGTAGACCTGGTTGAGGTACATCGTCAGGATCTGGTCCTTGGAGAAGCGCTTCTCGATCTCGACCGTGAGGAAGACCTCGTTGAGCTTCCGGGCGAACGACTTCTCGGGCGTGAGGAAGACGAGCTTCGCGAGCTGCTGCGTGATGGTGGAGGCCCCCTGCTCGAGGCTGCGGGTCGCCAGGTCTCGCAGCGCGGCTCCTCCGATACGGATGATGTCGACGCCGCCGTGGTCGTAGAACCGGGCATCCTCCGCCGCGAGGACCGCCTTCACGAGGACGTCCGGGATCTGCCCGCGCGAGACGAGGAACCGGCGCTCGATCGCGAACCGCGCGACGATCGTGCCGTCGGCACCGCGAATCTCGGTAACGATGTCGGGGCGGTAGCTCGCCAGCTGTTCCACCTTCGGGACGCGAATGAGCTGCGAGGCCGCCCAGCCCGCTCCGATCCCGAGCCCCGCCGCGAGGAGGACCGGGAGAAAGAGGACGAGGAGCGCGGCGGCGCGGCGGCCGATCACGGGGGTATTCTCACACGCGGTCGAGCCCTGTACCGGGCGGCCGGGGGGCTGCAAGGAGAGAGCATGAGCAACGAGGCACCGCCCCCGATCGTCCCCGGCGACGGTTCTTTTCCTTCGTCCGGGGGAAGAGACTCCGAGTCGCGCGGCTGCATGAAGTGGGGCCTCGTCGGCTGTGCGGTCCTGTCGGTCGTCGCCATCGCCGGGATGGTCCTCTTCCTGCGCAGGGCGCCCCAGCTGATGGAGTCGCTCCTCGGGGCGACGCAGACGCAGGTCGTCTCCGCGATCGCTCCGGAGGTGCCGGCAGCGGACCGGGAGGAGTTTCAGAGGGAGTACGCCGCCTTCGTCGCCGCGGCCAAGACGGGCAAGGCGAAGCCGGACGGCATCGCGGCGGTGCAGAAGAGGATCCTGGAGGCGCTGAAGGACGGAACCGTGAAGGCGGACGAGCTCCGCGCCATTACGGACGCGCTTCGCGCGATACCGAAGGCGTGAGCCGGTTCGAGGTCGTCTCGGACCTGACGCCGCAGGGAGACCAGCCTGCGGCAATCGAGGCGCTCGTTCGCGGGTTCCGCCAGGAGAAGGAGCACCAGGTGCTCCTCGGCGTCACCGGCTCGGGGAAGACGTTCACGATGGCGAAGGTCATCGAGGCGCTCGACCGGCCCGCCCTCGTCCTTTCGCATAACAAGACCCTCGCCGCCCAGCTGTACCAGGAGTTCAAGCGGTTCTTCCCGAAGAACCGCGTCGAGTACTTCGTCTCGTACTACGACTACTACCAGCCGGAGGCGTACATCGCGCAGTCGGATACGTTCATCGAGAAGGAAACTCAGATCAACGAGGAGATCGACAAGCTCCGGATCGCGGCCACGGCCGCGCTCTTCGAGCGGCGTGACGTGATCATCGTCGCCTCGGTTTCGTGCATCTACGGCCTCGGCAGCCCGGAGTCGTTCGGCAAGATGTCGATCGAGCTGAAGACCGGCGCACGGTACGGACTGACGTGGTACCTCAAGCGGCTCGTCGAGGCGCAGTACGAACGGTCGCATCTCGACCTGGACCGCGGGACGTTTCGCGTGAGGGGCGACGTCCTCGAGATCCATCCGTCCTACGAGGACACCGGGATCCGCGTCGAGTTCTTCGGCGACGAGATCGAGAAGATCTCCCGCGTCGACCTCCTGACGGGAAAGGTCCTCGAGCCGCTGGGGGAGTTCGCCCTTTACCCGAAGTCGCACTACGTGACGCCCCAGGAGGTTCGCGAGAGGGCGCTCGGGTCGATCGAGGCCGAGCTCGTCGTCAGGGTGGAGGAGCTGACGGCAGAGAAGAAGCTCCTGGAGGCGCAGCGCCTCGAGCAACGGACGCGCTTCGACCTCGAGATGATCCGGGAGATCGGCTACTGCTCCGGCATCGAGAACTACTCCCGTCACCTCTCCGGCCGCTCGCCCGGCGAGCCGCCGCCGACTCTCCTCGACTACTTCCCGGCCGACTATCTGACGATCATCGACGAGAGCCACCAGACGCTCCCGCAGGTGCGGGCCATGTATCACGGCGACCGGTCCCGCAAGGAAACGCTCGTCGAGTACGGCTTCCGCCTACCCTCGGCCCTCGACAACCGGCCGCTGAAGTTC
>DIAY01000123.1:37922-60722 GCA_002414905.1 Holophagales bacterium UBA5066 | reverse complement strand
GAAGTTCGAGGAGTGGCTCGAGCGCGTCGGGCAGAGGCTCTACGTGTCCGCGACTCCGGCGCCGTACGAGCTCGAGCAGGCCGGTGGCGAGGTCGTGGAGCAGGTCATCCGTCCGACGGGTCTCGTCGACCCCCGCGTGGACGTGAGACCCGTGAAGGGGCAGGTCGACGACCTCCTCGGACGAGTTCGCGAGCGGGCGGCAAAGGGGGAGCGGACGCTCGTCTCGACGCTGACCAAGAGGATGGCCGAGGACCTGACGAACTACTTCCTCGAGCTCGGCGTGAGGGCCCGCTACCTCCACTCCGACGTCGAGACGCTGGAGAGGGTCCAGATCATCGGAGACCTCAGGCGCGGCGTCTTCGACGCCCTCGTCGGCATCAACCTCCTTCGCGAGGGGCTCGATCTCCCCGAGGTCTCGCTCGTCGCCATTCTCGACGCCGACAAGGAAGGGTTCCTGAGGTCCGAGACCTCGATCGTCCAGACGGCCGGAAGAGCGGCACGGAACCTCAACGGGCTCGTCGTCCTCTATGCCGACAGGATCACCGACTCGATGCACCGGGCGATGGGCGAGATGACGCGGCGGCGCACGGTCCAGGAGGCGTACAACCTCGAGCACGGGATCGTCCCGGAGTCGATCGTCAAGGCGATCGACTCGCCGCTCCTCCGGATGTCGAATCTCGACTACGGCGGCGTCACGGCCTTGTCCGGCGCGGGACGCGACGCCCCCCGGGACGACCGCTCGATCGAGGAGGAGATCTCCTCGCTCACGAAGAAGATGAAGGAAGCTGCGCGGGAGCTGGAGTTCGAGACGGCCGGACAGCTGCGCGACCGGATCCGCGAGCTCAGGGGGATGCAGGTCTTTCGCTGAGGCTCGGGCGTCTCAGAGCTTCACGATCCTCGTGGCTACCACGGCTCCGTCCGGGCGCCGGAATCCTTCGACGCGGACCTTGTCCCCGACCTTCGGCTCTCCGCGGACGACCGCGACGCGCGAGACGATCACCTTCGTCTCGCCGACCAGCCAGGTAGAAATCCCCGTCGAGGCGTCGGGCACCATGAGATTCACAACGCCCTGGAAGGCGACCTCCGTCGAGACCGGAGGGGCGAGGGCGGCCTTCGCGATGACGCGCGCCAGGTACGACCCGTCGGTCTGCCTCTGAGCCAGGACGCCGACGGGGTCGCCGATCCTCGGGTCGCCCAGAATCCTCGTCTTCTCGTTCACGGCGAAGAGGCGGTCCGGCCCGTCCCCCGCCCTCGGGCCGACCGTCCAGGAGGCCGTTCCGGCCGCCTTGACCACTCCTTCGTACCGTTCCATCGGGACGGTTGGGGGCGGGACGAAGCCCGCGATCAGCAGTGCGACCATCGAGCCGTCCGGAAGCTGCCGGGCGAGGACTTCGACCTCGTCACCGACTCTCGGGCCGCCGACGACTTTCGTCTCGGCGTCGACCTTCACGACGGCCTTCGTGCCGTCCCTGAGGGCGAGAGTCCAGGAATCGATCCCGATCGACTCGACGCTTCCGTGGAGGCGGGTGGTCGGAAGGGGATTCGGCGACAGCGTCATCACGCGGGCCGCGACGAGGCCTTCCGAGCCGGCCATCGCGCCGACGAGAACGAGGTCCCCGATCCGTACGTCCTCCAGACCGGTTCGTCCGGCGCCCTCCCGGGGCCCGCCGAAGACGGTCCTGTCGGTCACCGTCGCGGTGAACCCCAGGACGGTCAGGGTCCGGGCGGCCAGATCGACCGCATCCACCCTGCCCGTCAGCGTCAGGTCGGTGAGCCGGGGCAGGACGACGATGGTCCTGGCCTTCAGCATGGAAACGGCCGGTTCGACGAAGGCGACGAGCCGTTGCCCGATCACGAGGTCGGCCGTCGTCGCGGCGGTCCCGTCCGGGAGCCGGACGGTCGCGCCGGTGGCGTCGAAAGAAACGAGGCCGTCGAGGAGCGTGACGATCGGACCACCGCCCGCGAACGGGATGCTGAGAGACGTGACGATCCCTTCGATCGCAGACGAGGGCTGCCCTTCGAGCGCCGGCGCCGTCCGGACGTCGGAGACGGCCGGGAGGGCGAGAACGAGCATCAGTGCGGAAAAGGCGAGGGCAGTTCTGAAAGGCTTCATGAGAGACCTCATCTTGCTCGCAGGTCAGGCCGCGGGCCACAGAATCCGATTATCTTCCCTTCCGGTAGTGCCGGCGCTGGTGGGATCCCACGAAACCGGCCCTGCGGTAGCATCGCCCGCCCGCTCCGGGAGGTATCCAGGGACGCAACCATGACGACCTTCCTCGCACAGATGTCCTTCACCTGGCTGGCGTTGTTCCCCATCCTCAATCCGCCGGCGATGGCTCCCGTCTTCCTGACCCTGACCAGCGCCGTCTCCGACCGCCAGCGGAACCGGCTGTCGCTCCTCATCGGCACCTACACGGCCCTCTTCCTGACGGGGCTCCTTCTCGTCGGGGGGTGGATCCTGAAGATCCTCGGGATCTCCATCCCGGTCGTGGCGATTGCCGGCGGCATCCTCCTCTTCCACGCCGCCTGGCGCATGCTGAACAAGGACCCGCGGGTCACGCAGAGCGAGGAGGCCGAAATCCGCTCTTCGATGGAGAACAAGGCGTTCTTCCCCCTGACGATGCCCGTCACCGCCGGTCCCGGAGCGATCGCCGTGACGCTGAGCCTCGTGCCTCGGGGCAGCATCCTCCAGACGTCGACGCTCCTCGCGTTCCTGGCGACCGCCTGCGGGATCATCCTGGCGGGCGTGACCGTCTTCGTCTTCTATCGATTCAGCGGCCCCGTGATCCGGCGGCTCGGTGAGACCGGCGCGGCCACCATCAGCCAGATCAGCGCCTTCGTCCTCCTTGCCATCGGGGTCCAGCTCGTCTGGAGCGGCGTGCGGGAGCTTCTCCTGGCGACGCTCGAGGATCCCGCCCTGACCGAGCTCTTCAAGACCTTCGCGGCGCACCTGCGCTGACGGGGCGGTCCCTCAGGCCGCCGGCCGGGCGGACCGGGAGGGCCAGATCGCGAAAGCGACGCCGGTGAAGATGAGCACCGCGGCGCCGAAGAGGCGGGGGGAAGGCGTCTCGCCGAGGACGAAGTAGGCGAGCACCCCGGCGAAGAGGGGCTGGATGTAGATGAAGAACGCCGTCGTGGAAGCGCCCGTGCGGGCCAGGGCCCAGGCATTCAGGGCGTAGGCGCCGACGGTGCCGAGGAGGACGGCGCCCCCGGCGGCGGCGAGCGCCTCGGCCGAAAGCTCCGCCGGGCGGACGCGGACGAGGTCGGGAATGGCGATGAGGACGATCGGGATCGCCCCGTAGCGGAACGCCTGGGCGACGAAGGAGAGTGCGGAGCGGCGGGCGAGGACGTCCCGCGCGCGGACGAGGAAGAAGGCGTAGGCCGCCGAGTTCAGGGTCACGAGGAGGTCCCCGGTAACCGACGCGCTCCCGAACGAGAGCCCGGCGGTGCCGAGAAGGAAGACGATCCCTCCGAACGCGATCGGAACGCCGAGGAGGCGGCGCGCCGAGGGCCGCTCCCGGCGCATGAGCAACCCGATGATGATGGTGAAGACCGGCACCGTGGCGACGAGGAGTGTCGCGTGGGTCGCGGTCGTCCGGTGGAGACCGGAGATGAAGAGGACCTGGTTGGCGACGATGCCGAAGAGCGCGAGGAACGCGATCTCGAGCTTCTCGCCCGATGTCTGGTGCGGGGCGGGCCCGGCGAACGCGCGGGCGGCGAGGGAGAGGAGGAGGGCTCCGAAAACCCCGCGGATGGCTGCGAGCGTGAAGGGCGCCATCTCGCGCATCGCGATCTTGCCGAAGACGGGGAGCGTGCCGAAGAAGATCTGCACGAACAGGAGCGCGACGTAGGGGGCCAGACCCGCGTCGCGGGTTCGAACGTCAGCGGTCAAGAGGAATCGCGGCGACGACGCCCTCGGCCGGCCCCGACGGGGAGTCGACGGTCAGGGTCGTTCCCGGCGTCTCGTGCTCGCGCCTCACGAAGGCGAGGGCGACCCTGTGGCCGCGGAGAAGGGAATCCGCGGCGCTCGTCACCCGTCCGACGGTCTCGCCGCCCGCGCGCACCGTGTCGCCGGCGGATGCCGGGCCGCCGATGGGGAGGAGCAGCGCGACGAGGTGACGGTTGACGTGTCCGTAGGTCTTCAGGCGGGCCACCGTCTCCTGTCCGAGGTAGCACCCCTTCGTGTACGAGATCGCCGTCCGTTCCAGCCACGCCTCGTTCGGGAGGACCGTCTCGTCCAGCTCCGCGCCCCAGCGGGGAAGCCCGGCCTCGATCCGGCCGGCCTCGAGGACCGCCGGCTTCACGAGGACGGCCCCGTGGCGAACGAGGAGCTCCAGGAGGGGGGGCAAGGAATCCGGCCGCGTGAGCAGGTCGAACCCCGGCTCTCCCGCACGGGAAACGCGGACGACGCGGAGGGCGGCGTCCCCGTCTCCGGTCACCCGGTGCGAAAACGGCTCCGGGGCGGGCTCGGCGATGCCGGCCGCCGTGAGCACGTCCGACGCCGTCGGACCCTCCAGGTGGAGGACGCCGGTCGATGCCGTCCGGTCCTCCAGCGTCGACTGGCTGAAGGGAACGTAGCCCGAAAGGATGGCCATCAGAGGCGCGGCGAGGGCCGGCTCGCAGTCGAGGAGGAGCTCCTCCTGCGACAGGCGGAGGACGGCCAGGTACGCCCTCATCTTCCCCTTGGGCGTCAGGAGTGCCGCACTCGCGCCCGAGCCGGGGTGGAGCCCTTTCACCTCGTTCGTCACGAGCCCGTGGATCAGCGCGGCGGAATCGGGTCCGGTCACTGCGATGGCGCCGCGACCGGTCAGGTCGGCGACGACCGCGCCCGTCCGCAGGGGAGCGGGACGGGCATCGGGCTCGAGAGAAGACGACATTCAAGAGATTCTCGCATGTGACGTAAAATGAGACGCTTGAACGAAACCACACCGAAACCACGTGCCCCGCGCCGTCGCCGGCGGACGGGACGAGCCGCAACGAATGGTGCGGCAGAAGCCGCCGCAACGCCTGCAGCCGAGGTCTCCTTCTTCGAGACCGAGGCCTACGCCCCCTCCAACACGACGATCGTCGAGACGGTCGCCTCTGCCGCACCCCCAGTGAGCATGAGCCAGGAAGACCAGAAACTCGCACTCTTCATCGACATCGACAACGTCATCATCGGCCTCCGCGAGAGTGGCCACCCGAAGTTCGACGTCAAGCTCCTGATCTCCCGCCTCCTCGACAAGGGGAAGATCGTCATCAAGAAGGCCTACGCCGACTGGTCCCGTTACGCGGAGTACAAGCGGGCCTTCCACGAGTCGGCCTTCGAGCTGATCGACATTCCGCAGCACAAGATGACGGGAAAGAACTCGGCCGACATCCGCATGGTCGTCGACGCGATGGACCTGGCGTCGAACAAGGACCACATCACGACGTTCGTGATCGGCTCCGGCGACTCCGACTTCTCGCCTCTCGTCTCGAAGCTGAAGGAGAACAACAAGACCGTCCTCGGCTTCGGCGTGAAGGGCTCGACGTCCGAGCTCCTCATCGAGAACTGCGACGAGTTCATCTACTACGAGGACCTCGTCCGCGAGCAGGTGAAGGTTCCGGCGTTCGCCGGCCTTTCGGAGAAGAACCGGGAGGTCTTCGCGCTCCTGATCGACTCGATGCAGGCGCTCAAGCGCGAGAACAAGGAAGTCCTCTGGGGCTCGATGGTCAAGCAGACCATGCAGCGCAAGAACCCGAGCTTCTCGGAGTCGTACTACGGCTTCCGCGCCTTCTCCGACCTCCTCGAGGCGGCCCAGAAGTACAAGGTCATCGCGCTCAAGCGCGACGTCAAGAGCGGCTCCTACATCATCACCGGCTTCGGGCCGGGGACGGTGGCCTGACAGCGTGACTTAGTGCCCGCCGCCCGCACCGTCGGGCGGCGCGCGGCCGCCGGGGCCCCTCACGACGCCTTCGCCGCTCGGCGCTGCCCAGGGGCCCTGGCGGTCGATTCGCCAGATTCCGATCGAGCCGCCGATGGCTCCGATGCGGGTGCCACGGGCGCGAACCGCGGTGCGGATGCGTTCGAGGCGGTCGGCGTCGGCGTCGGCCCCTTTGGAGCGGAGAAGCTCGGGGCCGAGGGCGAGCGGTGCCTCGCCGAGGGCGAGGATTACGCCCGGACGGTCCTCTTCGCCCGGGAAGGGCGGACGGAGGGCGGGCGAGTGTCGAGCAGGGAGGTCGCCTCCGAAGACGACGGCGGCGAGCCCGCCGGGCGCCACGGAAGGCGCGACGGTCTTGAGACGCAGGAGGTCCTGCCCCCAGTCGAGATTGCTGTCGACGAAGAAACGCCGGCCTCCCTCGGGACCGCCCGCGAGGGCGTTGAAGAACGACAGCTCGTGCGGGTGGACGGTCGCGATCTCGAGGGCCGCGACGAAGAGAGCCCCGAGCACGGCGGCACGCCGGAGGCGGGTGCTCGGAGTGGAGGCCGCCGCACCGGCGGCGATGGCGGCGAGCGGAAAAAAGAGAAGGGCGTGCCTCACGCCGATGTTGTAGGTCGTCCGCGCCGACAGGAGCAGGAAGAGTAGGAGCGCTACGCCGAGGACGGTGGCGAACCTCCGTCCCGCGCGCACGGCGAGGGCCATCGCGAGGCCGAGGAGGAGCCCGAGAGGCATCTTCACGGCGAGCGCGACCGGGAAGTACCAGGGCGAGCCCTCGCGCGAAACCCGCCCCAGGAAGTAGTTCACGCCGGCCCCCACCTCGCTCTGGAGCGCGACGGAGAGTGCGCCCGTCAGGAGGTTCCCCAGCGGCGGAAGGGCGTCGCCGGCGGCGATCGCAGCGCGCGCGAGGGCGGGAGAGTGTCCCTTGACCTCGAGCCGGTCGACGGCGAGGGCATGCCGGTCCTGGGGCGACTGGTTCCGTTGTGCCCAGGCGAAACCGGCGAGGGTGACGAGAAGGGCGATCCCGGCAGCGGCGGCGATCCGGCGGGCGAGCCGCGGGAGGTCACGAAGTGCGGGCGTCGCGTCGACGGCGAGGAAGGGGAGGGTGCAGAGCACGAGGAGGGGAGCACTGAACTTCGACAGGAAGGCCAGCCCCCAGAGGAGACCGAGAAGGGGAGCGGCACCTCGGGCCTCGGGTCGCGCGAGGCGGGCCAGCGGGCCGAGCGACAGAACGACGAAGAGGGTGACGGCGACGTCGGTGTGGACCACTCCTGCGTGCGCGTTGAGGGTCGGCTCGAGCGCGACGAAGGCGAGGGCGGCACAGCCGGCCCACGGGCGCCAGCGGCGGCGCGCCTCGGCACGCACGGCGAGGAGGAGAAAGGCGAGGAGCGCGACGAAAGGGAGCCGCGCGCGGAAGAGGATCGTCTCCGGCGGCGTCGCGTTCTGGTAGAGGAAGCGCAGGAGGCGTGCCGGGCCGGAGGGCGAGAGGAGCGGGTCGTCGGCGGGCTGGATCGGGAGCCCCGCAAGGGCAAATCCGGCAAGCGCCTTGGCGAGGGGAGGATGCTCTGGATTCCATCGTCCCGTGCCGTCCCGGACGATTTCCACGGCCGCGGCGAGGTGAACCGGCTCGTCGGCGGTCGCTGCGTCCCCGGAGATATGGTGAAGGGCGAGAGCCGCCGAAAGGAGGACGAAGGAGAGGGCGATCCACGGCTCGAACCGCTCCTGCCGACCCGGCAAAAAGCTCTGCTGGGGCCCATTCATCCGGCGCATGCTAACTTCGGACTGACGTGACCGCCGTGCGAATGCTCTCCCTGACGATTCCCGGGCCTGTCGGCTCCCTCGAAGCGCTCCTGCGTGTCTCGCCGAATCCGGCGGGCGTCGCTGTCGTCGCGCACCCTCATTCCCTCTTCGGCGGAACGATGCACACGAAGGTCGTCCACCGAACGGCCAAGTTCCTGGCCGAGCGATTCCACCTCGCCTCCCTGCGTTTCAACTTCCGGGGCGTGGGCGCGTCGGAGGGGACGTACGACGAGGGACGCGGAGAGACGGACGACCTCGTCTCGGCGGTCCGGTTCGTCCGTGAGAAGTATCCGGCCGGCCCGCTGGCCCTCGCTGGCTTCTCCTTCGGGTCTCTCTGCGCGGCCAGGGCCGCGCTGGTCGTGGAGCCCACCGTCCTCCTCCTCGTCGGCGTCCCTTCGGACCGCTGGCCCGAGGCGGAGGCTCGTGCCCTCGAGGGACGCAACGTCGTCTGGGTTCAAGGCGCCGCGGATCAGTTCGGCCCCGGCCAGGTCGCCCTGGAAACCGCCGCCCGGTACGGCTTCCGGGCGGCCACGGTCCCGGGCGCGGACCACTTCTTCACCGGGCGGCTCGACGCGTTCGAGAAGACCGCAGTCGGCCTCCTCGTCGAGGCCGGGCTGGCGAGGCCCAGGGCCCACACCTGACAGCCGGGAGGGCGACCATGCTGTCCGACACCGAGAAGGCCGATCTCCTGAAGCGCGCTCGGCACGCGGCGGCGCGAGCACTCGGTCTCCCCGAGGCGAGGCGGGTCCTTCCTCCGGCCGAGGGGCGCCTCGCGGAGGCAGGAGCCGCATTCGTGACCTGGAAGAAGGACGGCAGGCTGCGCGGCTGCATCGGGACCGTAGAGCCGTGGAGGCCCCTGGCGGACGACGTGGAGGAAAACGCCGTGACGGCCCTCCTGCACGACCCGCGCTTCGCACCGGCCCAGCCTCGCGACCTGCCGCGGCTCACTCTCGAAATCTCGGTCATGACCCCGCTCGAGGAGGTGACCGAGCCTCTCGCACAGATCGAGATCGGCGTACACGGTGTCGTGGCGCGAAAGGGCCAACGTTCCGGCCTGCTTCTCCCGCAGGTCGCGCCGGAGTGGGGCTGGGACGTCCCGGCGCTTCTCTCGCAGGTGTGCCTGAAGGCGGGCCTTCCGGACGACGCCTGGAGATCGGGCAGTCCGCCCGCGACGATCTACCGATTCTCTGCCGACGTTTTCGGCGAGAGCGCGTAGAGCAGTATTCCCGTCGCCACGGCGGCGTTGAGCGACTCGACGCGCGGAGCGAGCGGGATCCGGACTCTCAGGTCGAGCGCGTCGAAGACGGGCGCCGAAAGACCGTGCCCTTCCGAGCCGATGGCCAGGACGAGGGGCGCGAGGGACCGGAGGATGTCCGGATCCTGGCCGTCGTGGGAATCGGCTCCGGCGATGGTCGCCCCGGTCCTGCGCGCCCAGCGGACGGCGTCGGTCGACAGGACGTTCCGCACGACAGGAACCCGGAGGGCGCTCCCGGCCGAGGCACGGAACGCCTTCGGGCCGAACGGAGACGCGGTGCCCGGCGTCAGGATGACTCCTCCGGCGCCGAAGGCCTCCGCGGCCCTGAGGATGGCGCCGACGTTCGCGGGGTCCTGGAGCCCGTCGAGCAGCAGGACGAGCCGCGCGAGGTCGAGGGCTGCGAGGGTCGAGGATGGTACGGGGGCGAGCGCGACGAGAGCCCGCGTCGACCCGAGGTCCGAAAGGCGCGAGAGCGCGCGAGGAGAGACCTCTACGATCGCGGTTCCGGCTTGCCGTGCGCGGTCAGTGGCTTCGGCTTCGACCGGCAGGAGGTCCGGCGCGGCGAAGAGGACGTCCGGGACGAGGCCCGCCTCGAGGGCGTCGACGATCGTCCTTGCCCCTTCGAGGACGAGTGCCTCCCCCTCCCGCGCCGCGCGGGCAGCGGCGGCGATACGCGGGTTCGTCGGGGAGTCGATACGCGAGCTCACGGGCGTTTATCTCCGTTCCTGGCGAAGCGGCGCACGGCCCGCCGCTGCTCTTCCGTCTGGGGCGATTCAGTGAAGGCCGCACTCTTCGGGACGTCCTGCCAGAGCACGTCGAGGAGGGCCAGCGCCTCGTCGCCGGTCACCCCGTGCTTGCGGGCGAGAAACGAGGCGACGGCGGTGCCCGTTCTCCCGATGCCCCCCCAGCAGTGGACGTAAGCCGGCTCACCCCGCTCCACGGCCCCCTCCAGCTCCGCAACGATCCGTTCGAGGTCACAGGCGGCGGGAACGCTCATGTCCCGAACGGGGTGGCGGACGGTCCTCACGCTGAGCCCCCGAGAGGCGGCCTCCTCGAGGAGCGCATCTGAATACGGGTCGAGCGGGCCCGTTCGCCCGCTTTCTTTCGCCTCCGTCAGGTCGATGAAAAGGCGGATACCGGCGTCGAGAAACGCGCTCAGACGCGCCCGCCCCTCCTCCTTGACGAAGGAGAAGGGGTACTCGCCCGCGAGGAGAAGGCCCGGAACGACCCAGTAGCTCTCGGGAATCGGAAGTTGCGGGGCCATGAGTGGCCGAGTCTAGTCCGGGAGCGTGCCCGCGAGGGAAGGCGCGAGGCGGGTCACTGAAACGACGGGTCGCGCCAGACGGGCTTGCCGTCGAAAAGGGTCAGCAGGACCGTGGTCTTCAGGATCTCCTCGGGCGGCGCCGCGAGGATGTCGCGCGAGAGGACGACGAGGTCGGCACGTTTGCCAACGGTGATGGAGCCGCGGTCCTTCTCCCCGAATCCGGCCCAGGCCGGGTCGATGGTGTAGTGGCGCAGCGCGCTGTCCGTGCTTACCGCGAGCTGGGGTTGCCAGCCACCCGGGGGCTTTCCCTCGCGCGTTTTTCGCGCCACCGCGCAGTAGAGCCCGCGGAAGACGTCGGGGGTCACGACCGGCCAGTCGCTGCCGAACGCGACCCGGCCTCCGGACCGCTCGATGAGCCGCCAGGCGAAGCCGCGGCTGGCGCGCTCTCCTCCGACGTTGTGCGACCAGACCGTCTCGTTGTTCTCGTCGGGGTTGGCGTGCAGCGGCTGCATGGAGGCCACCGCGCCGAGGGCCGCGAAGCGCGGGACGTCGGCCGCGTCGATGGTCTCCACGTGCTCCACACGGTGACGGCGGTCGCGCGGTCCGTTCGCCTTTGCGGCCGCCGTGTAGGCGTCGAGGACCATCCGGACCCCGCGGTCTCCGATGGCGTGGATCCACACCTGCAGCCCGGCCTTGTCGGCAGCCGCCACCGCGACGTCGAGAGCGGGCTGCTCCCATCGGGGAGTTCCGCGGCCCGGCGAGGGGTCGTCGGAGTACGGCGCCAGCATCGCCGCGGTGTGCGCCTCGATGACGCCGTCGATGTAGCCCTTCACGCCTCCGAAGGTGATCGCGCCGCCGGAGTGGCTCTGGTGCAGGCGGACAGCCTCCGCGATCCCGGTGGCCGGGTCTCCCGGCGAGATGTCGACGGTCAGCCGGGTGCGCAGGGTCAGCCGGCCCTGCGCGCGGGCGCGTTCGAGAAGGGGCAGGAAACGCGCCACTTCCCCGGGGGTCCAGCCCGCGTCCTGCACAGCGGTGATCCCCATGCGGTTGAGCCGGGCGATCGCCTCGAGGAGCAGGGCGTAGTGCCTCTCGGCGTCCGGCTCGGGGATCAGATCCTCGACGAGGGTGCCCGCGGCTTCCTTCAGCGCTCCGGTCGGTTCGCCCGTTTTCGGGTCGCGCACGATGGCGCCGTTCACCGGGTCCTTCGTGTCGCGCGTGATACCGGCGAGGGCGAGGGCCCGGCTGTTGGCCCAGCCGGTATGGCCGTCGTAGCAGTCCATGTAGGCCGGCCGGTCGGGGACGGCCGCGTCGAGCTGTTCGCGGGTCGGGAGACCGCCCGGGAATGACCCGTACACCCAGCCCCGCCCCACGACCCACGGACTCTTCGGGTTGGCCCCGGCGAAGCGGCGGATCCGCTCCTGCAGCGTGGCCAGCGTCGCGTCTTCACTGAGGTCCACGCGCTCGAGATTGCGGGCCCCGCTCATGAGGTGCAGGTGCGCGTCCTCGAAGCCGGGGGTGACGAGGCGGCCGCGGAGCGCGATCGTCTGCGTCTCCTTTCCCTTCCACCGCGCCGCCTCCACGTCGCTCCCCACGAAGACCACTCGCCCTCCGCGCACGGCCACCGCCTCGGCCGTGGGCTGCGAAGGATCCGCGGTCCAGACGCGCCCGCCGGTCAGGAGCAGGTCGGCTGCGGGCTCGGCTGCAGGGGCGGCGAGGGGAGAAAGTAGCGGCAGGATCGCGAGCAGGGCAGTGCGCATGGCGCCTCCACCCGGGATTCTCGGTGAAGGGACGCGCGGGGGAAACCCGCGCTCCCACCCGTTTGAATCCCGAGACCATAATCACCGCTTGAACCGGCGCACCCGTTCGTGCTCCGGTGGGAACCCCAGATCTCTCGCGAGCGTCCTGCCCTTCGGCCGCTCGCCGATCCAGGAGGAGCAGTGACCACGCCGTACCCCCACCTCCTGTCCCCCCTCGATCTCGGCTTCACGACGCTCCCGAACCGGGTCCTGATGGGCTCGATGCACACGGGCCTCGAGGACCGCAAATCCTCCTTCCCGCGCCTCGCTTCGTTCTTCGCCCAGCGCGCTCGCGGCGGCGTCGGACTGATCGTCACCGGCGGCTTCGCTCCGAACGTGGAGGGGTGGCTTTCGCCGTTCGGGGGCCGGCTCGCGACGCCGCGCGCCGCCCGGGCGCACCGGATGATCACGGAGGCGGTCCACTCCGAGGGCGGACGGATCGCCCTTCAGATCCTCCATGCCGGCCGATACGGCTACTCACCCCTGTCGGTTGCCCCCTCCCGGATCAAGGCGCCGATCAACCCGTTTACCCCACGCGCGCTCTCGGCAGCCGGGGTCGAGAGGCAGATACGCGCGTTCGTCCGCGCCGGGGCGCTGGCCAGGGAAGCGGGCTACGACGGCGTCGAAGTGATGGGCTCCGAGGGCTACTTCATCAACGAGTTTCTGGTGAGCCGCACGAACAAGCGCAAGGACTCCTGGGGCGGCAGCTACGAGAACCGGATGCGCCTGCCGGTGGAGATCGTCTCCCGGCTGCGCGAGGCGGTCGGCAGGGACTTCATCATCATCTACCGGATCTCGATGCTCGACCTGGTCCCCGGCGGCAGCACCTGGTCCGAGGTGGTGCAGCTCGCGAAGGCCATCGAGGCCGCGGGCGCCACGATCCTCAACACGGGCATCGGCTGGCACGAGGCCCGCGTGCCGACGATCGCAACGAGCGTCCCCCGCGCCGCATTCGCGTGGGTGACGAGAAAGCTGAAGGGGCAGGTCGGAATCCCGCTCTGCACGACGAACCGGATCAACCTCCCCGAGGTCGCCGAGCAGATCCTCGCCGAGGGATCGGCGGACATGGTCTCGATGGCGCGCCCGTTCCTGGCCGACGCGGAGTTCGTGAGGAAGGCGAGCGAAGGGCGCGCCCTGGAGATCAACACGTGCATCGCCTGCAACCAGGCGTGCCTCGACCACGTCTTCAGCCGGAAGCTCGCGTCCTGTCTCGTGAACCCGCGTGCCTGTCACGAGACGGAGCTGGTCCTCTCCCCGACACCCCGTAAGAAGCGGATCGCGGTGGTCGGCGCCGGACCGGCCGGGCTCTCCTGCGCCACGGCCCTCGCAGAGCGCGGCCACGACGTCTACCTCTTCGAGGCCGCGGCCGGGATCGGCGGCCAGTTCAACATGGCAAAACGGATTCCGGGCAAGGAAGAGTTCGGCGAGACGCTGAGGTATTTTCGCGGCAGGGTCGAAGCGACCGGCGTCACGCTGCACCTCGGGACTCGTGTCGGCGCAAGTGAGCTGATCGCGGGGAGCTACGACGAGGTCGTTCTCGCGACGGGCGTGGTCCCGCGGAACCCGCGGATCCCGGGCCAGGATCACCCGATGGTCCTCTCCTACGTGGACGTCCTCCTCCGCGATAAGCCCGTTGGAAAGTCCGTGGCGGTCGTCGGCGCCGGGGGGATCGGGTTCGACGTGGCGGAGTTCCTCGTCCACGGCAGGAAGCCCGCGGAAGCGGCGGGTCCGGACCTGGCGCACTGGATGGAGGAGTGGGGAGTCACCGACCCCGAGACCGTCCCGGGCGGCGTGACGGAGCCCCGGCCTGCGCCGCCCGCACGAAAAGTCATCCTGCTCCAGAGGAAGAAGGGCCGGCCGGGCGCCGGACTTGCGAAGACGACCGGCTGGATCCACCGGGCGTCGCTCAGGATGAAAGACGTCGAGATGCTCTCGGGCGTCCACTACGAGCGGATCGACGACCGCGGGCTCACGGTGAGCTTCGGCGAGAAGGGCGAAACGAGGCTGCTCGAGGTCGAGAACGTCGTTCTCTGCACGGGCCAGGAGCCGCTTCGCGACCTGGAGGCCCCGCTGCGAGAGGCGGGCGTCCTGCTGCACCTCATCGGGGGCGCGGACGTATCGGCCGAGCTCGACGCAAAGCGCGCCATTGATCAGGGCACCCGGCTGGCCGCCCGGCTCTGACCTCCGGGGACGGCGGGCTCGTAGGAGCCGTACGAAGCACCGCGAAGGGTTCGAGGTGCCGCCCTCGCGGGGACGCTGCGTGTGCCAACATCGGGCGCACGTGAGCGACGGTCCGCGCGAGCCGGAGGAGGGCGGAGGAGCCCGCGTTTCGTGGACAGGGCCCTCTGAGGGCGACGGGCCACCTCTCGGGTTCTCGACGATCCTCCGGTTCTGGCTCCCGCTCGCGGCGACGTGGCTCATGATGGCCGCGGAGGGTCCGTTCGTCGCGGCCCTCGTTGCCCGGCTGCCGCAACCGACGTTCAACCTCGCGGCTTTCGGCGTGGCCCTGTCTCTCGCCTTCGTGGCCGAGGCGCCGATCATCATGCTCCTCGCCGCCACCACGGCCCTCGCGCGGGACCGCGAGAGCTTCCGGCGGCTCCGGCGGTTCTCGATCCTGATGAACGGCGGGGTGACCGCGGCGATGGTCTTTATCGCTTTTCCGCCGGTCTTCGACTTTCTGTCCACGCGGATACTGGCGCTCCCGCCCGAAGTGTCCGGGCGGGCGCAGGTTGCAGTGGCGCTGTTTCTCCCGTGGCCGGCGGCGATCGGCTTCCGGCGGTTTCAGCAGGGCATTCTGATTGGCGCGGGACGGACCCGCCTCGTGGCTTACGGCACCGTGGTGCGCCTCTCGACGATGGCCGCCACCGGGCTGGTCCTTTTCCTTCACGGAGGGCTGGACGGGGCGGTCGTGGGGGCCGGCGCCCTTTCGGCGGGCGTCGTTGTCGAGGCCGCTGCCTCCTGGGCCTGGGCCCGGCCCGACCGCAGGCGGCTTTCGCTCCGGCCTCCCGCCTCACCCGCCGATGTCCCCACGCTGGCGGATATCCAGCAATTCTACTGGCCCCTCGCCGTCACGCCGCTGATGAACATGGCCGCCCAGCCCCTCGTGATCCTCTTCGTCGGACGTGGCCATCTCCCGATCGAATCGCTGGCCGTCCTGCCGGTCGTCAACACGTTCGGCTTCCTCTTCCGTTGTCCCGCCACGGCGTACCAGGAGGTCGTCATCGCCCTGGGGCGCAGGGGTGCCGCCGCGCTTGGGACGCTGCGCCGCTTCGCGACGTTCCTGGGCTGGTTCTCGTCACTCGCGATGGCGGCTGTCGTCCTGACCCCCGCGGCCGGCCTCTGGTTCGCCGGGGTCACGGGCCTCGAGAGCGAGCTCGTCCCGCTGGCGCGGCAGGCTGCCGCGGTCCTGGTCCTGACCCCGGCCGCCGCCACCGTCCTCGTCTGGATGAACGCCCGCCTCGTTCTGCTCCGGACCACGCGCCTCGTCACCCTGGGGACGCTGGTCGAGCTGATCGTCCTCGCCGTCACCCTCTTTGCCGGCATCGGGTTCAGCCGCATTCCCGCCGCGATCGTCGCCACGACGGCCATTCTTGCAGGCCGCTCCTCGGGTGCCCTCTTCCTCCTGGTCGCAAGCCGGCGAAGCCGCGACACTCAACAGCATTGACGGACAGCTCGACGTGAAGCGGCCCGAGGAATTGCTGCAGGGAAGTGCGAGCAAAAGCTCGTTCCCGTGAGGGACGCCTTCCGGGAACGAGCCTCGTCGCTGACCTGAAAACCCTTGACCGGACCGAACAACTCCTGGAAACCAACTCGCAAAGAGCTCATGCTCAGAGCCTTGCGTCGCGGTCGGCCCCCTTCCGGGCACCTCTCCCGGAGTTAGTCGACGGAGAAGCCGGTGAGCTCGACCGGCAGGAGCGCTCCCGAGAGCGAGAACGCGTGGTCGGGGTCTGCGCCGACTCCGCACGTCGCGACGCGGGCTCCGAAGGCGGTGCAAGGTGTGCCGAAGCCGCCGCCGGGGTTGCGCCAGGCCGAGGGGCTGTTCGATTGAACGGTGCGCTCGGTCCAGCCCCACTGGCCGCCGGCCGAAAAGTCCAGGTTGGCGACTACGGACACCCAGTAGGTTCCCGGTGGGAGCGCGCAAGCCGGCGCGAGGACCAACGAGAAGGAGCCTGCGGTGTCGGCCGGTACGATGGCCGGATAGTCGCAGCCGGCGACTGCCGCACCTGGGAGCGTACCCGAATTGCTGTAGAAGTTGACGTGCACAGTCGGAGCGGGGCCAGTGCCGTTGAAATACGCGCCCAGGACCGTGACGTTGTCGATCGACCACCCGCCCGCGGGGACCACGAAATCGTCGGCACCCTCGTTGTCGAAGGCATCATTCGCGGTCTCGAAATTCTGGCTGGAGGTGGAATTTGTGCCCGCGTTGTCCAGCTGGTCGTAGAGCACGACAGCGGGAGCCGCAATCTTGACACCCGACTTTCCGGCGACGGATCTCTGCGGTGGCGCGGCGCGAAGCGCCGGCGCGAATCCCAGAACGAACAGACTCACAGCGCACATCACCCGGAACAGGCTGAACTCTCTCATGCAACCTCCGCAATAGAATTGGTGCGACGACACCATCTCGCAGCTTATCGAGCGCGTCGGTTGCCTGCAAGGGATTCAGCGAAATGACTATACGTCGGGCGGACCGTCCACGTAGCGCCTCCCGGAGGGCAGCTCCTTCCCCTTCGGCAGGCCCCCGGCTTTCTGCTTCTCGAGACGGCGGGGTTGCCTTTTGAATCCGAATCGGATACTTTAGATAGAGTCTAAAAGAGGGAGGCTAAGGCCTGCCACACTTCGAAGGAGAAAATACATGAGCGTCATCAACAGCCAGATTCCGGAATTCAAGGTGCAGGCCTACCATCAGGGTAAGTTCACGGAGGTCTCGAACAAGAACCTCGCCGGCAAGTGGTCGGTGTTCTTCTTCTACCCGGCCGACTTCACCTTCGTCTGCCCGACCGAGCTGGGCGACCTGGCCGACAACTACGCGGAGTTCAAGAAGGCCGGCGTCGAGATCTACTCCGTCAGCACCGACACGCACTTCTGCCACAAGGCGTGGCACGACGCCTCCGACACCATCAAGAAGATCCAGTACCCGATGCTGGCCGATCCGACCCACCTCCTCTCGAAGGCGTTCGGTGTCCACATCGACGACGCCGGCCTCGCCTACCGCGGGACGTTCGTCGTGAACCCCGAGGGGAAGATCAAGGTCGCCGAGATCCACGACAACGGCATCGGCCGCGATGCGAAGGAGCTCCTCCGGAAGGTGCAGGCCGCGATCCATATCGCCAAGCACCCCAGCGAGGTCTGCCCCGCCAAGTGGACCCCGGGCGCAGAGACGCTCAAGCCCAGCCTCGACCTCGTCGGCAAGCTCTGACGCGAAAACGGTTCGGTGGAGACCCGGGCCACCCGGCCCGGGTCTCCTTCCGTCCGAAAGGAGAGCGTCCAGTGCCAGGCCCGAGTGACGCCCTCCGTCGAACGCAAGGCCCGTCCCCCGAGACGACCGCAGAGGAACTGGAGAAATAGATGCTCGACGCCTCCCTGTCTGCGCAGCTGCAGCAGATCTACAGCGACCTCCCGGTCACCGTCGTCCTCCGGCAGCGGCCCTCCGACCACCCGAAGCAGGCCGAGCTCACCACGATGCTCGAGGACCTCGTGGCGACGGCACCGCACCGGATCGTCCACCGCGTCGAGGGCGAGCCGAGCCCGATCCCCGCCTTCGAGGTCGCGGCCGAGGGGAAGCCCGCCAGAATTCTCTTCACGGGAATCCCGGGAGGGCACGAGTTCTCATCCCTCGTCCTCGCGGTCCTGAACACGGCAGGCCAGGGGAAGAAGCCCGACGAGGGGCTCCAGGGCCGGATTCGCAGCCTCAAGGGGCCCGTCCGTATCCGGACCTTCGTTTCGCTGTCGTGCCACAACTGCCCCGAGGTCGTGCAGGCGCTGAACCAGATGGCCCTGATTCATCCCGACTTCGTCCACGAGATGGTGGACGGCGGCCTCGCCGAGTCCGAGGTGGAGAAGCTCGGGATCCAGGGCGTTCCAACGGTCGTCTCGCCGGTCCACGAGAATGCTCAGGTCTCCGTGGGGCGCGCGGGCCTCGTCGAGCTCCTCGACGCGCTCGACGAGCGCTATGGCTCGGCGCCGTCAGAGGCCACGCAGGACCTCCCGGTCCGCGAGCCCTACGACGTCGTCGTCGTCGGGGGCGGTCCGGCGGGGGCGTCGGCGGCGATCTACTCGGTCCGCAAGGGGCTGCGTACCGCGCTCGTGGCCAAGAACGTCGGCGGGCAGGTTCTCGAGACCGTCGGTATCGAAAACCTCATCGGCACGACGCGCACCGAAGGGAAGAAGCTCGCGGCCGACATCCTCGCCCACGTCCGAAGCTACCCGGTCGAGATTCTCGACAACCGTCGGGTCGAGGCGATCGAGAACGGCGAGCTGAAGACGATCCGGCTCGCCGGCGGCGAAGTCCTCCAGGCGAAATCCCTCATTGTGGCGACGGGGGCGCAGTGGCGCGAGCTGAACGTTCCCGGCGAGAAGCAGTACATCGGACGGGGCGTCGCCTTCTGCCCGCACTGCGACGGTCCCTTCTACAAGGACAAGAAGGTCATCGTCATCGGCGGCGGCAACTCGGGGATCGAGGCGGCGATCGACCTCGCGGGAACCTGCGCTCAGGTCACCGTCATCGAGTTCATGGCCGAGCTCAAGGCCGACAAGGTCCTCGTCGACAACCTGAAGAAGCTGAAGAACACGGAGGTCATCGTCAACCACCGGACGGCCGAGATTCTCGGTGACGGGGCGAAGGTGACGGCGATCAAGATCGTCGACCGCGCCACCGACGCCGAGAAGGCGATCGACGTGGACGGCATCTTCATCCAGATCGGCCTCGCGCCGAACTCCGGCCTCGTGCGCGGCGTCGTCGACGTGAACCGTTTCGGCGAGATCGTCGTGGACGACAGGTGCCGCACCTCGACGAAGGGGATCTACGCGGCGGGAGACGTCACGACGACGCCCTACAAGCAGATCATCATCTCGATGGGCGAGGGGGCGAAGGCGGCGCTCGCGGCCTTCGAGGACCGGATCCACTCGGCGTAGACGTATTCCGGAGAGGGCAGACCGGGGCTTCGCGGCACTCCGCGAGGCCCCTCCTGCTCTTCGGCTGTGACGTCCCTCGCGCCCGCGACCGCTATTTCAGAAGTGCGAGGAGACTCCCGGCCGCCACCGCGGTGCCGATGACCCCCGCGACGTTGGGGCCCATGGCGTGCATGAGGAGGTAGTTATCGGGGTCGTCCTCCTGGCCGACGTTGTGGGCGACGCGCGCGGCCATCGGGACGGCCGAAACGCCTGCGGCCCCGATCAACGGGTTGACGGGCGTGCCGGGGAGAACGGACATCAGCTTTCCGAGGAGGACGCCTGCTGCCGTCGAGAAGGCGAACGCGATGCAGCCCAGGACGAGGATCTTGATCGTCGCGGACCGCAGGAAGCTGTCTCCGTCCATCGTCACGCCGACCGAGAGGCCGAGGACGATGGTGATGAGGTTGATCAGCTCGTTCTGGGCCGAGCGATTCAGCCGCTCCGTCACGCCGCATTCGCGCAGCAGGTTTCCGAACATCAGGAGGCCGATCAGCGACGTCGCGGCCGGGACGATGAGAGCGCAGATGACGGTCGCGACGAGCGGGAAACCGATCCGGAGCCACTTCGGAACGTCGAAGTTCGCCTCCATCCGGATCATCCGCTCCTTCTTCGTGGTGAGGAGCCGCATGATCGGCGGCTGGATGAGCGGCACGAGCGCCATGTACGAGTAGGCGGAGACGGCAATCGCCCCGAGAAGGTGCGGCGCGAGCTTGATCGACAGGTAGATCGAGGTCGGCCCGTCCGCTCCGCCGATGATCCCGATCGAGGCCGCTTCCTGCGGCGTGAAGCCGAGCCAGCCGGCCACGATGAAGGTGCCGAAGACGCCGAACTGTGCCGCGCCGCCGAGGAGGAACGTCTTCGGGTTCGCCAGGAGCGGTCCGAAGTCCGTCAGCGCGCCAAGGCCGAGGAAGATGAGCGGCGGGAAGATCTCGAGCGAGACTCCCTGGAAGAGGTAGTGGAAGAGGCCGCCCGGTGCGCCGTCGGCGGGGAGGCTCATCAGGCCATTCAGGGGGAGGTTCGTCATGAGCGCCCCGAAACCAATCGGGACGAGCAGGAGCGGCTCGAACTCCTTCCTGATCGCCAGCCACAGGAGCAGGAGCGCGACCGCGATCATCACCCCTTCGCGCCACGTGAGCGCGAGGAAGCCGGTCTGCGCGATCAGCTTCTCCATCTCACCCCTCCGGGGCGTAGCGGATGAGCGGGTCACGCACCTGGACCGACGCGCCCGCCTCTACGCAGACCTCCGCGATCGTCCCCGTGCGCGGGGCATAGATGTAGGTGTCCATCTTCATGGCGTCGAGGAGGACGACGGGCGTCTTTCCCTCGACGTGCATTCCCTTCGTCACGAAGACCTTCTGGACGGTTCCCGCGATCGGGGAGGCGATCACGTTCAAGTCGGCGGCGCCTCCGGCGCCGGGTGCGCGGGCGGAAGCCGGCCGGGCAGCCTCCGGGATCGGGGCTGCCGCCGCGCCGGGGTACGGGAGCGCCGCCGGGGAGCCGAGAGCTTCGTCGTCCTGGAGGACCAGTACCTCGACGTCGTAGGTCATTCCGTTGACGGTGATGCGGAGCTTCTTCATTTGCTATCTCTTCGGGTCCAGCCTGTGGGACCTCAGGATGTCGATCCGCCCGACGCGTGACCAGGTCTCCTGGCCGGCGGGACGGAGGACGTGGATGCGGCGGACGACGACGGACCTCCCGAGTGCGACGGTGGCCGCTGCGGCCAGGACGGCCACGAGCTCGGGCGTGATTCCGTCTTTCGGAACGACGGAGGCTGCGGCAGCGGCCGACGCGGCGGCCTGCCGGCGGGTGACGGCCTTGAAGGCGTAGAGGACGCCGACGAGGAGCGCCATCACGGTCATGACGACGCTCATGCAGACGAGGGCGATGAGCCAGGGCGACATCATCGCCGCCTCACATCGGGATGTTGCCGTGCTTCTTCTGCGGGCGCAGGTCGCGCTTGGCCCGCAGGGTGACGAGGCGCTCGATGAGGAGCCGCCGCGTCCAGGACGGCCGGATCACGTCGTCGACGTAGAGCGCGGCCGCGGCACGGTAGGGGTTGGCGTGAAGCCGCCGATACTCGGCGGCCTTCTCGGCGAGGAGGGCGTTCTTGTCGGTCGCCGCCTCCAGCTCGCGGCGGTTGAGAATCCGGGCGGCCCCCTCCGGTCCCATGACGGCGATCTCAGCCGTCGGCCAGGCGAGCACGGAGTCGGCCCCGAGGTCCTTGGAGCACATGGCGAGGTAGGCCCCGCCGTAGGCCTTCCGGAGGATGACGGTCATCTTCGGGACCGTCGCGGCGGAATAGGCGAAGAGCATCTTCGCCCCGTGCCGGATGATCCCCCCGTGCTCCTGCGCGACACCCGGCAGGAAGCCGGGGACGTCGACGAGCGTGACGAGCGGGATGTTGAAGATGTTGCAGGTCCTGACGAACCGGGCCGCCTTGTCGGAGGCGTCCATGTCGAGCGAGCCGGCGAGGTGCATCGGCTGGTTCGCGACCATGCCGACGACGATCCCTCCGAGGCGGGCGAACCCGACGACGATGCTCCGGCCGAAGGCGTCCTGGATCTCGAGGAATGACCCGGCGTCGACGAGGCGCCGGATGACGTCGCGCACGTCGTACGACTTGCGCGGGTCCTCGGGGACGATCTCGTCCATCCCCTCGTCGTCGACGATGGGCCCCTCGAACGCCACGTCGGGAGGCGACTCGAGGTTGTTCGCCGGGAGATAGGAGAGGAGCGACTTCACGATCTGGACGGCAGCCCGCTCGTCGGGGGCCGAGAAATGGATATTCCCCGAGACCTCCGCGTGGACGCGGGCGCCGCCGAGCGCCTCGTCGGAGATCACCTCGCCCGTCGCCGCGCGGATGACGTCCGGCCCGGCGATGAACATCTTCGCGCTCTCCTGCACCATGACGATGAAGTCGGTGAGCGCGGGCGAGTAGGCTGCCCCGCCGGCGCACGGTCCCGCGATGACACTGATCTGCGGGACGACGCCGGAGAGAAGCGTGTTCGTGTAGAAGATCTGGCCATAGCCCGAGAGGGCCTCGACCCCCTCCTGGATCCGCGCGCCGCCCGAGTCGTTGAATCCGACCACGGGCAGCCCCGTGCGCAGGGCCCCGCGCAGGCACTCGCAGATCTTGGCCGCGTGGAGCTTTCCGACGGAACCCCCGGCGACGGTGAAGTCCTGCGAAAATGCGTAGACGGCCCGGCCGTCCACCCATCCCTTCCCGGTAACGACGCCTTCGGCCGCGAGAGTCTCGCCGCCCCCGGACTCCTCCTGGGCCCAGAGACCGAACTCCACGAAGCTGTCGGGGTCGAGGAGCAGAGCGAGGCGCTCCCGCGCCGTCAGCTTCCCCTGGCGGTGCTGCTTCTCGATCCGTGCGGCCCCGCCGCCCAGCAGAAGCTCCCGCCTCCTTCGATCGAGATCTGAAAAACGTCTGGACATGTGCCTCCTCGGTTCGCCCCCCGGACGGAGGGCTGAGGAATCCTACGCCTGCCGAGGCGCTTCGTCGCTCATACACGAATTGGGCGGGACGTGCGGAGGGAGGATCCTTCCTGTAAGCTGAACAGTTTACGAAATTTACCGGCGACTTCGCCGACCCGACCCGACCCGACCCGA
>DIAY01000123.1:15305-37743 GCA_002414905.1 Holophagales bacterium UBA5066 | reverse complement strand
CCCGACCCGACCCGACCCGACCCGGGCACTCGGCAGCGCGCCCGGACGAACAAAGACACCGCCTGGGGTAGCATCTCTCTCGCTTCAATGTGTCTGAGGAGGCCTCTGTGAATCTGGCGACCGGCCGACGGCCTGGCCCTTGCGAACTCCTGCGCCCGTCGGGGCCGGAGGAATCGACGAGATCTGCTGCCAGAGGTTCCGGCGCAGGGCGGATCGACACGCGGGATGAGAGGTGGACGTGACCGTGTCCGACCAGCCGAGCCCGGGACTGGCGCTCCGTCACGATCCCCCGGCCCGCAGGCCGCGCGGGATACTCCCGTACGACTTCGCCAAGGTCGGCTTCTTCCTCTTCGGCATCCCGCGGAACGGCTTCGGCTCGATCGACGTCTCCAAGGAGTGCAATCTCCGCTGCTCGCACTGCTACTTCTTCGAGGGCGGAGACGGGGACGCGCCCGCCTACGAGAACAGGCCCGAGCTCTCCATCGACGGGTGGATCGCGAAGCTCGAGGACCTGAAACGGAGCACGTCGCGTCTGAAGTTCCCGTTTTTCCAGTGCACCTGGGTGGGTGGCGAGCCGCTCATCCGGAAGGAGCTGATCGAGCGCGGCCGGAAGTACTTCCGGTTCAACACCGTCGTCACCAACGGCACGATCCCTCTCCCCGACTGGCCCGACGTGAGCTGGTGCATCTCCATCGACGGCGACGAGGAGACGCACGAGCGGATCCGGCGCCGGAAGGGGATCTATCGGCGGGCCATGCGGAACGTCGCGGAGCGGCCGAACCTGAGCGTCACCATCGCCTACTGCATCACGCGGGCGAACGTCGAGTGCCTCGAGCAGGCGGTCATCGACTGGTCCCGCGCGGGCGCCAGGGACATGACGTTCGACTTCTACACGCCGATCGGCGACATGTGCGACGGGAACGACGAGCTCTTCCTCCCGCTCGCGGAGCGGGACGTCGTTCTCGACAAGCTCCTCGCGCTGAAGGCGATCTACGGGGACTTCTTCGTCCTGCCCGAGCGGGCCTTCCGGATGATGAAGTCGGACGTCTGCCGCAAGGTCACGGACAATTGTCTCTTCTCCAGGAAGGCCTTCGCCTTCGCCCCCGACGGCGTGCAGAAGGAGAAGTGCATGATGGGCCCCAAGGCGGACTGCGACCGGTGCGGCTGCGTCGTGCCGTTCTACCTGGC
Organism: Holophagales bacterium UBA5066; assembly: GCA_002414905.1. Classification (GTDB taxonomy): domain Bacteria; phylum Acidobacteriota; class Thermoanaerobaculia; order UBA5066; family UBA5066; genus UBA5066. The sequence goes on along the minus strand of DIAY01000123.1, from coordinate 36,555 downwards.
GTCGCTGACCGACCGGAGTCGCATCCTGGGGGACCTGCAGAGCGAGCTGTCTCACGCAGCGCGGCGGGTCGCCAGGGGGCTCTTCACCGCGGTCCCGGGGTAGGTGCAGTGATCGCCCGCACCCCTTTCGACGGTTTGATGGCGCCGCGGGAACGGGACTGGCGGGTGACGGGCGCCTCGTGTCGCCCGGGGACCGCGACGGAGCTTCCGGAGAGATAGAGGGGCCGTGAGACAGAAGGCTTCTGTGATCGTCGTCGGGGCGGGAGTCGTCGGCTGCAGCGTCGCATTCCAGCTGGCGCGGATGGGAGCCCGGAACGTCGTGGTGCTCGAAAGGGAGACTCTCCCGGGGACCGGTTCCACTTCTCGCGCCAACGGCGGCATTCGCGCCCAGTTCACGACGGAGGTGAACGTCAGGATGTCCCTCCTCTCGATGGAGATCCTGGATGCTCTCGAGGAGGAGATCGGCCAGCCCTCCGCTTACCGGAAGGCGGGCTACCTTTTCCTCACCGACAGCCCGGAGAAGCTCGCCGCGATGGAGCGGGCGGTGGAGTTTCAGCGGAGCTCTGGCGTCGACGTCGAGGTCCTCGACGCGGCACAGGTGAGGCGGCGCGTCCCGTGGGCTGCGGGGGAGAGTCTGGCGGGCGGGACCTTCGGGGCGCGGGACGGTTTCATCGACCCGGGCCGGCTCTGCGGTTTCTTCGCCTCAGAAGCGGCCCATCTCGGCGTGTCCTTCCTTCACGGACACGAGGTGACCGGGGCCGCGGAGAAGGCCGGTGAGTGGATCCTTTCAACGGCGAACGGCAGGTCTTTCGCAGCCCCCGTCGTCGTGAACGCGGCGGGCGCCTGGTCCGCTCGGCTTGGTCGTGCCTTCGGGGTCGACGTGCCGGTGGAACCGGTCCGCCGCCACCTCTTCCTGACGGGCCCGATCCACGACATGCCTCCCGTCATCCCGATGACGATCGACGCCGACACCGGCGTCCTCGTCCGGCGGGAAGGGGAGCGCGTCCTCGTCGCCTGGTCGAATGCGGACGAGCGGCCGGGTTTCGACACCAGCTGCGACCCGGAGTTCGTCCTCCGCTTCGCCGACGCTCTCGAGGCGCGGTTCCCGGCCGTCGCCGCAGCGGGAATCGATCAGCGGCGCAGCTGGGCGGGCCTCTACGAGGTGACGCCGGACCACCACGCGATCCTCGGAGAGGTTCCCGGCCGTTCGGGGCTCATCCTCGCCACCGGCTTCTCGGGACACGGCGTCATGCACGCCCCGGCCGCGGGACGCTGCGTCGCCGAGCTGATCCTCCGCGGGCGTTCGGAGAGCGTCGACGTCGCCGCCCTCTCGCTCGGGCGGTTCGCACGCGGCGCGCTCATCCACGAGGCGATGGTTCTCTGAGGCGTTCGAGCGCCGTGCGCCGCCGCGAGCGCGAGCTCCTGGGTGCGGCCGCCGCCGCCGGACCGGTGGCGGCGGGGATCCTGTCGAAGCGCTCACGTCGAAGGGCGTGGGCCGGAGTGCTCCAGAGTCCGATTCTGCGTCGACCACCGGGGTGGCATTCGTAGTCTCGCTTCGAGGACAATGCGCGATGGTGGTGGCGCCCGGAGTCCTGTTCGTCTCGCCCGGCTGGCCGAAGGGTCGACTCTGGGGGGAGATGTCGTTCCGCTTCCCGAGCCTCTCTCTCGCCGTCGTCGCCGCGGCGACGCCCCCACCCTGGGAGACCTCTCTCTGCGACGAGGGATTCGGGCCGGTCGATCCCGGGGCCGAGGCCGACGTCGTCGCCATCACGGCGATGACGGCGCAGGCCGTGCGCGCCTACGAGATCGCCGACGCCTTCCGGAGCCGCGGGAAGACCGTCGTCATGGGGGGCTTTCACGCGAGCAACCTTCCCGAAGAGGCGCTCGGACACGTCGACGCCGTCGTGGTGGGCGAGGCCGAGGCGGTCTGGCCGCAGCTCCTCGCGGACTTCGAGGAAGGAAAGCTCCGGAAGGTCTACAAGGCAGACGCTCCGATCGACACGGCCGCGATCCCGGCCGCACGTCGCTCGATCTTCAAGGGCAAAGGCTATCTCCTCACGAACACGGTCCAGACGACGCGGGGCTGCCCGCACGACTGCGAGTTCTGCTCCGTCACGGCGTTCTTCGGGCGGCGGTACCGAAAGCGCCCGGTGGAGGCGGTCCTTGCCGAGCTCCAGGAGATGAGGAAGGCGGGCTCCTTCGTCTTTTTCGTCGACGACAACATCGCCGCCGATCGGACCTACTCGCTGAGGCTCTTCCGCGGGATGACCGGGATGGGCCTGAAGTGGCTCTCCCACGCATCGCTCGACCTCGCGGAAGACTCCGAGCTCCTGACGGCGGCGGGGCAGTCAGGGTGCATCGGTCTCTTCGTCGGGTTCGAGACGCTCGACGAGGACGCCCTCCGGGCGATGGGGAAAAGGACGAACCGGGTCGCCGGCTACGTCGACGCCGCGAAAGCGTTCCGCGACAACGGCATCGGCATCCTCGGCTCGTTTGTCCTTGGCTGGGACGGCGACGGGCCGGACGTCTTCGAGAGGACGCTCGCCTTCTGCGAGAAGGCCCGTATCGAGGCGGGGATCTTCCCCATCCTGACTCCCTACCCGGGAACGAAGGTCCGCAAGCGTCTCCTGGCGGAGGGCCGGATCCTCTCGAGCGACTGGCGAAATTACGACATGGAGCACGTGAATTACCAGCCGAAGGGGATGACCGTGGAAGAGCTGCAGCAGGGTTACGACCAGCTCTGCCGTCAGTTCTATTCCTTCGGCTCGATGTGGCGTCGCCTCGGATTCCACCGCTCGCTCCCGGCGTTCGGCCCCATGAATTTCGGTTTCCGAAGCGCGCTGCGACGCAAGGTGGCCGATGCCTGACCGCCCGAGGGAAGGGGAGAGCGAAGGGTGAGAGTTCTGATGATCTCGGCGAACCGGGAAAGGGACCCCTCGCCCGTCTTTCCGCTCGGTCTCGCCTACCTGGTCGAACCTCTGGAACGCGCGGGCCATGCCTCGCGGCTCCTCGACCTCTGCTTCGAGAAAGACGTCCCGGCGGCGGTTCGCCAGGCTCTTCACGAAACGTCTCCGGATGTCGTCCTCGTCTCCATCCGCAACCTCGATAACGTTACGTGGCCCACCCACCGCTCCTATGTCGACGGAGTCCGGGAGGTCGTGGCCCTCTGCCGCGAGAGGGCGGTCGTCGTCCTCGGCGGCTCCGGCTTCTCACTCGAGCCCGCTTCGCTCCTCGCGGCGACGGGGGCCCATTGTGGCGTCGTGGGCGAAGGGGAGGAGGTCCTCCCGCACGTCCTCGAGCGCATCGAGGCGGGCATCCCGCTCCAGGGTCTGCCCGGCGTCGTCATCGGGGGAGGCGGGAAGCCCGCGAGCCCGCGGATCCCGGCATCCGTCGGCACGCCGGACCGAAGCCTCTTCGACGTGCCGCGCTACCTGACCGAAGGTGGGGCGGCGAACGTCCAGACGAAGCGGGGCTGCCCCTTCGGCTGCGTCTACTGCACCTATCCGATCCTGGAGGGGAGCCTGGTCCGCACGCGCCCGGTGGCCGACGTCGTCCGCGAGCTGCGGACGCTCGTCGACGATCACGGCGTCGACTACGTGGAGTTCTGCGACGACATCTTCAACTTCCCCGAGGCGGCCGCGCGGCAGCTCTGCGAGGCGATGATCGCCGACGGTCTCCGGCTCTCCTGGTCGGCCTTCGTCAATCCGGGCCACCTCGATGCGCGGCTCTTCGACCTGATGGTGCGCGCCGGCTGCGACGCGGTGGAGCTCGGGACCGACTCGGGCTCACCCGCCATGCTCCGAAGTCTCGGCAAATCGTTCACAGTCGAGGAGGTCCGGGAGGCGTCCCGTCTCTGCCTCGACGCGGGTGTCGCCACGGCGCACTACCTGCTCTTCGGCGGTCCCGGCGAGGACGAGGGAACGATTGCCGAAAGCGTGGCCCTCATGGACGAGCTCGCACCGGATGCGGTCATCGTCATGGTCGGGATCCGGATCTACGCGGGGACCGCTCTTCACGCCGTCGCCCTTCGCGAGGAAGTCGTTGCCGAGGGACAGAGCCTCCTCGAGCCGGTCTTCTATCCGGCCGAGCCGGACCTGCGACGAATCGCGGAGCAGGTGGCACAGGAGGCGGGCCGGCGCCGGACCTGGATCGTTCCCGGCCTCGAGGTGAACACCTCCGCCGGCGTCCTCGAGATGCTCCGCCGAAGGCAGCAGCGGGGGCCGATCTGGAAGGTGCTCGGCCGGCGCGCGAGCTGGCGCGGCCGGACGCGCACCGCGACAACGGCGGGCCCCGGCGGAGTCCCGGCGCCGGGCCCAGCCCGTCTCAGGTGACCGACAGGACGATTCGGGGCCTTCAGCGAGCGGAGCGAGGGCGCATGTCCTGGGCTCTCACCCTGCGGTCCAGCCGGGCCGTCCAGGCGATTCCGTCGCTCACGGCGTAGAGGTTGGACCTCGCGACGAGCGGGATCGCCGGGAGGTCCTCCCGGAGGAGAGCAAGCGCTTCTCTCATCAGCTTCCGCCTCTGGTACGGGTCGAGAAGCCGGCCGGCCTCGTCGACGAGCCGGTCGAAGGCGACACTCGAGTATCCGGAGGTGTTCAGGGCGCCCGAGGAAGCCGAGGGCGAGTGGAAGACGCTGTCGAGGAGGTCCGAGGCGTCGCCCGTCCCCGCCGAGAAGGCAAATGCGGAGAGGTCGAGCTCGTGCCGCAGCCAGCGCGAGTAGTAGTCGTCCCAGGGGAGCGATTCCACGCGCACCCGGATGCCCGCCTCGCCCAGGAGCTCACCGAGCCGCATCCCGAGAACGGCCTGCGTATCAGGAAGGACGAGCGTGGCGTCCATTCCCCCGGGGTGGCCGGCTTCGGTCAGGAGAGCCCGTGCGCGGGCGACGTCGTACGGCCAGGGGGTGGACTGGGGCGCGTACCCGAATACGGTCTCCGGGACGTACTGCTCGGCGTTCACGGTGTAATCCGTCTCCGCAGCGTCGATCATCCGGGACCGGTCGATCGCGAGGGAGAACGCCTCCCGTACCCTCCGGTCGCGGTAAGGGCTCCCTTCCCGGAGCGAGAAGCCGAGATATGCCACCCCGAGGCCGATCCGGGAGACCAGCGTCATCCCTTTCCGTCCCCGTGCCCAGGAGGCGAACTCGAACGGGAACCTGGAAACGATGTCGGCCCGGCTCTCGACGAGGGCGTACGCGCGGGAGAGGGAGTCGGGGAGAGGCAGGACCCGGAAGCGGGGGAATGCGGGGCGAGGTCCCCAGTAGCGATCGAACACCTCTCCCTCGAGAGCCTGCCGGGGAACCCCGGAGACGAACCGGTACGGACCGGTTCCCATCGGACGCGTGATGGCGTGGTCCGGCGCCGACCGTGGAACGATGGCCACGAATGCCAGCTTGTTGAGGAGCAGGGGGGAAGGGGAGGAGGTGACCACCTCGATCTCACGGCCGGAGAGGGCCGTCACGCTCGTGACGTTCTGGAGGTAGTGGACGACCTGCGAGCCCGGTAGCCTCTCCGCCCGCCGGAGGCTGAAGACGACGTCCTCGGCGGTGAACGGCGTGCCGTCGTGGAAGAGGACTCCGCCCCTCAGAGTGAAGCGCCAGACGGTGTCGGAGGGGTTCGTCCAGCTCACGGCGAGCTCGGGCCGGAGGTCGAGGTCCGGCCCGAAGGCGACGAGCCGCTCGTAGAAGTGGGACAGCGCCGAGTGCGTCGACTCCTCGTCGTGGAGGTGCGGGTCGAGGTCGGTTGCGGAAGTCACCTGGCCTATGACGACGGTCTGCTGCTGCGGTACCGGAGCGCGCCGGCAGCCGCCGGCAAGCAGGACAACCGCAAGGCTCCCGGCGAGGACGGGGCGAAGAGTCGTTCCCGAGCGAGTGATGATGAATTCTATCGGATGCCCGGGGCGGTTTACGGGACGAAGAATATCCACCCCGCGGGCCGGCCGAACCTGTCGAGCACCGCCTCCTGGGTGGTTCGGATCTGATGTCCGGACAGGAACCCGCTCACCGCCTCGCGGGACGGGCTCGCCTCTTGAAGCGGGACCACGATCGCACCGACCTTCCGGTCCCGCAGGGGCGTTTCCAGCTCTTCCGGCGAGCCGAACACGAGCGGTGGGACCGGATACCCGTACTCGAGCGCGTTGAAGTAGCGCCAGACGAGTCTTCCGTCTGTATCCGGAACCGCGACACCGGTCGCGTCGCCCACTCCCCTGCGCGTCTCCGAGTGGAGAGCCAGGACTGCCTCCCCGAGCGGGTTGCCCGGATCGCGCAATTCGAACCATATGTAGCGATGAGTCCAGATGCCGAGGTGGAGGACGATCAGGATACCGCCGGCCGAGGGTGCCAGCCAACGGCCTCCGGCTCGGCCCCGGATCCCGTCCACGAGGAAAGACCAGCCCACGCCCGCCAGGATGAGCGGGAAGGGCAGGAGGCACAGCTCGCGCCAGATGCTCGCCTGAGGATTGGAGAGAACCAGCCCCGGCAGCAGCAGGAAGAAGGAACCGAAGAGAACGCTTCGCTGGAGCCAGGAGAAGCGGACGGCGCCCGCAAGCAGCCCGACCAGGGCCAGTGCGGACGTCGTCGCCTCGAGGTTGACCCCGGCCAGGTTCCATTCCTCGATGGCGTCGCGGGGAGGCAGCATGTGCCGCAGGGTCGTCCCGAAGTTGGCTGCGTAGGTGGGAAGGCGGCGATACCTCTCGTCGAAGTGCCTCCCCCATTCGCCTCCTTTCAGGAATTCCTCGTGCCGGGTTAAGCCTACTTCCGGATACTCGATCGCCTTGCCGATCGTGGGTGCGACGATCAGCAGGAAGGCGAGGCCGAAGAGAAGTTTCTGTCGCGTCGGCATCCGGGAGGACGGAAGGACGGCCAGCCCGCCGAGGACGATGAGCGAGAAGGCGAAAGGCGTGTAGAGAGTCCAGAAGCCGAACCCCGCGAAGAAGACCAGTGGCAGCAACGCCCGGCTGCTTCTCCGCAGGGCGGCCCGGCCGAAGAAGTAGAGCTGCCCGCTGATGAGGAACGGCACGATGCTCATCTCGTTCCACCCGGAGTGCGAGTAGTAGAGCAGGGTGAGCGAGAAGACCGCCAGGACGAAGGAGGGCAGGAGGAGCGCCCGGGGCCTGAAGAGCCGGACCGTGCCGGCACAGAAACAGGCCGTGGCGAGGGCGTACAGGACGCCGGGCAGCCTCACCGCCAGGAGAGGGTCCCGCGTGACCAGAAGGACGAAGGCTGCCGGCCAGGCCTGGAAGTTGGCGGGGTGGTCACCCTTGAACCCGATCGGGTGGATTCGCACGCCGTCCAGGATCTCCCTGGACTGCTCGACCCACCACGTTTCCTCGGTCCAGGGCCCGGCGCTTCGGATTCCCACGAGATAGAGGCCGAGCGCCAGCAGGAGCGCCGCCAGACAGAAGTAGAGATCCGCGCGGTGAACCGCGACCGCCTCGGGCTCGGTACCCTTCCGGAAGGGTGCGAGCAGGATCGCCGCGCACGCCAGGGAGACCAGAACCAGGACGAGACCGGTCTTCCCGAGGCCGGGGTCGTCGAGGTAGGGGTAGTGCGCGTGAAAGCCGAGTGTCGTCACCGCAACGACGACACAGAGCACGAAAAAAAATCTCTTCATGCGGCCGCTCTCCACCATCGGATCACTTTCAGACCACGCGAATGGTCCCCGGTCCCGGCCTCGCGAAGCGCCCGATCCGGCTGGCCTCGGGGGCTCCCCTCTCGCGCAGCGAGCAGAGGAGCGCTTCGCACCGTTCGGCGGGCACGGAGATGAGGAGGCCGCCCGACGTCTGCGCGTCGGCGAGGAGGACGCGGTCGACGCGGGAGAGGCCGGGAGCGAACTCGACGTGCGCGGAGACGTGCGCGAGGTTCTCGAGCGTGCCCCCCGGGACGACGTCGGCAGCCGCGAGCTCGCGGGCCGGGTCGATGATCGGAACAGCCGCCGCCTCGATCTCGGCATCCAGGCCCGAGGCCACCGCCATCTCGCGGAGATGCCCGAGGAGACCGAAACCGGTCACGTCCGTGCAGGCGGAGACGCCGATCTCGAGCATCGCCTCCGCGGCGGAGCGGTTCAGCGATCGCATCACGGCGACGATGCGGCGTGCCACGTCCTCTCCGGCCTGACCGCGCTTGACGGCTGTCGCGAGGATGCCGGTCCCGATCGGTTTCGTCAGGACGAGCGAGTCGCCCGCCCTCGCCGAGGCGTTCGTCAGGACGCGGCCGGGATGGACGACCCCCGTCACGGCGAGGCCGAACTTCGGCTCGGTGTCGTCGACGGTGTGCCCGCCGAGGATCGGGATGCCCGCCTCCCGCGCGACCTCGGCCGCGCCGGCGAGAATCCGTTCAAGGACCTGGAGCGGGAGCCTTCGCGAGGGGAAGGCGACGACGCTCAGCGCGAAGAGTGGCCTGGCCCCCATCGCGTAGATGTCACTGAGGGAGTTCGCGGCACTGATGGCGCCGAAGTCGAAGGGGTCGTCGGCGATCGGTGTGAAGAAGTCGACCGTCGAGACGATCGCGAGGTCGTCCGTGAGCCGGTAGACGGCCGCATCGTCGGAGTGCTCCGGGCCGACGAGGACCGCGGGGTCCATCACCTTCGGGAGTGACTTCAGGACCGACTCGAGGTCCTGCGGGCGCAGCTTGCACGCGCAGCCCATCCCGCGCGTGAACCGGGTCAGCCTCACCGGCCCTTCGCTTTCGGGCCGGGAAGGGGAGGCCGGGACGTCGGGCCGCATCCGATGCACGGCCTCGGCGACGGCCCGCGCCGCCTCGTCCACCATCGCCGGGGTCGTCCCGCGGCCGACGGAAAAGCGGACCGTTCCCATCGCGTATTCCATCGGGACGCCCATCGCCGTCAGGACCGTCGAGACCTCGACGCCGGCGGCGTGGCACGCCGCGCCAGCGGAGGCGGCGACCTTCGCTCCGATCTCGGCCAGCAGGGCGCCCGCGTCGACGCCCGGAAAGCCGACGCTCAACGTGTTCGGGAGGCATCGTTCCCACGGGCTGTTCCGGCGGAGGCCGGGAACGTCGCCGGAGAGCGCCTCGAAGAGCCGCTCCCGGAGCTCCTCGAACCGACGGGCGTCGTGCGGGAGCCTTCGTGCAGCGACCTCGCACGCCTTCCCGAGGCCTACGATCTCGAGGACGTTCTCGGTGCCCGCCCGCCGCCCCGCCTCGTGGGAGGCTCCGTGCAGGAAGCGGGGGAGGTCTGCACCGGAGCGGATCCAGAGCGCCCCGACGCCCTTCGGCGCGTAGAGCTTGTGCCCGGCGAGCGTGAGGAAGTCGACGCCGAGGGCCGCGACGTCGACCGCCACCTTCCCGATCGACTGCGCGGCGTCCGTGTGGACGAGGGCGCCCTGCGCGTGCGCGAGACGGCAGATTTCGGCGAGGTCCTGGATCGTCCCGACCTCGTTGTTGGCGTGCATCACCGACACGAGGATCGTCTCGGGTGTCAGCGCGTGAGCGACGTCGCGCGGATCGACACGCCCCGATCCGTCCACCGGCACCCGCGTGACCCGGAAGCCTTCCGACTCGAGCACCGCGCACGGCTCGAGGATCGCCGGGTGCTCGATGGCCGAGGTGACGACGTGGCGCCCCTTCGCCCGGAGCAGGCGTGCGACACCGTGCAGGACGGTGTTGTTGCCTTCCGTTCCCCCGCTCGTGAAGACGATCTCCTCGGCTCTCCCGCCGAGGAGCGCGGCGACCTGGCGCCGTGCGGCTTCGACGGCGGAGCGGGCCTCGGCGCCGTAGGCGTGCGCGCTCGACGGGTTCCCGAAGCGGGCCGTAAGGTACGGGAGCATCGCCTCGCCGACTTCCGGGTCCGGGGGCGTCGTGGCGTTGTAGTCGAGGTAGATCGGGCGCTCGGACATGCACCGATTATTGGCGTAGGAGGTGGAACTCCAGGAAAAATGCGGGGCCGGAGGCGAGGTACCGCCTCCGGCCCTCGCCGTCTCAGGGGAAGGTGAAGGTGCAGGCCTGCACTTCGGCGGCGGGAGAAACGTCGAGGAGGCCCGCGCACTTGCTCCCGGCGGTCGCCTGTGCCGCGTAGCTGAAGCGGATCGTGGCCGGGCTCCCGGAGCAGGTGGCCGCGTGCTTCACGAAGAGCGTGTAGGTCCCGGCTGGAAGGCTGGTCCCCTGGTAGATGACGCTTTCGGTCCGGTTCCCGGTACCGCATCCCGCAGGAAGTCTCCGGCCGCCCGACTGCGTCGCGACGTCGATTCCACCCGGGCCGGTGACCCGGACGTCGAGGTCGGATTCTCCCGACCAGCTCGCCGTCGCGCCGAGGAACTGAGGCGTCCCCTGTGGGTCCACCTTCACGGTCGCCACGTTCGCGTTCGTCGCGGTTCCGCCCTTGCCGTCGGTGGCGGTCACGGAGACGGTGAACGTCCCGGCCGTCTGGTAGGTGAAGGACGCGCTCGTACCCGTCGCGGTGCCCGGGCCGAAGTTCCAGGTCACGGTGACCGGGTCGTTGTCGGGATCGGAGGCGGTTGCCGAGGCCGTCACCTGGACCGGAACGGCCCCGTAGAGCGGAGTCACCGTCGCCGAGCCGATGGTCGGACTCCGGTTCGTGGGCGTGTCGTTCCCGCCTCCGCTGCCGGACGTCGCCACGGCCACGCCTGCGACCGCGACACCGGCGCCGATCCCGATGATCGCGCCCGTCGAGAGCCCGCCCGATTTAACGGCCACGGCCGCGCCGACTTTGCCCGCGGCTCCGGCTCCGGCGGCGCCCGTACCGGATGCAAGGGCGGCGGAAAGCGTCACCACGGCGCCCGTCACGAGGATGACCTTCGCGATGTCGTCCCTGTTGAAGCCGGCCGGGACCGGGTTCTGTCCCTCGCGCGTCAGGCCGATGGTCAGGCCCTCCTTCGGCGCTGCTGGCCCGATCCCGGGCGGTGGCGCCGCGCGCTCGTCGCGGCAGACCGTCTGGTCCGTGACGGGCGGTGCGTAGTCGGGGGTCTTCTTCAGATGGCTCTCGCGATCGATCGCCTGGACGTAGTAGTCGATTCCCCTGATGCCCGGAAGCGGCCTGGGCAGCTCGGCCACGACGGCTTCCGGTGCCCGAGGGCTCATCACGACGTAGTAATAGTCCTCCGTATCCACGGCGCGGAAGTAGACGAAGCTCTTCTCCATCTCCTTCTCCGGCAGGATGCGGGCGTCGACGAGCGCACGCGATTGGCTGGAGAGGCACTTCAGCGGGTCGTGTGCGATCGAGAGGCGGCTGCTCTCGCCGGGCGCCGCCTCCTTCACGACCGGATCCGCCCGGGGCACGCGTGCGGCGAGCGCGCCGGACGCGAGCGAAGCGGAGAGGAAGAGCGCGCCGGCCTGACGGACGAAGGCCGGGATGACAGGGAGCGGGAGTGAGTACTTCACTTGGAGTCCTCGTCGAAGCGCGCGACGACAGGCCGGTCAGAGAGGATCCTGGCATCGAGGGTCTCCCGGAAACCTTCCGGAAGGAAAGCGGAGAGGTCGAGGCGGGGCGATTCGCCCGGAGAAAGGGAGATGCGCCGTTCGACGACGAGGACGCCCGCCCGTTCGAGCCGGAGGAAGACGGTGGCCTCTTCCGCGGAGTGTAGTCTCAGCGAGGGCCGCCGGCCCGAGCCGAAGCGCAGGCCTGCGGCCGACGCCGCCAGCGCTGGCTCGACCTCGTCACCCGGCGGCCTGGCCCAGCGGGCCGGAGAGGAGGCCGCCGTGACGGTCACCATGGTGAGCCCCGAGAGACTCGAGCCGGATCCGTTCGTCGCCATGAGCCTCACGAGGTAGACGCCCGGGGCGCTGAAAGCGAAGCGCGGGTTCTGTACGGACGAGAACCCGGCGTTCCCGAAGAACCACGCCCACGCGGTCGCCTGCGGGCTGGAGGTATCGGTGAAGGAGATCTCCTCGCCGGCCCGGGCGGTCGTCTTCGAGACGCTGAACGCGGCGCCCGGCGGCGCCAGCGAATAGGTGACGCTGCTGGCCTCCGTGCTCGGTCCCTGCTCGGGGAAGCAGGCGTACGACCTTACGAAAAGCGTGATCGGGTCCAGCCTGCCTCGAGGGGCGATCCTGTCGACGCTCTTTGCGGACGTCGAGGCGAACGCGTCCGAGTTGATTCGCCACTCGAAACGCGAGCCGTACGACTGAGTCGACCAGCGGGCGGTGAGAAAGTCCGTGGCCGTGACCGGAGCCGCCGGTGCCCCCGTCGGTACGATCTGCGGAGCAAGGGGCGGGACAGGAGGCGGGCAGGCGACGAAGCGTGCCGAGCCCGCGCCGCGGCCTCCCCCGAGAATGGAGACGGCGTAGCTCTGAGCACCGGCGCGGGTAAAGGGCGCTTTCACGAAGAGCGCCGGCAGTCGGCCGCCCTGGCCGTTCGAGTCGCGACTGCTGTTCCCGGTGATGAGCGCGAGCTGTCCGTCGTTCGAGATCGCCACGTCCTCGAAGCCCGCCTGGTCGGGGCCGAAAGCGGTCGGCAGGGGGATCTCCTCCACGGCCGATCCCGCACCAAAGGGCGCCGCGATGGAGAAGAGATGGGGGCTGAACGCACTGACGACGAGACAGCGCTGGCCGTCGGGAGCGCAGTTGATCCCGTCGAGGCCCTCCGAGTCCCCGATCGTCAGGACCTCCGGCGTCGACGAGGCCAGGAACGGCGCCCGGAAAATGTAGACGCGGCCGGCTCCGGAGTTGCTCGCCGTCGTGAGCAGCGTGTTTCCGTCAGGCGTAATGGCGATGGCACCGCTGCCGACGTTCTCGACGGGCATACGGAACGCGAGGGAGGAGTAGGGCGGGTCCAGGACGTTCACCCAGCCCTGCAGGGTAGAGGGTGGGCTCTGGGGATCGAAGCTCGGGCGGGTGAGGACGAACGCCCGGCCGTTCCGGTCGAAGACGATCGCCTGCGTCTGGTACGAGGCGACATGCCCTTCGATCGGCAGGGGCGTGATCTCGGGGTTGTCGAACGGCGCCCGGATCAGGGCGAAGGTCGGTCTCCAGCTCGAATTGCTGTAGGTCGAGCCGGCGCCGATCATCACGTCGAGCCTGGGCGAGACCGCGATCGTCCCCGTCCCGTCGTAGACGCCCGTCGTCGGGATGGTCTTCACGAGCGTCCCGGTTGAGACCTGGACGAGGTGGAGGCGGGAGCGGTTGAAGTCGGCGATGACCGCCAGATCGCTTCCGATCACCGAAACGCCGTGTGGAAACGCATCGGAAGGAAGGCCCGTGACCGCGCGCTGCTCGGGTGAGGGCAGGTTCGTCCCCGGAGCGGGAAACAGGACGGCGAGGTTCCCGTCTCCCGCAGTTCCGAAGATGGCCTGCCCCGCGGCGGGGACCGCCCCGAGGGTCAGCAGAAGTCCGAGGGCCGGGACGACGAAACAGCGGAAAAGACGATCACCCATCGCACACCTCCGGGAGAAAATCACCGTGCCGTTTGCGCGGACTATATCCTCGGTCCATCGTGAGCCGTCTCGCTGGTGACCGGCGTCACAGACGGGGCCAGCTGCGGCCCCGCTCCCGAACGACGACTCTGCGCTACGCTGGCGTATCGCCAGGAATCGATCTGCTGTAGAGGGAGTGCCATGCGCCAGAACCGTCCCGTCGTGACCTCGCCCATGTGCGAAGGCAGCACGGCGGCCCTGCGCCTCATCCGCCCCGCGAGCGTGCGATCCGTGCGCGCCGCGATCCGCGTTCTGATCGCGGGCGCCGCCCTCGCGGCCGTTGCCCCGCCGATCCTCGCCGCCCAGAGCTCGTCCGTCCTGCCGAGTCCCCGCGCGGCCGAAGCGGCTGCGCTTTACGACCTCTGGGCCGGTGAGCAGCTCTCCTACAACGGTGTCCCCGGCGTGGTGGTCGGCGTCGTATCCCGGGATGGGCTCGTCTGGGCGAAGGGCTACGGCACGACCAACCTCGCGGGTGGGGTGACTCCCACGCCCTCCACGCGCTTCCGCATCGGCTCGGTGAGCAAGGTCTTCACCGCGACGGCCATCCTGCAGCTGCGCGACGCAGGGAAGCTCCGGCTCGACGACCCGGTGGTGAAGCACCTTCCCTGGTTCAAGGTGCCGAGCCCGTTCCCGACCGCCCCGCCGATCACGGTCGAGCACCTCCTCACCCACACGTCGGGCCTCTCGCGCGAGGCCCCGTTCGACGCCTGGACGACCCACCAGTTCCCGACCCGCGAGGAGCTTCGCGCCTCGATGCCGCGGGTCACGGTGATCTCGCCTCCCGGAAAGACCTATCGCTACTCGAACCTCGGCGTGGCTCTCCTCGGCGAGATCGTCATCGCCGCCTCCGGCGAGAGCTGGGCCGGCTACGTTCGCACGCACATCACCGGCCCGCTCGGGATGACCTCGACCACGGGCGCGCCGACGGCCGCCGAGATTGGCGCGCTCCCACGCCAGCACCGTCGCAAGCAGGCCGACGGCAGCCGGGGGACTCTCGACTACTACGAGACCGGCGCGATCGCCCCGGCCGCGGCGATCGTCTCGACGCTCGAGGACCTCGCCCGCTTCGCCGCGTTCGAGCTCACTGCCGACCCGGCCGGAGCGCCCGCAGGTGGAGCACAGGTCCTCTCCGGCCCGACACTGGCCGAGATGCAACGGCCGCACTTCGTCAACGCGAAGTGGACCGGCGGTCGCGGCCTCGGCTGGGGCATCTCGCGCCGCGACGGGCGCACCCTGGTCTCCCACGGCGGCTGGATCGGCGGCCACCGCGCCGACGTCATTCTCGACCCCGACCGCGGCCTTGCCGCCGTCGCCCTTACGAATGCCGACGATGCCAGTCCGGGGCTCTTCGCCCGTCAGGCACTCGCGGTCGTCGGCGGCGCCGTCGTGGCTTCCGAAGCCGGACCCGCAGCGGCCCCGGTATCGCCGGATCCCGGATGGAAGCGCTACCTGGGCACCTACACCGATCCCTGGGACTGGGAGATCGAGGTGCTCGTCCTCGACGGCAGCCTGGTCCTCTACGAGCACGGCTATCCGCCAGAGGCCGACGCGGAAGAGTCGGTCAGCCGGCTCACTCCGGCTGGAGAGCACATCTTCAAGCTCCCGGATGGCGAGACTCTCCGCTTCGAGCTCGACGCCGCGGGAAAGGTGACGCGGATGTATCGGCGGTCGGACTACTACCTGCCGAAGGCGGGGGTCAGGGAGTAGCCCCGGCCGGCAGGGTGGCCCACTCGCGTACGCGCTCCTCGAGAAGCGGAAAGAACGGGTTCCAGGTGAGCCGCATGAGCTGCTCCACCGGAACCGCGAGGATGGAGCGCTCGCCCCTCGGCTGAAGCGTACCGAGCTGGATCTGCAAAGCGTTCCCGGTGGGTGGCTCGCCGCCAAAGAGCGGGTCGTCCGGCGGGAAGGGGAGCGCGACGTGCGAGAGAGAGTAGACGTTCCGAGGCCACGAAAGGCCGAGCGGACGGACGACCGCCTGCTCTGATCCGGCCGCGACGGCTCGCTCGACGACCTCGTCCGTCCCGGGACCGGAGTTCGTCACGATCGACAGGCGGTACGGGCGGAGCCGCCGAGGAAGTAGCCGGGCGAGGTGATTCTCCTCCTGGCGGCCGAGGAAGGGGCGGACGCCCGCGCTCCGGTTCACGTCGAAGACGACCAGCTCGCTCCCGGTCTCGCCGAGCCGGTCGTAGAGGTCGCTGACGGTGGCTTCGGTCCTCACCGTCGCATCGACGAGCGAGACGAACGTGAGGATCGGCGGGAGAGAGCGGATGGAACCGCTCTCCACCGCGCGGGCCGTCTTCGACCGAATCTCCGCGGTCAGGGCCGCGGTCTGCGTGGCGGCGTTCACCGGAAAGGAGACGTATTTGAAGGGAATGTATTCGGGCATCACGTCGAGCCAGCGCGACGTCTCGAAGTACGGGAAGACGCCGAGGAGCCCCAGGACGCGGGCGAATCCCGCGGCGCGCGTGACGCCGATCATCGGCGAGACGAGGACGAGGCGATCCGGCCGCGGCAGGCGCGCGCCTTCGAGAACGTCGAGGGCGTAGTCGACGGCGAGGGCGCCGCCGTTCGAGTAGCCGACGATGTGGAAGGGCGCACCGGCCCCGGCGCGACCTCGCACGTGACGCGCCCCGACGCGGACGGCCGCCGCCCAGTCGCGCCAGGTCGACGCGGTCAGCGCGCCCGGGACGGTTCCGTGGCCCGGCATCCGTAGGGCGAGGGCGTAGTAGCCGAGGTCGCGGTAGATCTCCGCGAGGCGCCTCATGCTGTACGGGGAGTCCGTGAGGCCGTGGACGAGGAGGACTCCACCGCGGATCTTCTCCGGAACGAGCTCGAACGTCCGGTTCCCGTCGATCGGGAGGCTCGCGGGCGAGAGCGGCCCGTCGCTCCAGTAGCGGTTGGCGGGGACGCGGTCCTCCGGCCCGACCGCTGATTCGACGCGCGCCTTCACCTCGCGGAAGAGGATTTCCTCGCGCGCGAGGTAGTGCGACAGGGAGACTTTCTCGTCCAGCTCGCCGGCCTTCATCTCCGATTCGAGCTCGACGGTGTGCCACGGCTCGAGCGGTCCCGCACGTCTCGCATCGAACGCGCGGACGAGGATGATCGTGGCGAGGACGATGGCGAGGCCGGCTGCGGCTTTGACGGACATTGCCAGCAGACGGCGAAAGAGGGCTCTCATGTTCTCGCCCGGGCCGGCGGCGTCGGTGGGAGGATCAGCTCTTTCCCGCCTTCACGGCGGGTTCGGGCGGGTCGAACTCCACGAACGGACCGTCCGTCTCCCGCTTCCTGTCGCGGTAGCTGCACCTCTCGGAAATCCCTTCGACGCCGGTCACCCTGACCCGTGCCTCGTACGTGCAGGGGAGGCGGTGGTCGTACTTCGACTTCGGCCCGAGGATGTCCCGCAGGATGCTCATCGGTCGTCTCCTTTTCCACGGGGTGCCGCACCCGAAGCCGGGGCTCGCCGGGCGCCCGGTCCGCGCCCGCTGCAGGCGGCGCCACGGGAGCGGACCGGCATGAGGGCGGCGTCGGCAGCCGCATCCGTTACCGCCGTGGCGACCGGCCCGCCCTCGATCCGGAGGAGCTTCCCTTCGACGAGCGCTTCCGCGACGCGGCGGCGTGCGTCCTCGACGATCCGCCCGAAGGTCGCCCGCGAAACCCCCATCCGCGCCGCCGCCGCCTCGTGGTAGAGCCCCTCGAGGTCCGCGAGCCGAAGGGCCTCGAGGCCGTCGAGCCCGAGGACGACTTCTTCGAGGAACCGTCCCGGGATTCCGGCGGGCTTGAAGACTCCCACAGGAGGCTCTCCGGCGATCCGGCGGCAACAGCGCGGACGCGGCATCAGGGGCTGTTCGGGCGGGCTTCGGTCCGGCCTCTACCTGGTTCCGCGGGTGAAGAGGAGGTCGAGGTCCTCCTTGAGACCCTGGAGGTCCTCCTCGTGCTCGACTTCGTCCTCGAGAATCGTCAGCGCCAGGTTGTACGTCACCACGTCCTTGCCCTTGGTGGCGTCCATGAGGTGCTTGTACGTATCGATGGCGCACTGCTCTCCCGCGATGTTCTGGTCGAGGAGAACGCCGACGTACGGATCGGCCGGCGCGTCGTAGGCGCACGGGCTCAGCGTGAACCACTCCTTCGGGTCGACGACCGGCGTGCCGCCGAGCTGGATGATCCGGCCGGAGAGGAGAGTCGCGTGCGCCAGCTCCTCCGTGGCGTGGAGCGTCAGCTCCGCGGCGACGGCGTCCTTCATCGGTCCCTTGATCAATTTCGCCCCGAGCCAGTACTGGTAGTAGGCGAGCCATTCGCTCGCGTAGGCGGCGTTGAGCATCTTCAGCAGTTCGTCGACATCCATGTCGACGATCTCGCGTCCTCTGGTTCCCATCGTTGCCTCCTCCGCCGGTCCGAGGATTGCCCGAAGGGCGGCCCGGCGGGACATCTGAGCATATGCCCGGGGGACGGCGATGGGAACCTGGTTCAATCTGCCGTGGATTGCCGTGGGAAGAGAAAGAGGCCCGGGGGCCAAAGCCCCCGGGCCTCTTCGTGCCTCTGAAGCGAGCGGGCTCAGCTCTTCGGGGACGCCGGGGCCTCGACCTTCTTCGCGCCCTCGGCGGCGCATTTGGCCTTCTCCTCGGGCGTGCACTTCTTGTGGTCCTTGCAGGTGGCGGGGTCGCACTTCTTGCTGGCGGCCGTCGCGCCGTCCTTCTTCGCGCAGCAGGTGGACGTGCTGGCGTGGCCGGCGCAGTCGGCGGCGAGGGCGGCCGGGGCCGCGAAGAGAGAGAGGGCGAGGACGAGGGTAGAAATCGGACGCATGGAAGACTCCCTTCTATTTCGATTCTCGTGAGGTGGATCGTGCCGGCTCGCGCCGTTCACGGTGACGTTCGGCTCTCGGTCGGAGGTCGTGAGTGTCCGCTTTCGCGGGGCGAGGGTCCAGCCGTCCCCCGCCGGTCCGATCAGTTCCGGAACGTGCAGGCCAGGAGTCTCGGAGGAGGAGAGGCCTCCCGCACGGCGGTGCGGCGGCTTACCGACGCGGAGCGCGCCGGGGCCGCGCGGGCCGTCTCCGGCGTGGAGGCTTCTGATTCCGAGGAGCGCGAGTTCCGGGACTCGGGCGTCGTTTTACCCGGAGGCAGCACGCTGAGGGAGCAGCTGCCGGCCGGTCGAGACGGAGCGCCGGGAGCGGGCGAGCGGCCTTCCCTGGGACAGGCCGGGCAGGTCGGGGGCGCGCTCGGGGGACAGCAGCCCGCAGGCATCTCCGCCACGGGGGCGGGGCAGATCGTCTCGACCGGCGACGCCACCGCGAGAGGCAGCAGCCCGAGCGTGAGCACGAGTGCAAGGAGCGAACGAGCCTGGAAGGCGTGCCGCGGAGGCATCGGACGCAGGGTATAGAAGATTCGTGCCAGGGGAGGTCGCACCGAACCGTTCCGCGACCTCTGACGTGACGAACCTCGTATGGCCGTCAGGCCGGGCGCCCGGCCGCCTTCGCGCTCTTCGCGGCCCGGACCGGGGAGGCCACGGGCTTCTCGATGAGCCGCCTCTCGACGGGAGAGGAAAGGACGACGGAGGTCGAAGTCGTGCCGAACGGCGTGAGGCGGTCGATGAGAGCCTCGAGGTGTGCGACTGTCGCCACGGCCACCTTCAGCGTGAACGAATCGCCGCCCGTGCCGCGGTGGCACTCGAGGATCTCGGGCAGATTCCGCACGAGGGCGGTGACGCGAGGCAGGACGTCGCCCACCACGTTCAGGCGCACGATGGCCAGGATCGGGAGACCCAGCCTCTTCGGGTCGACGTCGGCCCTGTAGCCCGTGATGACCCCGGCCGACTGGAGGTTTCTCACCCGCTCGGCGACGGCAGGGGTCGAGAGACCGACCCGCCGGCCGAGCTCGGAGAAGCTGAGGCGGGCGTCGAGCTGGAGCTCCCGGAGGATGGCCCAGCCCTTCTCATCGAGGAGCTTTCTGATCGGAAGCACTTTCTGACAAAACCCCTGTCGGATGATAAGCGTTTTCGAGAGAGTAGTTCCAGATGGAATTCCCCCGAACCGTTCCCACCGCTACGATTCCCTGTTGACAGGAGGATGAGACGTGCCGCCCACCACACCTCTCCACGAACCCCACAAGATCAAAACTGTCCGGCTGATCTCCTTCCCGACCCTCGAGGAACGGAAGCGGAACCTCTCCCGGGCGCACTTCAACACCTTCAACCTGGTGCCGTCGCAGGTGTCGTTCGACATGCTGTCGTACGGGACGAGCGCGATGAGCCAGGACCAGATCGCCGGCCAGCTCGTCGGCGACGAGGCCTACGCCGGGGCACGCAACTTCGGGACTCTCGCCGAGACGGTGAACCGCGTCCTCGGGCACACCTGGGTCTGCCCGACCCACAACAGCCTGGGTGCGATCAAGCTCCTCGTCACGACGATCATCCCGAAGGGTTCGCTCGTCCCGAGCAACTCCGTCGGGCGGATCGACGTCTGGACGCCGCGGGCGATCGAGATCGCCGACGTTCGCGACCGGTACGAGGCGGTCTTCACCGGGAACGTCGACCTGCCGAAGCTCGAGGCGCTCGTCTCGGAGCGGAAGGCGGCGGTCGTTCTGCTCCAGGCGTTCGCCGACGGGCAGCACCCCTTCAGCCTCGCGAACCTCCGCGCGGTCCGAGCCACGGCGGACCGGCACGGGCTTCGTCTCGTCCTCGACGTCTCCCGGGTCATCGAGAACGCCTGGTACGTGCAGAAGCACGAGGCGGGGCAGGCAGAGCGGACGATCGCCGACATCGTCAAGCAGATCGCCAAGACGGCCCACGTCATCCTCCTCGACGGCGCGCAGGATCCGAAGTCGAACACCGGTGGTCTCCTCGCCACGGACAACCCGGCCGACCACGAGCACTTCATCAACGAGGTCGTCCTCTACGAGGGTCTCCACACGTACGGCGGCATGGCGGGCCGGACGATGGAGGTTTTCGCGCGCGGTCTCGCCGAGATGTGCGCCGAGGACGAGGTCCAGTGGGTGATGCACCAGACCGAGAGGTTCACGGCGCGCCTGCGCGAGGGGGGCGTCCCGCTCGAGCGGGGCTGCGACGGCGCCTACATCAAGGCCGACGAGTTCCTCCCGCACGTCCCGGAATTCCCCGAGCAGGCGCTCGCGGTCGCGCTCTACCAGTCGGCCGCCGTCCGGACGGTCATCCCCGGCCGGAAGGGCCACGATCATCTCCTCCCGGTCCAGATCCCGCGCCTGGCGATGACGAACTGGCAGCTCGACCAGGTGGCCGACGCCATCATCTCGCTCTTCCGGCAGCGCGAGAGGGTCGCCCCCCTCGACGTCGAGGCGGACAGCCCGTGGAACGACCAGCTGCGTTTCCGGTCGGTCTACGCCGACCTCGCCACCTACGACTTCGACTGCTATCCGTTCGTCATCCACACCATCGAGCCGATCGGGATGACGACCCGCGAGCAGCGCGAGAAGGCAGTCCGCGAGTCCGGGTGGAACACGTTCCTCCTCCGGTCAGCCGACGTGACGATCGACCTTCTCACGGACTCGGGGACGACGGCGATGTCGACCGAGCAGTGGGCGGCCTACGACGGTGCGAATGCGACCCCCGCCACGAGTGAGGCGTACCTCCGCTTCGTTGCGGCGATGCAGGAGATCTACGGCTATCAGTACATCCTCCCGGCGCACCAGGGGCGCGCGGCCGAGCACATCCAGAGCGAGGTGCTCATCAAGCCCGGGCAGTACGTCCCGGGGAACATGTACTTCACGACCACGAAGGCCCACCAGGAGCTCCCGGGCGGCATCTTCGTCGACATCATCGTGGACGAGGCGCACCAGCCCGAGAGCGAGTTCCCCTGGAAGGGGAACATCGACATGAAGAAGCTCGACGCCATCGTGCGGGAGCA
>DIAY01000123.1:0-15086 GCA_002414905.1 Holophagales bacterium UBA5066 | reverse complement strand
GCCGTCGAGAACGCCTACTTCATCCAGAAGCGCGACCCGCGCTACGCGGATACGCGGATTCGCGACATCGTGCGCGAGATCATGGCCCACGGTGACGGCTGCACGGTGTCGGGGAAGAAGGACTTCCTCATCAACATCGGCGGTCTTCTCGCGTTCAAGGACAACGCCGAGTGGGCACGCCTCTCCGAAGAGAAGCTCCGGATCTACGAGGGAGGCGTGCACGACGGCGGCCTCCCTGCGGCCGACCTCGCCGCGATGGCGCGTGGCGTCGAGGAGATGCTCGACGACCGCTACATCCGGACCCGTGTGGAGCAGGCCGCCTGGCTCGCGGCCCGTCTGGTCGAAGCCGGCGTGCCGGTCGTCGCCCCGACGGGAAGCCACGCGGTCTTCGTCGATGTGAAGCGCTTCCTGCCGCACGTCGACCAGGATGAATACCCGGCGCAGAGGCTCGCGTGCGAGATCTATCTCGAGACGGGTGTCCGCGTCATGGAGCGTGGCAACGTCTCGAAGGGGCGCGACAAGAACGGGAAGAACTACCGCCCGGCCCTCGAGCTCGTGCGTCTCACGATCCCGCGGCGCGTCTACTCGAACGAGCACATGCGTGCCGTCGCCGACGGCATCGCGCGACTCTACGCGCGGAGAAACGAGATCAAGGGGTTGAAGTTCGTCTACGAGCCCCCGGCCCTTCGCTTCTTCCAGGGACGCTTCGAGCCGCTGCCCTGACCGTCCCTGCGTCCTCGAAGTGCGGGCGGGGTCCGAGCCCCCGCCCGCACGCCTCAGGGACGTAGAGCGAAGGCCCGATTCAGGGTTGCGTGAGTCGGATGTAGGCCACGCCGTTCTCGAGCAGGGTGATCTCGATCGTCCGCTCGTCGCGGCGGTACGAGAGCGTTGTGCCCGTGCGCTTCCTGCCGATGGAAATGACGCCCGAGCCCGAGGGCCGGTAGTGGACCACGCTCCTGGCGGGCTGGCCGAGGATCTGACGCACGTCGGCTTCCGACATCCCGTGTGCAACGACGGCGTCGGCTCCGCCGGTGAGCTCGTCTCCGAGAACCTCTATGACTCGCCGGGCACCGTCGAGGGTGACGACCATGTCGCTGAAGCGCTGCCATTGGAGCGAGGAACGCTGGAAGCCGGCGGCATTGCTGCGGTCGGGCGGCCCGAGAAGCGAGATCACGTCGTCGCCCGCCTGGCCCGGATAGACGCCCCGGATGGTCAGGGGGGCCGCCCCTGCGTAGGGGGCGTAGTCCGAGACGTAACCCGATTCATCGGTGGCGACTTTGAAGCAGCCGCTGCACCCGACCAGCAGGAGGGTCGCTACGAGTCGACAGGCAAGGACCGCCCCGGAGGGAAGGAGACGGGATGGGCTCACGAGGCGGCAGTGTGTTGCGTGGCGGGCCGTGGGGCAAGCTCCGGGCGCGCGAAGGCCGGGGTCCGGCCCCTCTTATCGACGAGGGAATAGGTCGAGGTCGCCGAGGCGCCGTAGCGGACCATCGTCTCGGTGCCAATGGGAACACTCATTCCGGACAGGCCCGGGTACGTTTCGGCGAAGACCTTCAGAGAGACTGTGCGAGCGACGCGCCGCAGGCTGATCTATAGTAGATAATCAAGACCTGACCCTCTGCTTCGGTATACTCGAGGGATGGGAACGAAGGCGCTCCTTTCTGTCGCGCTTCTCACGGTCGGTTGTCTGGCACTCGAAATCCCTGGCCTGACATCCTCCGGCGGTGAAAGTCTGCTTTCCAATGGCCTTCTATAATGGAAAACCAAGACCTGACCCCGAATCTCTTGACCCCAAATCTCTGGAAGCTTCTCTGGGACTACGACCCGAACGGGCTCCTCGTCCTCGACGGAGAGTTGTGTGTCCGGGTCGTGAATCCCGCACTCTGCCGGATGCTGAAGTGCGACCCGGAGGGGCTGGTGGGGCGTGCTGCCGGGGAGCTCCTCGGAGACGTGTCGGACTTCCGCCGCGCGCTTCACGACCAGTGCGAGGTGGTCGGAGAGGAAGTCCACTACCCGCGGTACGACCTCACCGTGAGGAAAGTCCTCTTCCCGGTGGCGGAGGGGAACGTCGTCGCCGGGATCTTCGTCGACGTGACGCGAGAGCGGAAACAGCGGGAGGAGCTCGAGGCCCTTCGTCGAAAGACGGCACGGGAGGTTCGTGCTGTCGTGGACGAACAGATGCGCGTGGCGCAGGAGATCGCGGGTCTTCTCGGCGAGAGGACCGCCGAGACGAAGGTGAGTCTCCTCCGCCTCCTCGCCCTTCTCGGCCCCGACCGTGACTGACGCCCCGGCGTTCTACGACGTCTTCTTCGAGAGCCTGACGCGTCAGGGCGAGGAGCTCTGCGGCGATCAGGTGAAGACCGTCAGACTCCCCCGGGAGACGCTCGTCGTATTGGCCGATGGCCTCGGTTCCGGGGTGAAGGCGAGCATCCTGGCCCGCCTGACGAGCGTCATCGTCGCGACGATGCTCCGGCACGGCGTCTCCCTGCGCGAGGTCATCGAAACCGTTTCGAGCACGCTCCCCGTCTGCCGGGAGCGGGGCGTCGCCTATGCGGCCTTCACCATCGTCCGCATCCGGCACGCTGACGGTCGTTTTCAGATCGTGGGCTCCGACACGCCTCCGCCGGTCCTGCTGAAACAGTCACGCCGCGAGCACGTGCCGATGACCGCGGAGATCGTGGCGGGCAAGCGGCTCGAGATCGGCGAGGGGGTGCTCGCGCCGGGAGACTTCCTGGGCGTGATGAGCGACGGCGTTCCCTACGCCGGTCGTGGACACCTGATGAACCTGAAGTGGGGGTGGGACGAGATCGCCGCCAGCCTCGAGGCCTCGGCGCTGTCGAGGAGCCTTTCCGCCGAGCGCCTCGTGAAGGGGGTGATCCGCGAGACGCGCCTCAGGTACGGGAATGACGTCGGTGACGACGCGACGTTCGCCGGCATCCTCGCCCGGACGCCGCGGCGCCTGATGGTCTTCACGGGTCCGCCGAAGGAGAAGGCGGGAGACCCTCTGGCCGTGCGCAGGTTGATGGCCTTCGACGGCCGCCGCGTCGTCTGCGGAGGGACCACGGGAAACATCGTGGCGGACGATCTCGGTGAGGTGATCGCGACGGACGAAAGCACGGCGCGCGAGGACATCCCGCCGATCGGCGAGCTCAGGGGAGTCGACCTCCTGACCGAGGGGATTCTGACGCTGGCGAGGACCCTGAGGCTCCTCGGCGATCACCTCAGGGACGGCCGCCGCCTTCCGACCGACCGCAACGGCGCGAACCTCCTCGCCGAAGAGCTGCTGCGGTCCGATTCGGTCTTCTTCCTGGCGGGGGAGAGTACGAATCCGTATTACCAGAATCCTCTCCTTCCGAAGAGCGTTTCGATCCGGCAGAGCCTCGTGACGCAGCTCGCCGACGTCCTCGTCCGTCTCGGCAAGGCCGTACAGATCGAGTGGTGCTGAGCCGGACGGCGCTTCCGGCGCGGGGGGCCATCCCCTCTGCAACCAGGGAAAGTGCGGCGGGCACCCGGGGCAGGCTTGCCCGGGCAAACAGGCTATGTTACACCTCTGCTGTGCCGACGCGACGGACGCACCCTCCAGCGATCGCCGGGCCCCGCTGGGGAGTCGAGCTGACGCGGATCGAGACCCTTCGCCTGCGCGAGGTTCTCAAGCTCGCCGGTCTCTCGACGACGCCGTCCCGCGTCGCTGTTCTCTGGGGCCTCCAGCGCGCGGGCGCCCCCGTCAGCCTTTCCGAGATGGCCGAGCTCTTCGAGAGGAAGGGCTGGACGAAGGCCACGGTCTCCCGAGCCGTCAACGATCTCGTCGAAGCGGGTCTCCTGACGCGGGAGACCGTGACGGGTCGAGGAGTCCAACTTCTCGCGGCTGCGCCGGAGCCCCAGCTCCCGGAGGGTGTCGAGTACTTCCTCTGCGAAGGGTGTTCGGTGAACGAGTGCCTGGAGGACGCCCACATCATCGCGTCGGGCACCGGAAGCGGACCCAAGGCCCTGCCGAAGGGCAAGGTCGACGAGATGGTGGGCAGCCTCTGTAACCGCAAGGAACAGCACGAACGCGCGCTCCTTCCCGCCCGGGCGCGCTGAAGAGGTCCCTCGGGCTCGTCGAACTCAGCAGATCCGCGGGAGCTGGTCGCCCGTCAGGAGGTCGACGACGCGCCTGCCGCCGACTCGGCTCTTCAGGATCACCCTTCCCGGGTGTTCGCCCGTCACCTCGCCGACGATCGCCGCCTCCGCGCCGAACCGGTGCGCACGCAGCAGGGCCAGAGCCTCATCGGCCCGCTCGCGGGCGACGAATGCGAGGAGCTTGCCCTCGTTGGCGACGTAGAGCGGGTCGAGCCCGAGGATCTCGCACGCCCCGCGCACTTCCTCGGCAACGGGGATCGCTACCTCGGAAATCTCGACGCCCACGCCGGCGGATTTTGCGATCTCGTTCAGAACCGAGGCAACGCCACCTCGCGTCGGGTCTCTGAGGACGTGGACGTCCCGGCCGAGGGCGTCGAGAAGTTCCGCGACCATTCCGTTCAGGGGAGCGGAGTCGGTCGTGACCGTCGTCCCGAACTCGAGCCCCTCGCGAAGCGCCATGATCGCGATGCCGTGCTGGGCGATGGCGCCGGATACGAGGACCACATCGCCGGGTGTCGCCCGTCGCGGCGAGATCTCGATTCCCTCGGGGACGAGGCCGACGCCCGTGACGTTGACGAAGATGCCGTCTCCTTTTCCGCGGTCGACCACCTTCGTGTCGCCCGTGACGATGGGCACGCCGGCGTCCCTCGCCGCCCCGGCCATCGACCGGGTGATTCTCCAGAGGTCTTCCATCGGAAGCCCCTCCTCGAGGATGAGCGCCGAGGAGAGGGCGAGAGGCTGCGCCCCGCACATCGCGAGGTCGTTCACGGTGCCATGGACGGCCAGCGAGCCGATGTCGCCGCCCGGGAAGAAGTACGGGCGAATGACGTAGGAGTCGGTCGAGAAGGCAAGCCGGCCGGCCGGAACGGGGAGGACCGCGCCGTCGTGCATCTCCGAGAGTGCGGCGTTGTCGAATGACGCCGCGAACATCCGCTCGACGAGCATCTGGGAGAGGCGTCCGCCGCCGCCATGCCCGAGGAGGATGGTGGGGGTGTCGGAGACGGAAATGGGGCACGAGAGCGCCTGGAGCTTCTCGCCGAGGTCGTCGCTCATCGTCCCTCTCGATCCCTACTCGCGGCCGTAGGAGTAGTAGGCCGCACAGGCCCCTTCGGAGGAGACCATCGGCGCGCCGAGCGGTTTCTCGGGTCTGCAATCCTTGCCGAAGGCGGCGCAGTCGCGCGGTTTCGCAAGGCCCTGGAGGATCGATCCGGCGATGCAGACCGCAGGCTCCTCGGCGGTGACGGTCTCGACGTCGAAGCGCTTCGACGCGTCGAACCGGAGGAATCGGGGCGTCAGGGCGTAGCCGCTCTTCGGAATGACGCCGATGCCACGCCACGGCCGGTCGCAGATCGCGAAGACCTCGGAGAGGAGTTTCTGCGCCGGGAGGTTGCCGGCGGGCGTGACGCAGCGGGAGTACTGGATCTCGACGCCGTGCCGTCCCTCCTCGAGGGCAGCGAGCGTCATCCGGATCCCGACCATCAGGTCGAGCGGCTCGAAGCCGGTGACGACGATCGGGATCCTGTATTTCTCGGCGATCGGGTCGTACTCGTGCGTTCCCATGACGGTGCAGACGTGACCCGCGGCGAGGAACCCCTTCACGAGGCAGGCGGGGGAGGAAAGGAGCGCCTCCATCGCCGGCGGGACGAGGACGTGGGACACGAGGACCGAGAAGTTCGGGAGGTCGAGACGTTCGGCCTCATGGAGCGCGCCGGCGATGGCGGGCGCCGTCGTCTCGAAGCCGACGGCGAAGAAGACGACCTGTCTCTCCGGCAGCTTCTGCGCGAGGCGGACGGCGTCGAGCGGCGAGTAGAGCATCCGTACGTCGCCGCCCCGGGCCTTCACCGCGAGGAGGTCGAGCTCTGATCCCGGGACGCGGAGCATGTCGCCGAACGAGGCGAACGTGACCTCGGGTCGGCGAGCGATGGCGACGGCCCGGTCGATCAGCTCGAGCGGCGTGACGCAGACGGGACAACCGGGACCATGGACGAGGGTTACGAGATCGGGGAGCATCCGGTCGAGCCCGTACTTGATGAGGGTGTGGGTCTGCCCGCCGCAGATCTCCATGAGGGTCCAGGGACGGGTGACGAGCGCGCGGATCGAGTCGGCGACCTTCCGGACATCCGCCTCGCTGCGATACTCGTCGACGAACTTCACGAGGCGTCGGGCCTCGTCGGGCTCTCGGCGCCCGAGAGCTCGTCCATCTCCTCGAGGGCCGCCCAGATTTCGTTCGCGTTCTCCTCGTCGATCTTCGAGATCGCGAAGCCGACGTGGACGAGGACGTAGTCGCCGACCAGGGCCTCGGGGACATAGGCGAGGCAGATCTCCTTCGTGACGCCGCCGAAGCTGACGACTCCCATCGTCATGCCGATGGCGCTCTCGTCGATGCGAAGGATCTGGCCGGGAACACCGAGGCACATGGGGCACCCCTTCCGAAGACGGCAAGTATAGGTCGAGGAGATCAGTCGCCAGCCGGGGCCGTGGCGATGGGAAGGGGCGCCTCGACCGGCTCGCGCTCGAAGACCGAGGCGAAGTTGAGGACGAAGCGCGCCGCCACGTCGGCCACGGAGGGGGCGGGTTCGCCGGAGCGCGACTTCTCGAGCGACGTGACGCCGCCGTCGGGGATGCCGCACGGGACGAAGAGGCCGAAGCGTTCGAGCTTCGTCGTGACGTTCAGGGCGACCCCGTGGGTCGTCACCCAGTCGGACAGGTGGATGCCGATGGCGGCGAGCTTGTCGTTCCCGATCCAGACCGACGACCAGCGGGCCGGGACGTCGCTGCGGGCTGCCACGACGCCGAAGTCGGCGACCGTGAGGATGAGGACCTCCTCGAGGCGGCGGACGAGGAGCTTCACGTCCCGTTCCCTTCCCTCGAGGCGAAGGACCGGGTAGGCGACGAGCTGGCCCGGGCCGTGAAACGTCAGCTTCCCGCCACGATCCGACGGACGAAGCGCGACGCCGAGGCTCTCGAGCTGGTCGGCGGGTACGTGGAGGTCGCCCGTTCCCGCATTCCTTCCGACGGTGATGACGTCCTCGTGCTCGAGGAGAAAGAGCGTCTCCCGGCCACCCGCCTTCGCCCGCGCCCGGGCGTCCTGCTGGAGAGCGACCACGTCGTCGTATGGCCTTGGCCCGAGCGGGAGAAGGGAAACGACGTCGAGGTCCTGGCGCATCCGGCTGAAATGTAGCAGGTGGTCAGGAAGCGGGCCAGAGAGTGCGCTTCCGGAGCCGGGGAATGAAAACGGGAGGCCCGGAGGCCCCCCGTTTCCGTGTCCCGAGCTCGAACGAGTCGCTGAGGGTCAATCGACTTCGGGGAAGCTCCCGTTCTCGAGTGTCGCCTTGATCACGCCCATGAATGCGTCGGCCTCGGCCCCGTCGACGAGCCTGTGGTCGAACGACAGCGCCAGGTAGCCCATCGTCCGGACGGCGATCGTGTCGGTGCCGTCGGGCAGCTCGACGACCTTCGCCCGCTTCTCGATCGTGCCGATGTTCAGGATGGCCACCTGCGGCTGGTTGATGATCGGGGTGCCGAAGAGGGAGCCGTAGACGCCGGGGTTCGTAATGGTGAAGGTGCCTCCCTGCACGTCGTCGGGCAGGAGCTTCTTGCTCCGCGCCCGGCCGGCGAGGTCGTTGGCGGCACGGGCCAGGCCGACGAGCGAGAGGTCGTCGGCGTTCTTGATGACCGGAACGATGAGGCCCCAGTCGAGCGAGACGGCGACGCCGAGGTTGATGTCGCGGTGGTAGACGATCTCGTCGCCCGAGACGGACGCGTTGACGGAAGGCCGCGCCTTCAGGCCGGCGATGACCGCCTTGAAGATGAAGGGCATGTAGGAGAGCTTCGTCCCGTACTGGGTGAAGAACCGCTCCTTGACCCGCTCCCTCAGCTTCGCGATGGCCGTGTAGTCGACCTCGAAGACCGTGGCGACGTGCGCCGAGGTCGCCTTCGACTCGACCATCCGATGGGCGATCGTCCTTCGCATCGACGACATCGCCTCGACCGAGACGTTCGCGCCAGCGGGGAACGCGATGACGGGTGTGGGCGGGGCGGCGAGCTTCGGCGGAGCGGGGGCGGCCGGGGTCGCGGGAACCGCGACGGCGGCCGGCGCCGATGCCGGCGGAGGCGCGGGTACCGCGGGAGCCGCCGGTGCGGCTGAGGGAGCGCCACCGGCCTCGAGGAAGGAGGCGAGATCCGACTTCGTCACGCGTCCGGAGATGCCGGTGCCGGGCACCTGCGCCAGGTCGACGCCCTTCTCCTCGGCAATGTTCCGCACGACCGGCGACGAGCGCCGCTTCTGGAGCTCTTCCTTCGATTCACCGTCCTGCGGCGGGACCGTGAAGTGAGACGTTGACGGGGGGGCCGCCGGAGGCGGGGGCGGCACGACGACGAGGGCCGCCGGGGCCGGGGCCGGCGCAGCAACGGGCGGGGCCGCGGGGACGGGAACTGCGGCCACCGGAGCGGAGGCGGCGGCGGCTTCCGCGGCCGGGGCGGAGGCCGTCGCCTCGCCCGCCTCGCCGATTTTCGCGACCACGGTGTTGACCGGAACCGTCTCCCCTTCCTTGACCAGGATCTCGAGGAGCACTCCGGCGGACGGGGAAGGAATCTCGGCGTCGACCTTGTCGGTCGAGATCTCGAAGAGCGGCTCGTCGCGCTTGACGCTCTCGCCGATCTTCTTCATCCAGCGGGTCAGGGTTCCCTCGGCGATCGACTCGCCCATCTGCGGCATGATCACGTTCGTCGGCATGGTCCGATTCTCCGTTAATCCTTCGTCGGTTCAGTAGGCTGCGAGTCTACGCGCGGCGGCGAGAAAGGTGGCCAGGCTCGGCAGGAACGCCGCTTCCAGGGCCGGGGCGAATGGGACGGGGGTGTCGGGGGCGGTCACGCGCAGGACCGGAGCGTCGAGCCACTCGAACGCCTTCTCGGCGATGGTGGCGGCGATTTCGGCTCCGATCCCGAGCGTCCGGGCGTCCTCGTGGAGGAGGAGCACCTTCGAGGTCCTGCGGACCGATTCGAGGACCGTCTCCTCGTCCATCGGGAGGAGAGTGCGCAGGTCGATCACCTCGGCCTCCACGCCTTCCTTTGCGAGCGTGGCGGCGCCCTCCAGCGCGAGGGGGACCATCGCGCCATAGGTGACGATGGTCAGGTCGCGACCGGGGCGGCGGACGGCGGCCTTCCCGATCGGGACGACGCCGTCGCCTGCAGGGAGAACCTCCTTCGCCCGCCGGTAGAGAAGCTTGTGCTCGAGGAAAAGGACCGGGTCCTCGTCACGGATCGCCGCCTTGAGGAGGCCGCGGGCGTCGGCGGCGGTCGAGGGGACGACGACGGCGAGACCGGGGGTCCGCGCGTAGTACCCCTCCGGGCTCTGCGAATGGAACGGCCCCGCGTGGACGCCGCCGCCGGACGGCCCGCGGATGACGATCGGGACGCCGAGGCCCGTCCGGTAGCGGTGCTTCGCCGCGAAGTTCGTGATCATGTCGAATGCCCGGGCGGCAAAGTCGAAGAACTGCATCTCGACGACGGGGCGCAGACCGCGAAGCGAGGCCCCGATCGCCGCGCCGACGATCGCCTCCTCGACGACGGGCGTGTCGATGACCCGCTGCGGCCCGAAACGCTCCAGGAGACCGGCTGTCGCCTTGAAGGCGCCGCCATAGACCCCGATGTCCTCGCCGAGGAGGATCACCCTCCCGTCGCGCTCCATCTCCTCGCCGAGAGCGATCCGGATCGCGTCGAGGTAAGTGGCCTCGCCGGTCAGGTGGCTGCTTGCGAGAATACTCGCGGGGCTGCTCGCGAGATTGCTCGCGCGGCCGCTCAAGCCAGGCCCCCGACGAACGTCTCGCGGCGCCGCCTCACGATGGCCTCCTCGTCGGCCCTCACGCCCCGGAACTGAGGGTCGGCGACCGGGGCGGGGGAGGCCTCGGCCTCGGCGACCGCGGCGTCCAGATCGGCGTCGATCTCCGCGTGGACGGCGGCCCGGTCCGCCGGGTCCATCACGCCGCTCGCGTCGAGCTCCCGCTCGAAGTGCGCGATCGGGTCGCGCCGCGTCCACTCGGCCAGCTCCTCGACGTCGACATAAGCCTGCCCGTCGTGCTCGGCATGCCCCTTCCGGCGGTAGGTCTTGCACTCGAGGAGGAACGGGCCGCGTCCCTCCCGGGCGTGGGCCACGGCTCGTCGAGCCGCCTCGACGACGGCCAGGACGTCGTTCCCGTCGACGATCGCGCTTGCGACGCCGTAGCCGACGGCCTTGTCGGCGAGCGTGGCGGCGGCGCACTGCATTTCGGACGGGGTCGAGTAAGAGTAGCGGTTGAACTCGAGGATGACGACGACCGGCAGCTTCTGCACCGACGCGAAGTTGATTCCCTCGTGGAACGCTCCCGTCGAAGTACCCCCTTCGCCGAGGTACGTCATCCCGACCGTCTTCTTCCCCAGGAAGCGATCGGCGAGGACCATGCCGGAGAGGACTGAAACGGCCGTCCCGAGCATTGCGATCCCCGAGTAGAGCCCCTTTTCCGGGAGGCAGAAGTGGAGAAACCCTTCGCGCCCCTGCGCGGGGGCGTCGGCCTTCGTCATCATCTGACGGAGGATCTCGACAGGTTGCGCTCCGCGGACGAGAGTCGCGCCGAGGTCCCGGATCACCGGGATGAGGAGGTCCCCCTCCTCCAGCGCGAACGCCGTCCCGACGGCCGTCGCCTCCTGCCCGAGGCAACGGTAGAGACCACCCGTCGTTTTCCCCTGCCGGTAAAGGCTCACCATCCGCTCCTCGAGGAGGCGGGTGAGAAGGAGGTGCCGGTAGAGGGCCTTCTGATCTTCGGGAGGAATGGTCATGGTGCCGGGCAGGAGCCCAACTGGAGATTATTCGCACCCTTTCCGCGATGCGTCAAACTCGAGGAGTGATCCGTCGTCCTCCGAAGACCTCCGCGTTCGGCCGGCTCTTCGAGCTGGGCAGCCTTGCTGCCCGCGCGAGCGCCTCGACGGCGGTTTCGTACGTCTCCGGCCTCGGCCGGGCGAAACCCGTGCGCGAGGAGCTGCGGACGGCGGAGCTGGTGAAGAACGCGCACCGCCTCGTGGCGACGCTGGGCGACATGAAGGGTGCGGCAATGAAGGTGGGGCAGATGCTCAGCCTTCACGATGCCCTTCTCCCGCCCGAGGTCGCCGTCGTCCTCCGGGCGCTCCAGAAGGAGACGCCGAGCCTGCCACTGGAGATGGTCGAGGAGCAGCTCACGGCGGAGCTGGGCGATCCGCTCCAGATCTTTTCGAGCTTCGAGCCCGAGGCGTTCGCGGCCGCTTCGATCGGGCAGGTCCACCGGGCCGTCCTGCGTGACGGGCGTCGCGTCGCGGTGAAGATCCAGTACCCGAACATCGATCGGATCGTCGAGTCGGACCTCGGGAACCTTCATCGGGTGCTCAAGTCGGCCGTCGGCTTCGTCACGAAGGTCGACTTCGAGCCGATCTGGCTCGAGCTTCGAGCCCGCCTTCGCGAAGAGCTCGACTATCTCCACGAGGCCGAGTGGATGCGCCGGATGGCCGAGCTCCATGCGGGGGTGCCCGAGATCGTCATCCCGCGCGTCGTCGAGGAGGCCTCGACGGCGCGCATCCTGACGACGGAGTACGAGGAGGGGCTTTCGCCCGACGAGGCCTGCTCGAATGCGACGCCGCAGGAGCTGAAAGACCGCTGGGGCGTCGTCCTGTTCGATTTTCTCCTTCGAGGGATCCTCGAGAACAGGCTCCTCCACGCCGACCCGAACCTCGCCAACTTCGCCTTCCGGCGGGACGGACGGGTCGTCGTCTACGACTTCGGCTGCGTGAAGGAAGTCCCTGTCCGGCTCTCGCGCGGGTATCGCGCGCTCTGCCGGGCCGTGCTCGAGGGAGGAGTGGAGGAGATGCCGGCGCTGCTCATGAAGATGGGGATGCACCGGGCGGACGGCCAGGTGATCTCGAAGGAGCTCATCGCCCCCTTCCTCGAGCTCGTCCTCGAGCTCGTCCGCCCCGCACCGCCCTATCGCTTCGGTGCCGACGGGTCGGTCTACGGAAGGCTCTTCGGCGCGGCTCGCGGAAGCCTCTCCGAGGCGTCGGACATCCGCTTCCCGCGGGACATCGTCTTCATCAACCGGACGGTCCTCGGGCACTTCGGCAACCTGGCGCGCCTTCGCGCCGAGGGACCGTGGAGGGAGCGGCTCGGTCTCTTTGCGGCGGCTCGGCGCTGACCGGCGCGGGCCGCTCGGGACAGCGTCCGTCCTTGCCGTCGTCCGCGGCCCTCCCTATGCTTCGCGAATGCTCGCCGTCTTCGTCCTCTACATGGTGGCGACTGTCGTCATCGCCTGGTGGTATTCCCGCGGCGCGAGAACCCACAGGGAGTTCGTTCTCGGAGGCGGGCGGTTTTCGGGGACGGCGCTCGCGCTCTCGGAACGGGCGACCGGCGAGTCGGCCTGGCTCCTCCTCGGCCTGACGGGGCATGCGTACGCCGACGGCCTGAGCACGATCTGGGTCGCGCTCGGCTGCGTGATCGGTATCTTCTTCATCTGGATGGTCATGGCGGGCCGGCTCCGCGAGGAGACGGAGAGAACCGGGGCGATGACCGTCTCGAGCCTCCTGGCGCGCCGCTTCCCCGGCGCGGAGAAGCCGATAGCCCTTCTCTCCGCGGGCATCGTCATCTTCTTCTTCATGCTCTACATCGCCGCGCAGTTCAGCGGCTCGGGGAAGGTCCTGCAGCAGACGTTCGGGCTGGACCCGTTCTGGGGAATCGTCATCGCGTCGGTCGTCGTGACGATCTACTGCGGCCTCGGGGGCTTCATCGCCGTCGTCGTGACGGATGTCTTCCAGGCGCTCCTGATGATCTTCACCCTCGTCGCCTTCCCGGTCATCGCGTTCCTCGCCGCCGGGAGCCACGGGCTCGACTTCGCGGCCGCGTTCCGGGATGCGGGGCCGAGCTATCTCTCCCTGACGGGCGGGAAGACGGGTGGGGCGGCCGTGATCCTCGTCTTCTCGGGCCTCAGCTGGGCGCTCGGCTACACGGGCCAGCCGCAGCTCCTGACGCGGATGATGGCGATCCGGAACGAGGCGGACGTTAAGCGGGCCGTGCGGGTCGCGACGATCTGGACCCTGCTGGCTTACACCGGGGCGATTCTGGTCGGGATGATGGGCGTGGCTTTCGTCAGGAGCGGGCTCGTGGGCGGCGGGGTGACGACGCTGCCGGACGCCGAGAAGATCCTGCCGGCGATGGTCGCCTCTCTGGTCAACCCGATCCTCGCGGGCGTGCTCCTGTCGGGCGTCATCTCCGCGATGATGTCGACGGCGTCTTCGGAGGTGACCGTCTCCTCGGCCTCGTTCAGCGAGGATGTCGTCGCGCACCTCCGGAAGAAGGCGGCGACTCCGAAGGGGATGCTTCTCCTCAACCAGGCCGCGACGCTCGCCGCCGGGGCGATCGCCATCGTCCTCGCGCTGACGATGAGAGACACCGTCTACAGCCTCGTCTCGTACGCGTGGTCGGGAATCGGCTCGTCCTTCGGACCGGCCCTGATCCTCCTCCTCTTCTGGAAGAGGCTCTCCCGCGCGGGGGTCTTCGCCTCGCTGATCACCGGGACGGTGGCCACGGTCGTCTGGAAGACGTTCCTCGAGCAGCCGACGGGCGTCTCCGAGCGGCTCGCCAGCTACGTCCTCTCGTTCGCGATGGCCCTCGCCTTCTCCCTGCTCTTCCCGGAGAAGGGTGACCGCCGGTCTTCCGCTGCCGGCCCCGTGTTGACACCGACCGGCCCGCCCTCCTAAAGTCCGCCGCCAATGAACCCCTCCGGGAGCCGAAAGCGGACGAAGACCACGATGAAGCGCACGCCGCGAGGCGGGCCGGCGGGGGACCATCCGATCGTGTGAGACGCGGTCGGACGGAACCGGAGAAGACGCAGGGCCCGCCGGCAACGGCGGGTTTTTCTGTTTCCGGCGGCGGCGCCGGGCGAGAGGACGAGAGGACGACGATGACGAAGGAAGAACGAGACGGCCGGATCCCGGTGGCGATCCTCGGAGCGACCGGGGCGGTGGGGCAACGGATGGTGTCGCTCCTCGCCGGTCACCCGCAGCTGAGACTCGCCGAGGTGGCGGCCTCGGAGCGCTCGCAGGGGAAGACGTACCTCGAGGCGACGCGATGGCTCCTGCCGGGCGACGTGCCCGAGGAGGCTCGGGAGCTCGTGGTGCAGGGCGTCGGCGCCCCTCTCGGTTCGCGGCTCGTCCTCTCGGCCCTCGATGCGACGGTGGCCGACACGATCGAGCCGCTCCATGCCTCGCGCGGCCGGCTCGTCGTCTCGAACACGAAGTCGTTCCGGATGCAGGAGGACGTTCCGCTCCTGATCCCCGAGGTGAACGCCGGCCACCTCGCCCTCCTCGACCTCCAGGAGTGGGCGGCCTGGGGCGGCGGCATCGTCACGAACCCCAACTGCGTCGTCGTCGGCCTCGCGATGGCGCTCGCGCCTCTCCATCGCGCGTTTGGTCTCGAGGCGGTCTGCGTCACGACGCTCCAGGCGCTCTCCGGGGCGGGCTACCCGGGCGTCCCCTCGCTCGACGCGCAGGGAAACGTCATCCCGTTCATCGACGGCGAGGAGGAGAAGATCGAGACCGAGCCGGGGAAGATCCTCGGGACGCTCGACGGCGGCCGGGTCGTGCCGGCAGCCTTTCCGATCTCCGTCTCGGTGAACCGCGTCGCGGTGAGAGACGGGCACACGGAGTCGGTTTTCGTGAAGCTGTCGCGGCGAGCCTCGGTCGCACAGGTCCGCGAGGCGCTCGAGGGGTTCACGGGCGAGCCGCAGCGCCTCGGCCTCCCGTCGGCCCCGCCGCACCCGATCGTCGTCCGCGACGAGCGGGACCGGCCGCAGCCGATCCGCGACGTCGAGGCGGGACACGGGATGGTGGTCACGGTCGGACGACTTCGCCCCGACCCGGTCTACGACGTCCGCTTCACGCTCCTGGTCCACAACACGGTCCGGGGCGCGGCGGGG
>DIAY01000180.1:9402-12406 GCA_002414905.1 Holophagales bacterium UBA5066 | reverse complement strand
GCACGTCGGCCTCCTCGTCCTCGGCATCGGCCTCGGCGGGATCGGCGTCTTCGGCGCGCTCCTTCACGCCATCAACAACGGCCTGACGAAGGGGATCCTCTTCCTCTCGGCCGGGAACATCCACCGGGCCTACGGGAGCAAGCACCTCGACGAGGTCTCGGGCGCCATCTCCCGGCTCCCGGTCTCCGGCAGCCTTTTCCTCGCGGGCTTCTTCGCGATCACCGGCTCTCCGCCGTTCGGTCCGTTCGTCAGCGAGTTCACGATCGTGAACGCGGCGATCGGCGGCGGCCATCCCGTCGCGGGCACGCTCCTCCTCGTCCTCCTCGGCATCGTTTTCATCGGCATGGGCTCGACCGTCCTCTCCGCCGTCCAGGGGCGGCCGGGAACCGCCTCAGCCGGGACTCCCTACCGAGACGACCTGGCGCGAACCCTCCCGATCCTCGTCCTGGCGGGCCTGGTGCTCCTGCTCGGCCTCTGGCTTCCCGAGCCGCTGGTGAACCTCCTCGAGAAGGCCTCGGCGGGCCTGGAGGCCCGGCCGTGACCGCGGCCGTCTTCTCTCGGATGCGCAACGGGGCCGCGCTCCCGCTCGCAAAGGTTCCGGTCGCGTCGTTCGACTCCTTCCGGGGCGCGCTCCTCGGCGAGCTCGCCGAGGGGAGGCGGCTCGTCGCCTTCTTCGCCGCGCCGGAGCCGGGGGTCGCGGCCTCCCTCTGGGCGGTCCTGGCCGACGACGGTCCCGGGACGCTCGGCGTGGCGCGCACCGTCCTCGAAGGCGACCTCTTCCCGTCGCTGACCCCCGCTGCGCCGCAGGCGCACCTCTTCGAGCGGGAGATGGCCGAGCAGTTCGGACTGAAGCCGCAGGGACACCCGTGGCTCAAGCCGGTTCGTTACCGCTCCTCCTGGCGCAGCGGGCACGATGCGTGGGGGAGGACGGAGGGCGAGCCGATCCTTCCCGCGGTCGGCGACTTCTTCCGCGTCGAGGGAACGGAGGTCCACGAGGTGGCCGTCGGGCCGGTCCACGCGGGGGTCATCGAGCCGGGGCACTTCCGCTTCCAGTGCCACGGCGAGCGCGTCTTCCACCTCGAGATCGCCCTCGGCTTCCAGCACCGCGGCGTCGAGGAATCGCTTCTGGGCGGGCCCCACCGGCAGACCGTCGCGCGCATCGAGACCCTCGCGGGCGACACGACGATCGGTCATACGACGGCCTTCGCGCAGGCGCTCGAAGCGCTCACGGGGACCTCCGTCCCGCCCCGCGCACAGGCGATCCGCGGCATCGCGCTCGAGCTCGAGCGCCTCGCGAACCACGCCGGCGACCTCGGAGCCCTCGCGGGGGACGTCGGATTCCTGCCGACGGCCTCCTTCTGCGGGCGCCTGAGGGGCGACTTTCTGAACATGACTGCGCTCCTGTGCGGCAACCGCTTCGGCCGCGGCCTCGTCCGGCCCGGCGGGACCCTCCTCGACGTCGACGAGGCGATGGCGCGAGAGCTCGGCCGCCGCCTCGAAGAGACGATGAAAGACCTGCGCGGGGCGGCCGAGCTCCTCTTCGGGGCCGCGACGGTCGTGGCACGGTTCGAGGGGACGGGCCGCGTCGACCCGGCGACGGCCGAGTCGCTCGGGTTCGTCGGCCCGGCGGCGCGGGCGTGCGGCCTCGACCAGGACGTCCGACGCGACCACCCGGTCGGCATCTGGCGCTTCACGCACGTTCCCGTGATGACGGCCCAGGAGGGCGACGTGAACGCGCGCGCCTTCGTGAGGTGGCTCGAGGCGCAGCGCTCGTTCGACTTCGTGAAGACTCAGCTCGCTTCGCTCCCGAAGGGCGCCGTCCGCGCGGCAGAAAAGCCGATCCGGCCGGGGCACGTCGCCGTCTCCCTCGTCGAGGGGTGGCGCGGAGAGATCGCGCACGTCGCCGTGACGGACGACGAGGGACGCTTCGCGCGCTACAAGGTCGTCGATCCCTCCTTCCACAACTGGATGGGCCTGGCGATGGCGCTTAGAAACGAGGAGATCTCCGACTTCCCGCTCTGCAACAAGAGCTTCAACCTCTCCTACTGCGGGCACGACCTGTGAGGAGGCGGCGATGATCAGGACCCTCCTCGCGCGGATTTCCCAGGGGCATCGGACGATGCGCTACCCGGACGGCCCGGCGCCCGAGCTGCCGGCGCGCTACCGGGGCCTGCCGGCCATCGACGCCTCGCGCTGCCCCGAGGGGTGCCGCGCCTGCGCCGACGTCTGCCCCACCGAGGCGATCTCGTTCACCGGCGGAAAGCCGGTGCTCGACCTCGGCCGATGCCTCTTCTGTCCCGAGTGCGAGGCCGCCTGTCCCGAGAAGGCGATCTCGTTCACGAGCGACTACCGCCTCGCCGTCCGCGCGCGCGACGACCTGCGCCTCGAAGGGGCGGCCCTGCCGCTCGCGAAAGCGCTCGACGGCCGGCTCCACTCCCTCTTCGGCCGGTCGCTGAAGCTGCGGGTCGTCAGTGCAGGCGGCTGCAACGCGTGTGAGGCCGACGTGAACGTCCTCACGACGATCGGCTGGGACCTCGGCCGCTTCGGCATCCAGATCGTCGCCGCGCCCCGGCACGCCGACGGCCTCCTGATCACCGGTCCCGTGACGAAGAACATGGAGCTCGCGCTCCAGAAGACGTGGGACGCCATCCCGCCCCCGAAGATCGTCCTGGCCGTCGGCGCCTGCGCGATCTCCGGCGGGCCGTACTACGACCGGCCCGAGCAGCTCGGCGGCGCGGCTTCCGTCGTTCCCGTCGACCTCTTCATCGCCGGCTGTCCGCCCCACCCGCTGACGATCCTCGACGGTCTCCTGCGCCTCCTCGGGAAGCTCGAGGACGAGGGCCGGATTCCCTCCCGCTGACCCCGGAGCCCTTCCGATGCACGAGCTCTCCCTCGTCACCGAGATCTACCTCACGGCCCGCAAGGCCGTCGACGCCCACGGTCCGCACCGGATCGAGGTCGTGCGCATCGCCGTCGGCGAGCTGGCCGCCGTCGAGCCCGACCT
>DIAY01000180.1:0-9271 GCA_002414905.1 Holophagales bacterium UBA5066 | reverse complement strand
CCGCTCGGGATCGAGGGGGGAGACGACCTCGACATCCTGAACGTGACCTACGAGGAGCCGGACCCGCCGGCCTGACGGCGGGCGCGGGCGGTTGCCGTGGAGATGGGGGCCGCTTCCGTCCGGAGCGCGAACTCTGCACCCGGTGCGGAGAAGCGGCTCCGGACCCCATCCACTCCGGTGCCAGGCGTGAAATCGTGTATTACCGGCTGAAAGCCGCGGTCCCCGCCCGCCGCACGACCTCGTGCCAGGCACGCAATCGTGTATTAACGGAAGGCGGTGATGGTGGCGGCGGCGATCAGGACCTGGCCGAGGGCGATGCCGCCGTCGTTCGGCGGGACGAGGCGGTGCGTCAGGACCTCGAACCCCTTCGCCGTGAGGCGTTCGCGCGTTCGCTCGAGGAGGCGGCGGTTCTGGAAGCAGCCGCCTGAGAGGGCGACGCGCGGCGAGCCGGCGTGTTGCGCGACCGTGACGATCCCCTCGACGAGGGCGTTGTGGAAGCGCGCGGAGCGGGTTGAAGCTTCGACGCCGCGGGCGCCGTCCTCGAGGAGCGCGTGGAGGAGCGGGCCCCAGTCGAGAGTGGCCGGATCGCCGTCGCGGGCCGCCGTGACGAGCGGCAGCGGGTAGGCGCCCGGTTCGAGCGGGTCGGCCAGCGCTTCGAGCGCCATTGCGGCCTGGCCCTCGAAGCCTGCCTTCGGGTGAAGGCCGACGAGCGCGGCGACGGCATCGAAGAGGCGACCCGCGCTCGTCGTGACGGGGCTGCGCGTCCCGGTTGCGACCATCCTCGCGAGGAGAGCGAGCTCGGTTGCGGAGAACGACGCGACGGGAGGGAGGTCTGTGCGCGCGAGCGCGGCCTCGCCGAAGAGCTCGAGGAGGAGCGCGAGCGCAGCCCGCCGAGGCTCCCTGACCGCCGCATCCCCGCCCGGGAGACGAAAGGGACGAAGCGAGGCAACCCGTTTGAAGCCGGCTGCATTGCCTAGGAGGAACTCTCCACCCCAGATCGTGCCGTCAGTCCCGTAGCCGGTGCCGTCCCACGTGACCCCGAGGGCCGGGCCCGCGACGCCGTTCTCGGCGAGGCAGGAGGCAAGGTGGGCGTGGTGGTGCTGCGCGCCGACGAGCCGAAGGCGACCTTCGCGCGCGGCGACGAGGATCGCGGGGGGGAGCGGTCCCTCGGATTCGTCCCCCGCCGCAGCGCGGAGGGCCCATCGGGTGGAGAGGTAGTCGGGGTGGAGGTCGTGCGCGATGGCCACCGGGTCGGCCTCCCAGAGGCGGAGAAGATCGGCGACCACCCGCTGGAATGCGGCCAGCGCCTCCGGCGTCTCGAGGTCCCCGATGTGCTGGGAGAGGACGACCTCGCTCCCGAGCCCGAGGCCGACGGCGTTCTTCAGGTGCGCGCCGACGGCGAGTACGATCGGGAGCTTCGTGGCGATCGGGACGGGGAGCGGCGCAAAGCCGCGCGCGCGCCGGAGCAGCTGCAGCTCGTCGCCGTGGAGCCAGCCGACGCTGTCGTCGGTGTGGCGCTCGACGGGGCGGTCGTGGACGAGGAAGAGGTCGGCGAGGTGCCCGAGCCGGGCCACGGCCTCGACCTCGTCGATTGCGATCGGTTCGTCGGAGAGGTTTCCGCTGGTCGCAACGAGCGGAGCGTCGGCGGCCGCGAGGAGGAGGTGGTGAAGCGGCGTCGACGGGAGCATGAGGCCGAGACGCGTCGATTCGGGGGCGACGTTCGGGGCGACGAGAACGGCGGCGCAGGCCGGGTCGAGTCGCGGCAGGAGGAGGATCGGCGCCTCGGGCGACAGGAGCCACCTCTCGGCCGCGGCCGAGACTTCGCAGAGGGCGCGCGCGGCGGCGACGTTCTTCACCATCAGGGCGAGCGGCTTCTCCCTCCGGACCTTTCCGGCGCGCAGCCGCGCGACGGCCCCGGCAGCTCTCCCGTCGCAGCAGAGGTGAAAGCCGCCGAGGCCCTTCACGGCGACGATCCGCCCGTCGAGGAGAGCGGACGCCGCGCCCTGCAGCGCCTTCTCGTCGCGCGCGACGAGAAGGCCGGTGGGGTCGAGGAGCGAGAGCCGCGGGCCGCAATCGGGGCACGCGGTCGGCTGCGCGTGGAAGCGGCGGTCGCGCGGCTCCTCGTACTCGCGCCGGCACTCGGCGCAGAGAGCGAAGCCGGCCATCGTCGTGTTCGGCCGGTCGTAGGGCAGCGCGCGGACGATGGTGAAGCGCGGGCCGCAATTCGTGCAGTTCAGGAAGGGGTAGCGATACCGCCGGTCGGAAGGGTCGTTCAGCTCCGCGAGGCAGTCGTCGCACGTCGCGAGATCGGGGAGAACCGCGACGCTCTTCTCGCCTCCGCCCGTGCTCTTTCGGATCTCGAACGAGCCCAAGCCCGCGGGCTCGTGCCACGAGGCGGTCACGCCCCTCACGACCGCCCGGAGCGGGGCTTCGGCCTCGAGCCGGACGCGGAACGTCTCGAGAAGGGTTTCCTCTCCCTCGACCTCGACCTCCACCCCCCGCACGTCGTTGAGCACCCAGCCGGCAAGCCCCAGCTCGGTCGCGAGGCGGTAGACGAAGGGTCGGAAGCCGACTCCCTGGACGGCCCCCCTCACCTCGACCCGAAGCCGCCGGGCCTCGCTCAGGCATTCCCTCCGTCGGGCCTCACTCCACGATCCGCGCGTCCCCGACGCGCCGTGTCCGACGCCTCCGGTCGAGGTACTCGAGGAGCGGAATGAGGTACTTCCTCGAGAGGCCGAGGAGCTCGCGGAAGTCGCCGACGCTCATCGTCCTGCCCTTCTGCTCGGCGACCTTCTCCTCGATCGTTGCGAGGAACGCGGAGTGGGCAATGATGTCGGGCGAGAGGCGCACGAGCACCCCGCTCTTGAGGAGATGCTGGACGAGGCCGGCGACGACCTGCACCTTCGTCCCGAGAGCCCTGGCCAGGTCGAGGTTCCCCGGCGCGGCGAACCCCGCCTCGCGCCAGGCCTCTTCGATCCGCTGCGCGAAGCCCCCGGCCTCGTCGGCGACGCCAGAAGCCGCCGACCCGGCAGGCCCCGCCTGATCGCCCGTTATGACGAGCCTCTTCGCGGCGGCCAGCGTGGCGAGCCACGCCTCGCCCGTCGCGTCGGGAAGGTCCCGGGCGATCTTCCCGAGGAGCTCGCGGCGCCCCACGAGGAGCGTCGGGACGCCCGCCTTGCGACGTTCGGCGAAAAAGGCCTCGGCGCGCGTTGCCATCTCGATCGAGGCCGTGGCGGCGACAGCGAGCGACGGAAGCAGCTTCATCGCCGAGCCGGCGGCGACGAGGGCGTCGACGTGGGCCGCGGCGGCCTCGACGTGAATCCCGAGCCGCCGGGCGAGAACGGGCACTTCGAGGCCGGCCGGGCCCGCCTCGGAGAGAAACAGGGCGGCGACCGCGTGCTCGTCGTCTCCGCGCAGGATGGCGATGGAAGCGGCGCGCAGGGGCGACCGGCGGCGGACACGCGGGCGCGCGGTGTCCAGGACCCGCCCTCCGCCGATCGTCTCCTGCGGCGACGGCCGCCGAAGGACGAAGCGGTCTCCCCGGCGCACGGCAACCGGCTCGCGGCAGGAGAGCTGCACGACGGCGCGGCTTCCCTGCGGCATCGGCGCCGGCGCGCTGTCTCCCTCTCCGATGAGATGAAGCCTCGCCGCGACATCGGCTGTCCCGGTGTGGAAGCGGACGGCGAGCCCGTCCTCGAAGGGGGCTTCGAGCCCGCCGAGGGAGGTCAGATCGAGGGTGAGGAGCGTCGCGGGCTCGAGGCTTCCGGGCTCCACGAGGCACATCCCGCGAGCCAGGTCGGCCGTCTCGACGCCGGCGAGGTTCAGGCTCGTTCGCTCTCCGGCCTCGGCCACGGGGCGTTCCTCGCCGTGGACCTCCACGCGCCGCACGCGCAGCTCCCGGCCCTCGGGGAGGAGGACGAGCCGGGCTTCCGGCCGGACGCGGCCCGAGTCGAGCGTTCCGGTGACGACCGGCCCGAAGCCCTTCATCGAGAAGGCCCGATCCACCCAGAGGCGCGCGGGGCGCGCGGCCGGATCGCGGAGCGCGGCCTTCAGCGCCGCGGCCGAAAGGGCGGCCCTCAGCTCGTCGAGGCCGCGGCCGGTGACCGCCGAGAACGCGACGAGCGGCGCGTCCTCGAGGAACGTCTCGCTGACCAGCTCGCGGATCTCCGCCTCGACGACGGCGCCTGTCTCCTCGTCCACGAGGTCCGCCTTCGTCCTGACGAGGACCCCGCACTTCACGTCGAGGAGCGTGAGGATGGCGAGGTGCTCGCGCGTCTGGGGCATGACCGAGTCGTCGGAGGCGACGACGAGGAGGGCCACGTCGATCCCGGTCGCGCCGGCGACCATCGTCCTCACGAACTTCTCGTGCCCGGGGACGTCGACGAAGGAGAAGACCGTCCCTTCCCACTCGGCGTGGGCGAACCCGAGCTCGATCGTGATCCCGCGCGTCTTCTCCTCGGGGAGGCGGTCGGGGTCGGTCCCCGCCAGCGCCTTCACGAGGGCGCTCTTGCCGTGG
Source organism: Holophagales bacterium UBA5066 (assembly GCA_002414905.1). Taxonomy (GTDB): domain Bacteria; phylum Acidobacteriota; class Thermoanaerobaculia; order UBA5066; family UBA5066; genus UBA5066. The sequence continues at coordinate 4,755 of DIAY01000180.1, read as the reverse complement.
TCGATGTGTCCTGCGGTACCGACGAGAACGCGCGCCATCCCCGGAGTATCCGGGATCGCGGGCCGGGTGGCATCATTTGCCGTACATGTCGACGACGACGACGACTCGGCCCCTGTCGGCCGAAGAGCGTTCGGCCCTCGAAGGCCACCTGAATCCCGGCCCTGGCCGGACGCCCGGCCGCCTCATGGGCCTGTTCATGGGCGTGCCGATCGGTTTCACCGCCCTCATCGCCCTGAACCTCTCCCTCCCGGGGCCGGCCTTCCTGCGCGTCGTCCTCGCCGTCGCGGTCGGAGCCGGAGCGTCCTGGCTCTTCGGCCGATGGATCGCCGCGAGGCACCGGGAGATGTTCCGGCCCGCACCCCAGGTCGAGGACGCCCTGCGCAAGGATCTGGCCGACGGACGGGTCCTGGTGAGGCGCTACGAGGCGGAAGCGGTCGTGAAGGCCGCCGCGGACCGCTCCCGCTTCGTTTCCGCGTGCTACTTCGTGAAGCTCACCGACGGTCCGGTCGCGCTCCTCGTCGGACCTCACCTCGAGGAGGCCGAGTTTCAGGGTGAGTTCCCCGCCACCGCGTTCGAGATCGCGTCCGGCGAGTCGAGCCTGTTTGTCCTCTCCGTGAAGAGGACGGGCGAGAGGCTCACGCCGGTGAGGACCCGCGCACCGCTCTCGGACGGGGAGTGGGAAGAGATCGGGGACGACGACGGCGAGAACGAGGGAGTCCCCCTCGCGTGGGCGGAGATCGTCGAGCGGGCGGCGCGCAACCCTCTCACCCACAAGGAGCTGGAGAAGCTGGAGGCGGAGCGACCCGCCGACCCGATCCGCCCGAAGTAGTCCGCTCTAGTACTCGGGGCCCGAAACAGGCCGCGCACCGGACGGCGGCGGCGTCTCCCCGGCCAGCCGGGCCCTCACCGCGCGCGCGACGCGGAGGCCGTCGAGGGATGCCGAAACGATTCCTCCCGCGAAGCCCGCTCCCTCCCCCGCGGGGAAGAGGCCGGGCAACGACGGCGACTCGCACGCCTCGTTCCGCTCGATCCGGATCGGCGAGGACGTGCGCGACTCGGGGGCGATCAGGACGGCTTCTTCCGAGACGAAGCCGTGCATCTTCCGGTCGAAGAAGCGGAGCGCCTCGGCAAGGGCTTCCAGGTAGGGCGCGGGGTAGACGGCGCCGAGGCGGCTCGGTACGCAGGCGGGCGTGTAGGTGCCGCGTGGCAGGGGACGCGGCGGGCGCCCCGAGAGAAAGTCGGTGGCGCGGATCGCGGGCGCGGCGTAGGTTCCGCCGCCGGCCTCGAAGGCGGCCCGCTCGACGCGCCGCTGGAACGCCACGCCGCGAAGGACCTCCGGTCCCTCCTCCGCCGCGAAGTCGGCGGGGAGCGTCTGGACGACGAGCCCCGAGTTCGCGAAGCCCGAGGCGCGCTTGTAGCGCGACATCCCGTTCGTTACGACGCCCCCGGCTTCCGACGAGCAGGCGATCACCTCGCCGCCGGGGCACATGCAGAACGTGTAGACGCCGCGTCCGCCCGAAGTCTGGGCCGTCATCTTGTAGTCGGCCGGCATCACGCCGCAGGAGGAGGCGACGCGGCCGTACTGGATCTGGTCGACGTCGTCCTGCGGGTGCTCGATCCGCACTCCCATGGCGAAAGCCTTCGCCGACATGGCGACACCACGCGCGAGGAGCCGTTCGACGGTGTCCCGCGCGGAGTGGCCGAGGGCGAAGACCGCCGCGTCGCACGGCACCTCCTCGCCACCCGCGAGGACGAGGGCGCGCAGCGGACCGGTCTCGCCGTCGCGCTGGACGTCGACGACCTTCGTCCGGTAGCGCATCTCGGCGCCGTGATCCAGGAGGTGCCTGCGGATGTTCCTGAGAACGACGACGAGCCGGTCCGTCCCGATGTGCGGCTTGCCGTCGTAGAGGATCGTGTCGGGGGCGCCGAACCGGTGGAGCGTCTCGAGGACGACGGCGATCCTGTCGTGCCGCTTGCCGCACGTCAGCTTGCCGTCGCTGAACGTCCCCGCTCCCCCCTCGCCGAACTGCACGTTCGACTCCGGGTCGAAGTCTCCCGACTTCCAGAAGCGCATCACGTGCCGGTAGCGCTCCTCGGCGGCGTCGCCCCGCTCGAGGACGACCAGGGAGACCCCGGCATCGGCGAGGGCGAGAGCTGCGAAAAGGCCGGCCGGCCCGGTGCCGACGACGGCGACGCGCGCCTTCCGCTCGAGGGGCGGCAGGAGGAGCTCCGGGCCTCGCCTCGCCGGCGCGATCTCGAGGGAGAGAGGCGGCTCGACGAGCGGGGGCTCACCGGCCGCGAGCGTCACCTCGACGGCGTACTCGTAGAAGAGGTCGGGCCTTTGCCGAGCGTCGAGCGACCGGCGGACGACCTCGAGCCCGGAGATCGCATCGGCAGGAACGCCGAGGAGGCGGGCGACGAGAGCTTCGTCCGGCGCCCTCGGGGCGCGGACCCTCACCCCGGAAAGGCGGAAGCGCGGCACAGTGGGTATTCTAGGGAGATGACGGCCGGCCCCCTGGAGATCGAGGCAAAGTTCCGGATCGAAGGGCGCGGGATCCTCGAAGAGCGGCTCCGCGCGCTCGGCGCCACCCAGGGGGAGGTCGAGGCCGAGAGCAACCTCCTCCTCGACGACGACGAGATGTCCCTGCGGGTCTCCGGGCGGGCGCTGAGGGTCCGCACGGTGGACGGCCTCGGTCTCCTCACTTTCAAGGGGCCGGCGTCGTTCGAAGGGGGCATCAAGTCACGGCTCGAGCTGGAAAGCGGTGTCGACGACCCCGGTGCCGTCCTCGCCCTCCTCGAAGCCCTCGGTTACAGGCCGCGCTTCCGCTACGAGAAGCGCCGGACGACATGGCGCTTCGAAGACCCTGCGCGGCCGCTCGTCGTCCTCGACGAGACGCCGCTCGGCCTCTTCGCCGAGATCGAGGGCGGGGAGGACGCCGTTCGCGCCCTGGCGGCCGAGATCGGCGTCCCCGAGAGCGAGTTCCTCTGCGCCTCCTACTGGGGGCTCTGGCAGGCCGCCCGCGAGGCCGACCCCGCCCTTCCCCACGACATGCTCTTTCCCCGATGAAGGCGCTCGTCCCGGCGGCCGGCCTCGGGACGCGCTTCCGTCCCGCCACCCTCACCACGCCCAAGCCGCTCCTCCCGCTCCTCGGCGTGCCGATCCTCGTCCGTCTCTTCCGGCACCTGCGTGCGGAGGGGGTCACGGCGGCCGTCGTGAACACCCACCACCTCGCCGACGTGCTCATGGCGGCGGTCGGCGCGCAGTGCGAGGGAATTCCCGTCGCCTGGTCTCCGGAGGACCCGATCCTCGGGACGGCAGGGGCGATTCGCCGCGCGGCCGAGCGGGGCCTCCTCGGCGACGAGCCGTTCCTCGTCGTCAACGGCGACCTCTTCACCACGCTTCCCTTCGCCCCGCTCCGGGCCGCCTTCGGCGCACCCGGCGTCGTCTCCGCCCTCGGCGTTCTCCCCCACGCGGTGCCGGGCGAGACGGCGCTCTGGGGCGACGCGGCGGGCCGCCTCGTCTCGCTCGGGAACGAGCGGCCGTTCGCCGGCGCGACCGGCCCGTGGCTCTTCACGGGTTTCCAGCTCGCCGCGCCCGCACTCGTCGAGCGGATTCCGCCCGGCGTCTCGGAGCTTGCGCGCGACGTCCTTCGCCCCTCGACCGAGAAACGGGACGGAGCCTTCGCGCTCGTCCCGTACCGCGTCCCGCTCGACGGCCTCTGGTTCGACCTCGGCTCGCCGGCGAAGCTCGCGGCGGCCGAAGAGGCGATCGCCGCGGCGGGGCTCGCCTGACCCCGGTCACCAGATCCGGGTCCAGGTGCGTCGCGAGCCGACCCATTCGTAGATCCCGATCGTCGCGCTGCCCGGCGTGAGGCGGACGAGCGCCTGCCGGCTCCGTCCGTCGCCGAGCCAGACCGACCCGGGAGAGCAGTCCCCGACCGGCGAGAAGCTCGCGATGTCGGAATGGCCGAACCGGATCGGGTCGGAAAGGTCGCCGACCGGGTTCCCCTTCGGATCCCGTGCGAGGAAGCCGGGAATGAAGGCGACAGTCACTTTCGGCCAGCGGTTCTTCACCGAAAAGGGGCCGAAGACGAGCGGGTCGATGCCGCTGTCGATGTCGTCGTTGCGCACGCCGTCGCCGTCGCCGTCGTCGTGGATCGCGAAGGTCAGGTCGCCGTCCCGCGCGACCCACTTCACGCCGGAGTTCACGTTCCGGAAGAGGGCGCGGCTGCGCGCGTGCGAGAAGACCGAGGCGATCTCCTGCGAGGCGGCGCGCAGCGAGGACATCCCCGAGAAGGCGTGGGCCGCCGCGGCCGTGAGGCCGGCGGTGAGCGACAGGATCGCGAGCGTCGTCAGGAGCTCGAAGAGGGAGGTCCCGCGGGTGGGGCGGCGAGGGCGGAGCACGTCGTCACCTGTCGTCGGGTCGTGAGGCGCTCGAAGCGGGCACGGGCCGGGAGGTTTCCCTCCCGGCCCGCGCGGCGCGTCACTTTCCGGCCTTCTCCACGGGGGCGGCGGCCTTCGCCTTCGCCTTCGGTGCGGCCTTGGCGGTGGTCCCCTTCGACGAGATCTTCTCGGTCAGCGTCGTCGGGCCGGAGACGGCGAGGTACGGCTTGAGGAGCGCGAACATCTTCTCGCCGACCCCTGCCACTTCCATGAGGTCCTCGGCGCGCTTGAACGGGCCGTTCTTCTCGCGGTAGGCGACGATCTTCCCGGCGAGGGAGGGGCCGACGCGGGGCAGGCGCGCGAGCTCGTCGG
>DIAY01000282.1 GCA_002414905.1 Holophagales bacterium UBA5066 | reverse complement strand
TCGACGATCCGGTTCGTGAAGGGGTCGAAGAGCGGGACCTTCCGCTGCAGCTTGACCGTGGAGAAGCGCAGCTCCGGGCCCACGCCGACAGAGAGAACATCGTTGATTTTCCAGGCCACCTGGGCCGACGCCGCGTACTGCTTCAGGTCGGCGTACTGCGAGAGGAACCGGCCGCGGAATTCGTCGGGATTGTCCCAGCGGGTCGCGAGGCCGAAGGGGAACCAGGTGCCGAAGGAGAGGCTGACGCACTCGCTGAGGCCGTACGAGGCGTAGAGGTTCGGCGGGAAGAAGAACTGGTCGACCATCTCGGCCTGGTATCCCTGGCCGGGATAAGGGTTGTAGCCCTCCTCGAGCTTCGAGGTCGGGATGATGAGGGTGACCCCCACCATCGTCTTGAGCTTGCCCTTCTCGGTGAACTCGGCGAGGCCTGCGGGGTTGTAGAACATGGCGGAAAGGTCGTCGGCCTGAGCGACGAACGCCCCACCCATGGCGGTGGAGCGGGAGCCTGCCTCGAAAATGGAGAACCCCGCAGCCGCCGCCGGGCCTGCGGCGAGCAACGCGGCGGCGAGAAGGAGCGACAGCCCTCCAAGCCCGTACCGGGGATAGCCTCTCAACACGAATCCCTCCTCTTTCGCGTAAACGCGCCGTGTAATAACACTCCGGACTCGGGGTGATTCTCTCTCCGACCCGCCGAGAGTCAAGACCCCGCCCCGACGGTGTCGTCCGGGAGGGGTCGGAAGGGCCGGCGGGGCGATGGGCCGGCGGTTACGACCGGCGGACGGGTGCCCGCAGAACCGGGGCGAAGCCGCCCGGCTTCGAGGCTTCGCGGGCGAGGAGAGCCTCGTCGACCCGGCCGACCGGAGTGACGTGCGGGGCCGAGGTGACGAGCTCGGGAGTCTCCTCGGCCTCCTTCGCGATCGCGATCATCGCGTCGGCGAAGGCGTCGAGCTCCTCGATCGGCTCCGACTCGGTCGGCTCGATCATGAGAGCGCCCGGGACGATGAGCGGGAAGGACATCGTCGGCGGGTGGAAGCCGTAGTCCATGAGCCGCTTGGCGACGTCGATGTTGTGGACGCCCTTCACCGCCTGGAGCTTGTCGTCGAAGACGACCTCGTGGTAGCTCGGGGCGTCGTACTTCAGGTGATAGAAGGGGGCGAGCCTCTTCCTGAGGTAGTTCGCGTTCAGGACGGCGTTCTCGGCGACTTCGCCGATCTCCTGGCCGTACGACAGGATGTAGGTCAGCGCCCGGACGAGGACGCCGAAGTTCCCGTAGAACGTCCGCATCCGGCCGATGGAGTCCGGACGGTCGAATTCCAGCCGAAACCCGTTCCCTTCGGGCTCGATCATCGGGACCGGGAGGAACGGCACGAGTGCGGCGCCGACGCCGACCGGGCCCGCGCCGGGGCCGCCGCCGCCGTGGGGCGTGGAGAACGTCTTGTGCAGGTTCATGTGCATGACGTCCACGCCCATGTCGGCCGGCCTGACCTTCCCGACGAAGGCGTTGAAGTTCGCCCCGTCGAGGTAGACGTAACCGCCCTTGGAATGGACGATCCGGGAGACCTCGAGAATGTTCTCCTCGAAGACGCCGAGCGTGTTCGGCACGGTGATCATCACCGCGGCGACCTCGTCGGTCATCTTCTTCTCGAGCTCGGCGGGATCGAGGGTCCCCCGGGGCGTGGAGGCGAGCTCCTTCACCTCGTACCCGGCGAAGTGGGCCGAGGCGGGGTTCGTGCCGTGGGCCGAGTCGGGGACGAGGACGTATTTCCTCGGGGCACCGGCTTTCACGTGGGCGGCGCGGATCATCAGGCATCCGGCCAGCTCGCCGTTGGCGCCGGCGGACGGCTGGAGCGTGATGCGGGCGAACCCGGTCAGGGCGATCAGCACGGCCTCGAGGCGGCCCAACAGCTCGAGCGCTCCCTGGGAGAGGTGCTCGGGGGTGTAGGGGTGGACGTCGGCGAAGCCGGCGAGCCGCGCGATCTCCTCGTTGATCCGCGGGTTGTGCTTCATGGTGCAGGACCCGAGCGGATAGAGGTTCGCGTCGATCGAGAGGTTCATCTGCGAGAGGCGGGTGAAGTGCCGGACGGCATCGACCTCCGACGCCTCGACCTCGCCCTCGACCTCTGCCCGGTGGAGCGCGCCGAAGAGGGCCTCCGGGTCGACCCCGGGGACGTCGAGCGGCGGCAGGAGGACGCCGCGGCGGCCGGGCCGGGAGGCGTCGAAGATGGAGGACGGGCCGCGTCGGCGATCGAGCTGTGCGCCGTCGAAGGCAGGACCGGTGAGGTTTCCGTGGTCGCTCATCGTGGCCTCCTCAGAAACCCCTCAGGACGTCGAGGAACCGGTCGAGGTCCTCGCGGCGGATCCGCTCGGTCGAGGCGACGAGGAGGAGGTCCCCGTGCTCGCCCGAACCGGGGGCGAGGCGGGTGAACGGCACGCCGCCGAGGATCTGCTTCTTCTCCAGCGCGGAGAGGACTTCGCCGACGGGCGGGCCGCACCGGAGGGCGAATTCGTTGAACGTCGCTCCGGGGAACGCGACGGCGAACTTCCCGTTCCCGAGCTTGCCGATGCCCGTCTTCAGATATTCCGACTTCGAGAGGCAGAGCAGAGCCGTCTCGCGCAGGCCGTGCTTGCCGAGGGCCGTCAGGGTCATCGTCGCCGCGAGGGCGAAGAGCCCCTGGTTCGTGCAGATGTTCGAGGTCGCCTTCTCGCGCCGGAT
>DIAY01000138.1 GCA_002414905.1 Holophagales bacterium UBA5066 | reverse complement strand
TTCACGATCAACGGCGCCTTCCTCGGCGGCGTGATCCTGCCGACGATCCTCCTCGGCCTCCTCCTCGTCTGGCCGTGGCTCGACCGGAGCCCCGCCGGAGCGGCGGGCGTCTGGTTCCACGCCTCCAGGAAGCGCCAGAACCTCGTCTTTCTCCTCGTCGTCCTCCTCGTCCTCGTCTTCACGATCATCGGGACCTTCCTGAGAGGTCCCTACTGGAACTTCTACTGGCCATGGCAGGCCTGGCCCGAGCTTCCGACGAGGATCTGACCATGGAGCAGCGCACGAGCTCGCCCTACCCCGGCAAGGACCGACCTGTCCTCGCCGTCATCGGCGTTCTCCTCGTCGTCTCGACGGTCATATTCGCCGTGACCGACCACCGGAAGGACTGGCGCTGGTATCAGTCCGAGTTTCGCGGGATGGTCGCCGAGAAGTTCGGCGCCGAGAAGGCCGCAACCGTCCCGGCCGGAATGAAGCAGATCTGGGTGAAGGACCTCGGCCGCGCCGACCGCTGCATCACCTGTCACCAGGGAATCCTCTGGAAGGGTTTCGAGACCGCCGAGCACCCCTGGAAGACCCACCCCACCGAGCCGCTGAAGATCCACCCGGTCGAGGACTACGGCTGCACGGCCTGTCACGGCGGGCAGGGCTGGGCCGTCGAAAGCGAGAAGGCCCACGGGCCGGTCCACTTCTGGGAGGAGCCCGTCCTAGGCACGGCGATGGGCGAGGCCTACTCGATTCAGGGGGACGACAAGGGCGCCCTGATGCAGATGAACTGCAACGTCTGCCACCGGTACGACCGCGAGACGAAGGGGGCCGACCTGATCAACCTCGGCAAGAAGCTCGTCAACGAGAAGGGCTGCCGGGCCTGCCACGTCGTCAACGGGCGCGGCGGGACGATCGGCCCCGATCTGACGAACGTCGGCGACAAGGCGGCCGAGCAGTACGACATGAGCCGTCTCGGTGGCCAGAAGACCGCATTCGCCTGGCATGTCGCCCACTTCAAGAATCCGAAGGAGCTCGTCCCCGACTCGGTGATGCCCGCTTTCGGCTTCGGGACGAAGGAGTCGCAGGCGCTCGCGGCCCTCGTCCTTTCCTGGCGGCGCGCCCCCGTTCCCGCGACCTACCGCCCCGGCGTCCCGAGGACCGATCCTCAGACCGCCGAGGAGATCGCCGAGGAAGACCGGATGAAGCACGGACCAGGCGCCTGGTTCGTCTCCACCGGCTGCTTCGTCTGCCACTCGGTCTCCTCGCTCGGCGTGAAGAGCGCCGCGCAGGTCGGCCCCGACCTCTCGACGGCCGTCGAAGACACGCAGAGCCGCTTCGGGAAGACCGTCGACGACTTCATCCGGAACCCGACCGGGACGATGTCCGTCGTCCTTTCGCGCCAGATCATCCTGACCGACGCGGAGAAGGAGGTCGCGATCCAGAAGCTGCGCGAAGCCTTCGCCGAGCACCAGAAGCAGAAAGCCGCCACCGCCGAGGGGCGCTGATCGCCTGCCGGAGCCGCGCGCCGATCCCGCGCGGCCTTTGGCTTACCGAATCGCAACCGATCCGCCCCCAGCCGCAAGCGGGGGCCTCAACGGGAGAAGGAGGGGGAACAGATGACGGAAAAGAAGAAAAGCGCCCTGACGTGGGGCGTCCTCGGAGCAATCGTCGTGGCGGGCGTCCTGGCCGGGCGCTGCGCCCCGTCCGGCCCGAAGGGGAAGAAGGCCCCCGCGGCCGCCTCGGACATTGCCGTGGCGGCGCAGAAGACCTACGTCCCGCCCGGCGACCTCGACGAGTACTACTTCTTCGCCTCGGGCGGGCACTCCGGAAACATGTACGTCTACGGTGTCCCGTCGATGCGCCACCTTTCGACGATTCCGGTTTTCACACCCTACCCCGCCACCGGCTACGGCTTCGACGATGAGTCGAAGGCGATGCTCAACGGGCTGACCTGGGGGGACGCCCACCACCCTGCCCCGTCCGAGACGGCCGGTGACTATGACGGCCGCTGGCTCTTCATCAACGACATGAACGGCCGGATTGCCCGGATCGATCTGCGCGACTTCAAAACGAAGCAGATCCTCGGCCCCATCGCGAACGTCTCCGGAAATCACTCGGGCGCGTACGTCACGCCCAACACCGAGTACGCGATGATGGGGTCGCGCTTTTCGGCGCCGGTCCCGAAGACGACCGCCGTCGCGATCGACAAGTACGCCTCCGAGTACAAGGGGATACTGGCCGCCATCAAGATCGACCCGAAGACGGGCGAGATGTCCCTGGGCTGGGAGATCGTCACCCCGCCCTTCAACTGGGACCTGGGCGACGCCGGCAAGAAGGTCTCCGAGGGCTGGATGTTCTGGACCTGCTACAACTCCGAGCGGGCCACCGGCAAGCTCGAGGTGACCGCCTCGCAGGCCGACCGTGACTACATCGCCGCCGTCGACTGGAAGGCCGTGGAGAAGGCCGTCGCCGAGGGGAAGGGCGAGATGATGGGCGGCGTCAAGGTCCTCGACCCGAAGAAGGTCCCTGGCCTCATGTACCTGATGCCGTGCGGAAAGTCGCCCCACGGCGTCGACGTCTCGCCCGACGGGAAGTACATCATCGGCTCGGGCAAGCTCCAGGGCGTCACGACGGCCTTCAACTTCGAGAAGGTCCTGACGGCGATCCGCAACAAGGACTTCACGGGCGACGAAGACGGGATCCCCGTCCTGAAGTACGAGTCGATCAAGGACGCCGAGGTCGAGGTCGGCCTCGGACCTCTCCACACGCAGTTCGACGCCGACGGCTACGCCTACACCTCGCTTTTCGTCGACTCGGCGATCGCCAAGTGGAAGCTCGGTACCTGGGAGGTCGTCGACAAGATCCCGATGTCCTACTCCATCGGCCACCTCTGCGCGGCCGAAGGCGACACGGTGAGCCCGGACGGGAAGTACCTCGTCGGCCTCAACAAGCTGTCGCACGGCCGGCACCTGAACGTCGGGCCGTCGCAGCCCGAGTCGATGCAGCTCGTCGACATCTCCGACGAGAAGATGAAGCTTCTCTACGACGCCTTCACCGAGCCGGAGCCCCACTACGCCGTCATGGTGAAGGCCGACAAGATCAAGCCGATCGAGGTCTACCCCAAGGAAGAGAACAAGCACCCGCTCGCGATCTGGGACGTCAAGGACGCCGGCGTCACCCGCAAGGGGACCGAGGTCCTCGCCAAGGTCGTCCTCGTGAGGTCCTCGATCACTCCGGACTACATCGAGGTGAACCAGGGCGACACCGTCAAGGTCGCGCTGACGAACATCGAGCAGACGACGGACGAACTCCACGGCTGGGGCCTTCTCGACTACAACATCAACATCGTCGTCGACCCGGGCGAGACGAAGGTCGTCACGTTCAAGGCCGACAAACCGGGCGTCTTCGCCTATTACTGCACGAACTTCTGCTCCGCGCTCCACCAGGAGATGCAGGGCTACCTCGTCGTCAAACCGAAGGGCTGATCTTTCCCCTCTCGTTCGGCGGGACGGCGGCCTGCGTCGCCGTCCCGCCTCGCCCTCCGACACCCCCAGCGTCCGCGGTCGTCCCCGGGGGTGCGACGCGGCCTCGCCCCGGACCCCCGACCGAGGGCATCGATATGAGAGCTTTCCTGCAGAAGAGCAACCGCCTTTTCGAGCAGCCGATCGGCCCCCGGCCGAGGCTCCTCCTCGTCGTGGCGACGATCTGCCTGCTCGGGGCGTACCTCTTTCCGCTCTGGAACCTGACGATGTTCGCGCCGCAATACCAGGAGGGTCTCCGACTCGACATCTACAGCTACAAGCTCGAGGGAGGCAACGCCGGGCAGGACATCAAGGAGATCAACGTCCTGAACCACTATATCGGGATGCGTGACCTCGAGCCCGAGGACTTCACGGAGTTCAAATGGATCCCGTTCGTCGTCGGGATCATGGGTCTCCTCTTCCTGCGCGCCGCGGTCTTCGGGCAGATGGCGCACGTCCTCGACGTTCTCGTCCTCTACACCTGGTTCGGGATCTTTTCCCTCTGGTCCTTCGGCTACAAGATGTACCACTACGGACACACCCTCGATCCGAGGGCCGCTGTCCGGGTCGACCCCTTCATGCCCCCGCTCTTCGGCGGAAAGCAGCTCGCGAACTTCGAGGTCTTCTCGTATCCCCAGGCAGGCTCCTACGCCCTCGCCGGCGCCGCGGCGTGCCTCGCTCTGGCGTTCTTCTTCGGCTGGCGCGAAACGCGGAAGAACGCGGCGTGACGTGAAGTTCCCGGCGGTCCCCGCCGTGATCCTCGGCCTCCTCACCCTCTTCGCCGGCTCCGTACGGGCCGACGAGATGGCGCCGGTGACTCCCGGGACTCTCGAGGGCCGCCCCGCTGCTCACGAAGCGTCGCCGCTCCAGAGACTCGTGGACGCGGCTTCGCCCGGGGAGACGGTCGAGGTGCCGGCCGGGACGTACGAGGGCGACCTCGTCCTCGACCGTCCCGTCCGCCTCGTCGGCCGCGGGCGCCCCGTCCTCCTCGGCTCCCGCACCGGGAGCGTCGTTCGCGTGAGGGCCCCGCACGTCACAATCGAAGGTTTCGACATCGACGGCCGGGAAGGCGGAGACCTCGGAAAGGACTCCGCCGGCGTTCACACGTCTGGACAGAACACCGTCGTCCGCTCCTGCCGGATCCGGGGTGCGCTCTTCGGCGTCTATGTCCGCGAGGCAAACGACGTCGTCGTCGAGAATTGCGAGATCCGGGGTATCCCCGACAGGGACCCCGGCGAGAAGGGCTCCGGCATCCACATCTGGAACACGGTCGGGTTTCGTTTCATTGGAAACGTCATCGTCGACGTGAGAGACGGCTTCTACATCCAGTCCTCCAGCCACGGTTTCATCTCGGGCAATCGAGCCTCGGACTTGCGCTACGGCATCCACTACATGTTTTCCGACGACAACGTCTTCGAGGACAACGTTTTCGAGAACGGTGCCGCCGGCAGCGCCCTCATGTACTCGAAGCGGATCACGTTTCGAAGGAACCAGTTCCTCAGGAACCGGGGTTTCGCCTCCGTGGGCCTCCTCTTCAAGACGTGCGACGAGGTCGTGGCGGAAGGCAACCTTCTGGCCGACAACGCCCGCGGCGTCTTCTTCGAGGACTCCTACAGGAACGTCTTCCGGGGAAATATCGTCGCGGCTTCCGACACGGCGATCGTCCTCTACGCCGGATGCGGCGGGAACCGGATCACGGGCAATTCCTTCGTCGGAAACCTGACGCCGCTGACACTCGTCGGGAAAATCACCGACACCGTCTTCGACGGCAACTACTGGTCCGAGAACCGGGAGCCCGACCTCGACGGCGACGGCCGTTCCGATCGCCCGTACCGCCTCGGGAACGTCTTCGACCACTTCCGGGGGAACCTCCTCGCCGCCGACCTCTTCGCCCAGAGTTTCGCGGCCAGCGCGATCGGCGTGGCGGAGGAGTCGTTCCCGGTCCTCCGACAGCCGACGGCGATGGACAATTCGCCGCTCGCCCGGCCTCCCTCCCTCCCCGACGTTCCCCGCCCGAAACCCGTCGCACGCGCGGCGCACGTCCCGGCGGTCGCGGCTTCCTCCTTCGCGTTCCTCTTCGGCACGGCCCTCCTCGTCCTGGGCCGAAGGCTCCCCGCCTCGTGAGAAAGTGGCCGGCATGATCCGTTTCGAAGGCTTCGGCAAGCGCTATGGCACGCAGGTCGCGGTCCACGATGTCTCGCTCGAGGTCGGGGCCGGCGAGGTCCTGGCGCTTCTCGGCCCGAACGGCTCCGGGAAGACGACCTGCCTCAAGGCGGTCGCCGGGCTCATCCACGCCACCTCGGGCCGGGTCCTCATCGACGGGCGGCCGGCCTCGCAGCCCGCGGCGAGGCGCAACCTGTCGTTTCTGCCGCAGAAAGTGGCATTCCCCGACGCCCTCACCGGGCGCGAGGTCGTCGAGTTCTACCGGCGCCTGAGGGGCGTCGCGGGACCCCGGACCGACGAAGTGCTCCGGTTCGCAAGCCTGAACGGGGCCTCCTCCCGGGCCGTCGCGACGTATTCGGGCGGAATGGTCCAGCGCCTCGGGCTCGCCGTCGCGGCGCTTCCGGACGCGCCGCTTCTGCTCCTCGACGAGCCGACCGCGGCGCTCGACCCCGAGGGCATGTCGGCCTTCTACGCGCTCGCCGACGATCGGCGCCGCGCGGGGAAGACGATTCTCTTCACGTCGCATCACCTCGGAGACGTCGAGCGCCTCGCCGACCGCTTCGCGGTGCTCGTCGAGGGGCACCTCGTCGCGCTTCTTTCCGCTGCCGAGCTTGCGAGCCGCCTTGCCGACAGGGGCATCCTCCGCCTCCTGCTCGATCGCCCGGCAGCACCCCTTCTTGAGGGACTCCGGGGCGCCTGCCCGGGTGCCTCCGCCGCCGGCAACGACCTCCTCCTCCCGGGCCCGGCCGCATCGCGGCCGGCCCTCCTCGAAGCCGTCCGGGCTGGAGGAGCGGCCGTCCTCTCGCTGACGGCCGACGAAGGGCGCCTCGACACCCTCTACTCCGAGCTCGTGGGAGGCCCTCGATGAGAACCGCGCTTCCGGCCTTCGCCCTCGCCGTCCTCCTCTCTCTCGTTTCCTGCAGCAATTCGGCGGACGGCCCCGCCCCGCTCGACACGAAGAACGACGCCTGCGCCTGGTGCCGGATGTCCGTCTCCGACCTCCGCTTCGCCGCCCAGCTCACGTCGCCAGGCCACGAGCCGAAGTTCTTCGACGACGCCGGGTGTCTTCGAGACTGGCTGAAGGCGCCTCGCGAAGCGGCCCCCTGGACTGCGTGGGTGACCGACCACCGGACGAAGGAGTGGGTGAAGGCGCAGGACGCCCTCTTCACGAAAAGCCCCACCGTCCAGACACCGATGAACTCCGGGCTCGTCGCCTGGGCGAGCGCCGGCTCGCGGAACGCCGACCCCGCGGCTGCAGGCGGGACACCCGTGCCGGCCGCCGAGGTCATCGGTCCCTTCGCGCCGGAGGGAAAGTGAACGACTCCCCCTTTGCGCTCTGCGCCCGGCAGGAGCTCCTCCTGGCGATCCGCTCTCGCTGGACCCAGATCTTCGCGGTCGTCTTCGCCGGGCTCGCGCTTGCCGTATCCGTCGCCGGCTACGCGCTCTCCGGCGGGCACGGCGTCCAGGATTTCGCCCGCACGTCGGCCTCTCTCGTCCAGCTCGTCCTCCTCCTCGTCCCGCTCTCTTCGCTCCTCATCGGCGTCCTCTCGCTCGCACCCGAGCGGGGCGCGGCCGAGCTCCTCTTCTCGCAGCCGGTCTCGCGGACGGCGATCCTCCTCGGCCAGTCGACCGGGCTTTGGGCCGCGCTGACCGCGGCGCAGGCGATCGGCTTCGGCGCTGCGGGGATCGTCGTCTTTTCGCACCGCGGGAGCGACGGTCTCGGTGGCTTCGCCCTCCTCTTCGCAGGCTCCTCGCTCCTGACGGCCGTGTTCCTCAGTCTCGCCGCGCTCCTGTCGGCCGGGGCGATCGGCCGCAAGAGGACCCGGGCGCTCGCGCTCGCCCTCGTCGTCTGGTTCGTGGCGGTCGTCCTCCTCGACGTCGCGGCCCTCGGGGTTGCCTCGGTCCTCCGGTCGGGAACGGCCTCGCGGGTCCTGATCCTGAGCGTGATCGTGAACCCGGTGGGGGCCCTGCGAACCGGCGCCCTTCTCGCCCTCCAGGGAACGACGGCGTTCGGGTCGGCGTCGCTCGCCTTCCTGAGGTTCACGGGAGGGAAGACGGGCGCCTTCCTCCTTCTCTCGGGCTCGCTCCTCCTCTGGACGGTCGTGCCGTTCGCTCTCGCCGCGAGGCGACTCTCACAGACCGACGTCTGATCCTCAGCCGATGAGCTGCCGGAGCTTTTCGAGGTCGGGTATCACGAATCCGTCTCCCTCGGTGAAGACCAGCTCTTCCTTGCCCCACCGGCTCATGATCCGGATCGCCGTCTCCACGGTCGTCCCGGCGAGGTCCGCGACATCCTGGCGCGTCAGCGGGAGCGGGATCGTGGCGCCGGGCCCCTCCGCCCTCCCCGAGGAGCCGGCGAGGTCGAGGAGGACCTGCGCGACTCGCACCTCGACCGGGCCGGTCATCTCGGAGACTCGCTGACCAAGCTCGACCTGCCGGTCCATCATTATGCGGAGGAGCTGGCGGAGGATCTCCGGGTGCCGGTCGGACAGGGCGAAGAACTCCCTTTCCGGGACGTGAACCAGCGTCGAAGGCTCCAGGGCTACGGCGCTCCCGGGATAGGGACGCCCCTCCCACGCGGCGACGATCCCGACGGGGCTTCCCGCCCCGACGATCCGCAGGATGACGTTGCGCACCGGGGTCGCCTTGACGACCTTCACGGCCCCGAGCGCCACGAAGGACATCTCCGTCGCCCGGCTCCCCTCCACGAAAATCGTGTCGCCGCGACCGTAAACCTGGAGACGACACGCCTGCGACAAACCTCTCGCTTCCGCCGGGTTGAGGCAGCGGAACAGGACGATCCGTTCGAGAAGGGCGAGTGTCACAGGCTCGGAACGCGGAGGATAGCAGCCGGACCGAAAACCGGCCGTGGCGAGCCGGGTAACATCACGGCTCCTTGAAAGACGCTTCGCGCTTCCTTTCCTATTTTTCGCGCCGCCCGAAGGAGTACGCACTCGGCTTCGGGACGATGACGCTTTCTGCGGTTCTCTTCCTGGCGATGCCGCGAATCGTGAGACAGGTCCTGGAGTCCCTCGAGAAGGACCCCTCTCTCCGACGGATCGCGCTCTCCTGCGGAGCGATCCTCACGCTCGCGGCGGGCGACGCGATCCTCTTCTTCTTCACCCGCCGGATTCTCATCGGCGCCTCGAGGGACATCGAGTTCGAGATGCGCGAGGACCTGTTCGCGCACCTCCTCAGGCTTCCCCCGAGGTGGCACCGCAAGAGCCGGGTGGGGGACGTCATGAGCCGCGCCGTCAACGACCTCTCGGCCGTCCGGATGATGATGGGTCCCGGGATCATGCAGGCGGCGAACACCCTCGTCGTCGGGACGATCGCGGTCACGCTCATGGCGCTCACGTCCCCCGCCCTCACCCTCGTGGCCCTCGCCATCCTGCCGTTCGTCGCCGTTTCGACGCAGGTCATGGGGAAGATCACCCATCGCCGCTTCACGTCCATCCAGGAGTTCTTCAGCGAGATCTCGGCGAGCGCCCAGGAGAACCTCAGCGGCGCGCGGCTCGTGAGGGCCTTCGCACGCGAGGCGACCGAGGAGAGGCGGTTCGACGCGAAGAACCGCGAGCTTCGTCGCCGTAACCTGTGGCTGGCGCGCCTGAACGCCCTCTACTTTCCGACGCTTCAGGCCCTCGTCGGAACCGGCTTCGCCGCCGTCCTGTGGGTCGGCGGCCGGAAGATCCTCTCGGGCGAGCTGACCGTGCCCCGCTACGTCGAATTCAACCTCTACCTCGTAGAGCTCGTCTGGCCCGCCATCGCCCTGGGCTGGGTCGTGAACCTCTGGCAGCGGGGGTCGGCTTCGTGGAACCGGATGGCCGAGCTCTGGGCAGCCGAGCCGCTTGCCGAGGAGACCGACGCCGGGCCGCTTCCCGGCGGCATGCTCGAGGTGAACCACCTCACCTTCGCCTACGACGGCGGAACACCCGTGCTCCGCGACATCTCGCTCTGCCTGCCGCCGGGAATGACGATCGCCCTCGTCGGCAGGACCGGCGCGGGAAAGTCGACTTTCCTGAACCTCCTCCTCCGCCTCGAAGAGCCTCCTTTCGGCGCGATCCGGATCGGAGGGCGCGACGTCCGGGAGATTCCCCTCCCTCTCCTGCGCCGGGCGCTCGTCGCCGTGCCCCAGGAAACGTTCCTCTTCTCGGACACCCTCGCCGCCAACATCGCGATCGGTCGTCCGGACGCGACCCGGCAGGACGTTGAGCGCGTCGCTCTGGAGGCAGGCCTCGGCCCCGACCTTGCGACCTTTCCGAAGGGCCTCGACACGGTCGTCGGAGAACGTGGGATCACCCTGTCCGGAGGTCAGAAGCAGCGAACGGCCCTCGCCCGCGCGCTCCTGGCCGACTCCCCCTTTCTCGTCCTCGACGACGCGTTCTCCTCCATCGACACGCAGACCGAGGCCAGCATCCTCGAGGCGGTAAAGGCGCGGGCGGGAACGCGCACCACCTTCCTCGTCTCGCACCGTCTCTCGACGATCCAGCACGCCGACCTCGTCATCGTTCTCGAGAAGGGGCGCGTCGCCGAGACGGGGACGCACGACGAGCTCCTGCGGGCGGGCGGGCTCTATGCCGAGCTCGCCGAGCGCCAGCGCCTCTCCGACGAAGTGGAGGCGGCGTAGCCATGGCCGAACACCTCGCCGAGGACGAAGTCCAGGGTCGCGGGTTCGATCGGGGCGTCTTCCGGCGGCTCGTCGCGCTCGCCGTTCCTTACCGGGCCTACGCCGGCGGCGCTCTCGTGGTGCTTTTCCTCGAATCGATCTTCCAGCTCGCCGGACCGCTCCTGACCGGCGCCGCCATCGACCTCGTCTTCTCGCCGAAGCCCGGGCCACCCGAGGGTGGGGCGGCGTTCGTCGGCTCTCTCCTTTCGAAGCTGGGTCTGTCGCCCCGCGGTCCGGCCGCGCTCGACGCCATCGCCGGCCTCTACCTCCTTTCGGTCCTCGCGACGTTCGGCCTCGTATTCCTGATGGTCGAGTGGACCTCCCGCATGGGCCAGGGGGTCATGTACGACCTGAGGACGCGGATCTTCGGGAACCTCCAGCGTGCCGACGTCGCGCTCTTCGACCGGACGCCGATCGGCCGCCTCATGACCCGGCTGACGACCGACGTCGACGCCCTGAACGAGCTCTTCACGTCCGGCTTCGTCTCCCTCCTCGGCGACCTCGCCGTCCTCGTCGGCATCGTGGCGATTCTCTTCGCCCTCGACCCGAAGCTGGCGACGATCACGCTCGCGGTCCTGATCCCGATGGCGTTCGTGGCGAACTGGTTCCGCGTAGGAGCCCGCGACACCTATCGAAGGGTGCGCGTGAGGATCGCCCGCGTGAACTCGTTCCTGCAGGAGCACCTCTCGGGAATCACCGTGGTCCAGCTCTTCCGACGGGAAGACGCCGCCCGTGGCTCTTTTCGGACGGTGAACGACGACCACCGGGTCGCGAACCTGGACGCCATCTTCGTTTACGCCGTCTTTTACCCCGTCCTCGACTTCCTCTCGTCGGTCGGGATGGCGGCGATCCTCTGGTGGGGCGGCGGCGAGGTGATCCGCGGAAGCATGACGATCGGCGCCGTCGTCACCTTCCTGCAGTACTCGAGGAGATTCTATCGGCCGCTCATGGACCTCTCCGAGAAGTACAACATCCTCCAGGCGGCGATGGCCTCCTCGGCTGTCTCTTATACACATCT
>DIAY01000085.1 GCA_002414905.1 Holophagales bacterium UBA5066 | reverse complement strand
AAGCTCGCGGAGTCGGTCCAGGGCGAGCTCGTCTCCTCGATCCGGAAGATCTCACCCGGGGTCGGGGACCGGGGCGTCAAGAGCGCCCCGTTCGTCGTCCTCATCGCTTCCGAGATGCCGGGAATTCTCGCGGAGGTCTCCTGCGTCTCGCACGCGGAGGAGGCGCGCCTCCTGCGCGACGAGGCGTTCCGGGGAACTATCGCCGATGCGCTCGCGCGGGGAGTGCGCGCGTGGGCGGACGCACGAAACCTCGCGGGAGCGGGAAGGAGCAGCAACGGATGAGCGGGAAGAAGGACGTCTTCCACGTCGGGATCGACCTCGGCACGTCGCGCAGCGCGATCTCCGCCTCGAACGGGGAGAACCACGTGGTGGAGAGCTACGTCGGATGGCCGGTGGACATGGTCGCCCGCAAGGTCGTGAAGAAGGCGGTGCTCTTCGGGCACGAGGCGCTCGAGAACCGGCCAATGCTCGATCTGCACCGCCCGCTCGAGCGGGGCCTCATCAAGGAGGGCTCGCCCAAGGCCGAGGCCGCCGTGCGCGAGCTCCTCGCGCACCTCATCGAGAAGGCGGGCGGCACCGGCAAGACGGTTCATGCCGTCGTCGGTGTCCCGGCCGAGGCGATGCGCGTCTCCCGCCAGCACCTGCGTAACGCCGTGAAGGGAGTGGCCGACAGCCTGCTCCTGGTCTCCGAGCCGTTCGCCGTCGCCTACGGGATGGACGCCCTTCTGCACACGATGATCATCGACATCGGCGCCGGCACGAGCGACTTCTGCGTGATGAACGGTCGCTACCCGACCGACGACGACCAGCGGACGCTCACGCACGCGGGGGACTCCGTCGACGAGCAGCTCGTCCTGCAGATCCGCACGCGCCACCCCGAGGCGAACTTCTCGATCCACATGGTGCGCGACTGGAAGGAGAAGAACAGCTTCATCGGCGAGCCGAAGGGCCCCGTCGTCGTCGAGGCGCCCGTCCGCGGAAAGCCGACGAGCCTCGAGATCACCGCCGAGATGAAGAAAGCCTGCGAGAGCCTCGTGGGCCCGCTCGCAGAGACGATGCTCGACCTCCTCTCGCGCGTCGACCCCGAGTACCAGCAGCGCGTGCGCAACAACATCGTTCTCGCGGGGGGTGGATCACAGATCCCGGGCCTGGCCGTGGCCCTGGAGCGGACGCTCCAGGACGTCGGTGGCGGCACGGTGAGGGCGGTCGAGGATCCGCTCTTCGCCGGCTCCAGAGGGGCACTTGCCATCGCGGCCGACGCCCCCGAGGGCGACTGGGAGCGCCTGGCGGGATGAGCGGAGAGGACTTCACCGCCTCGCGCGTGAGGCGCATGCTTCCGTCGGTCTCCGAGGTCCTGAGGGAGCTGACGGCCCGTGCGCCGATCGAGCCGGAGATCGCCTTCCGCGCGGCGCGCGAGGTCTGCGCCGAGGAGCTGAAGAGGATCCGGGACGCGGGCGGAGAGAGCATTCCGCTTGAAGACCTCGTCCAGCGCGCGTTCCTGCGGGCAACGGGCGCCAGCCTGAACATCCCCGCGGCGTCGCCCCTGCCCCCGCCTCCGGTTATCACGCTACCGCCTGCACCACCCGAGCCGGTGGCGGCCGCGCCGGTCCCGGACGGGTCACAGGACGTGGATGACCCCTTCAGCGAGACGACGGGCGCCCTGGATCTGCGCTGGGATCGCGATGCGCGGGAGCCCTTCAGCGAGCCGGTGGTCCCCGACGACACCCTCGGGAGGGAAGTACCGGAGAAGATCGAGGTGCCCGAAGAGGCTCCACCGATCTCTCTCCCGGCCGAACCCGAGCCGGACGAGGAGGAGGACGCGGAGCGGCCGGTCGCCTTCGCGCGGGACTCCGAGGACGTCCCGGGATTCGTCCTGCCCGATCCCGAGCCCGAGCAGGAATCCGAGCGGCTACCGGTGCTCGAGCCGGTGCTGCAGATACCGGATGGTCCGGCCCCGGAGAGCGGCGCAGATGAGGGACCCGGAAGCGAGACCCTCACACGCCTGTCGCGTGAGGCCCAGGCACTGGACCTCAACGCCGCATTCCCGAAGCTTTCCGAGCCTTCCGCCGTTCCGATCACCCTTTCGTGGGTGGAAGAGGACGAGCGGCAGAGCGAGAGCCTGGTACCGGTACCGTTCGAAGACGACGAGGACACGGTCCTGACGATCCCGCACGAGGGTCGATTCGGTCGAGCTGAAGGCGGCCGCGGACCGCGCGTCGGGCTCGTCCTCGGGACTGTCGCAGCTCTTGTCGCGTTGGCCGGTCTCGGCTACCTTCTCGCCGGACTCTGGGTTGAACGGGATGCCATGCCGCCACCGCTGGTCGTGTCGAGGCCGAGGGTCGCCGCGTCGCCCGTCGCGGGGGTACCGCCACCTGCCACGGCCGAACCGGTCGACCCGCCGGCTCCCGTGGACGCGCAGGAGAAAGGCTCCGTTCCGGCGGAACCGGTCCTCGCGGCGTCGAGTCCATCCCCCGTGTCGACGGTGGCGCCGACCGCCGTGCCGGTCTCGGCCGCGCCGGCCGTTCCTGCCACCGCGCAGGATCCCGCTCCGGCGCCGGCCCCGGTCTCTATCGCGCCGGTACCGCCTGTGCCGACGGCCGGGGCGGTCCGACAGAGCCGGGACGGGCTCGTCGTGACGAAGGACCGCTCCGGGCTGCCGGAGGTGTTCTCGATCCACTTCACGTCGTACAAGGACCGCGCATCGGCAGTGCGGGACCTGAAGAGAATTCAGGGAATCGTCGGTCGCGAGGGCTACGTCGCGGAGGTCGATCTTGGCGGGAAGGGCGTGTGGCAGCGCGTGATGATCGGGACCTTTGCGACGGCCCAGGACGCGAAGGCCGCACGCGAAGAGCTCGCCGCGAAGGGGACGCGCGACATGGGGTGGGTCTATCGCGTCGTCGGGCCGGAGGGGCCTTAGCGCTGTCGATGACGAACGCGGGAGTGCGTCCGGCGACGCGGCGTCCGCGCGAGACGCCGCGAGGATCTACGGGTTCGTCTGCCAGAGCTCGAGCGAGGTCGGCAGGACACGGATGTTGAGCTTCAGGAGGCCGATGATCGCCTCGGCGATGTCAGAGGGCTGGATCGCCTTCGAAGCGTCCTGGAGGAACTCTCCCCGGCGAGACATGTCGGTGGCGACCGTCGACGGGAGGAGGCAGGTGACCCGGACGTCGTACCCGCGGACGTCCCGCAGCATTGCCTCGGACAGGCCTGCGAGCCCGAACTTGGAGGCGCAGTAGGCCG
>DIAY01000014.1 GCA_002414905.1 Holophagales bacterium UBA5066 | reverse complement strand
TGAAGGGTCCAGAAGACGCCTTCGTGGCGCGCGGCGAAATGGGCGAGCCGTCCGAGGCGGCCCTGGAATCTCCCGAAGGCCTCCCTCAAGTGGACATCCGGATCGACGCAGCTCTTCGCATGTGGTCCGCGGGGACTAAGCCCCGCGGCTCCCACGCAACTGCTCCAGTGCGACGAGGCGCTCGATCGCGTCGAGCGTCAGGTCATCCTTGGCGAGCTCCCTGAGGCGTGCCCATTCGCGCCGCAGCCCGCGGGAGAAGGCGTCGGGAAGAAGGCGCAGCCACCCTTCGATCCGCAGGTCGACGAACTCCCGCTTCTCCTCGATCGTCAGCTCTCGCGCGAGGAGGAGCCGGGTGGCGTCCTCCGTGTCGACGAGCGACTGGAGAGTCGGCCACCGGCCGCCCGGACGCTCGGCGCAGAGCGCCCCGAAAGCGCCGCTCGAGGTCTCGCGGATCAGCTCCTCCTCGCGCGTCGTCCGGCTTTCGTGCTCTTTCGTCTCGTCCCAGCTTTCCGAATCCTCCGCGAGGTAGCGGAGGTACTCCATGGCGAAGAGGCATGTCGGCAGGATGAGGTCCTCGCGCGTACGGGCGTCGACCCAGAGCGCGGCCGAAGCACGGAGGCAGCGGCGCGCCGTCGACTCTGCCAGCTTCTTGCCGAAGACGAGCGCCGTCGACTCCTTCACGAAGGCCGGCAGCTCGCTCGAGATGATCTCCCGGTAGCCCGGGACGTGCCGCTCGAGGAGGACCGCCGCCCGGCGGTCGAGGGCGACGAGGTCGCTCGTGACCGCGGGGAGGCCGAGCGTGGTGCAGGCGAGGTTGTAGACGATGGCGCGTGGCAGGGTGACCCCTTCGGGCCAGGCGTCCCGCAGGACACGGTTGCCGGGGAGGGTCGTGCCGCCGCCCCACTCTTCGGGATACGTCGGGATCGACCGGCCGTAATTCACCGAGCCGGTCGCCCGGATCCGCACGCGCGTCTGGGGGACGAGCCTGCCGAAGGGCGACAGGAGCGGCGCGATCCTCAGGAGCGTTTCGGTATGCGCCTTCACGCCGGTCTCCAGAAGCCTCATCAGCGCTTCGCGGTCCGCGGCGGAGACGGCGGGCAAAGGGACCCCGGAGGCAATTTCAGTGCGGAACGCCGCGGCGAGGCGCTCGGCCTCGGTGGGTGAGTCGGCGCGAATCCCCTGCATCGTGACGCCGTCGGCGCGGGAGAACTGACGGAGGACACCCGGGTGCCCCGGGTCGAATCCGCCGCGGAAGCCCGCGCGGCCGGCGCCGATCAGGAACGTGACCCGCGGTGCCGGCTCTCCGGCCTTTTGAGCGAGCGCGGCGAGGCGGCGCTCGGCCTCCTGCCGCCCGGCGAGGGCGAGCGTGCAGGCGGCGTCCGTCGCGATCTTGCCGCTCTGCTCCGCCGTGTCGGACATCGCTACGAAGACGCGGACGACGGCTTCCTCGTGGTCGAAGCTGGTCCGGAAGACCGCCGCCGTCGGGAGACCGGGCAGGCCGCGTCCCCGCTCGAGCGCGAGATAGAACGCCTCCAGGAAGTCGGGAAGATGCGCGAGGGCGCCGACGTTCTCGCAGAGCGGGACGAGGCGGACCCGGGAGACCTTCTCGATGAGCGCGATCCGGCGCGCCGCGGGGACTCTCTCGCGCAGGAAGACGTCGGCGCGTCCTTCGGCTCCCTCGAAGAGCTCCGCGATCGCCGCCTGGTAGAGCGTCCCGATCTTCACGACGGCGCCGATCTCGGCGATCGAGTTCACCTGCGGGACCGAGATCTCGGGGAGCGCGTTGCGGACGGGTTTGATGCCGAGCTTCTCGCAGGCGAGCTGGAAGAGGACGTTCGCGCGAGCGACGGCGCCGAGGATCCGGACGATCTTCTCCTCGTCCTGCTCGATGAAGGGGTTCGGAACGCGGAAGAGGAGGTGGCGGTCCTCGCCCGCGACGATCCCGTGGCGCAGAAGAGCGAGGACCACCTTCTCGGGCAGGTCGAGCCACTCGGGGCTGATCTGGCGTCCCTCGAAGTCCAGAAGCACCTCGCTGCAAGGCCCGAGCAGGTCGGCGATGGTTTCCTCGTATTCCGGCCGCGCATCCACCAGGGGGTTCCACTCGAGATACGTCAGGCAGAGCCGCGCGCGGTCGGGCGATCCGGCCGGGGCCGCGGCCAGGGCCCGGCCCAGCTGGCCGGCACGGTGCGTCGTCGAGTCGGGATGCTTGGTCCCGGTCAGGCGGAGCGTCTCGTGCCGGGGGCTCTCGAGGAACGCCTTGCGCGCGACGGCGAAGGTCTTCGGGTCGAATCCGTCGAGGGCGTCGTAGCCTTCGGCGGTGCAGACACTCTCCCAGACGGCGTCGATGGGTGATCTCGCGGTCGGGGCGCAGGTGGCGGGTGCGCTCGAGCCGAGGCGCCCCTGCTGCGTGATGCGCGCGCGGACCCGGTCGATGAAGACCGACAGCTCCTTCACGTCCTTCGAGCCGTAGGAAAGGCGCTGCCAGGTCCCGTAGCGCGCCGGGTCGGAGCCGGCGAAGGCGACGAACGGGATGCCTCCGACGCCGCCGGAGAGGAGGAGCTCGAAGGCGTCGACGGAGTCCTTCACGACGGCCTTTTCGTGGATGCCGCCGCGCAGCCGGTCGAACGGCTCGCCAACGAGGCCGGGAAAAGCGAGGGGGGCGTAGAAGGTCCCGCCGAAGTCGGTCCGCTCGACACCGAGCGAGGCCAGCTCGTCGGCAGCCCGAGCCATGAAGTCACGCCGCTCGCGCATGTAGGGCGAAGGGCGCCGGAGGGCGGCGAGCGGACTCTGCAGGGCGGCGAGTGCCCAGTCCTGGGCGAGGGTGGAGGGGGTCGCGACGAGCCAGGCCGAGAGGTTCGCCAGGATCTCCCGGGCCCGCACGCCGTTCGAACGGATCTGGTCGGAGATCATCATCCAGCAGGCGCGGGTGCCGGTCGACGCTCCGAACATGTCCATCTTGGAGAGACCCGAGAGCGAGACGACCCAGTCGCGCCATTCGGGGTCAGCGAAGGCCGGGTTCACGAACCAGCCGACATAATCGAGTCTCTGGTAGACCGAGTCGTAGAGGACGTAGACGCGGTGCTCGACCGCGACGCGGACGAGCTCCTCGACGAGGGCGCGGGGGTAGACGCGACCGGTCGGGTTGTGCGGGTTGTTGAGGATGACCGAAGAGATGCCCCCCTTCTCGAGGAGCCGGTCGAGGTCCTTCGGATCGGGAAGAAACCCGGGAGCCGAGGTCGGGAGCTCGACGAGCTTCTTGCCCGCGCGCTCGACGTACCAGTCGTACTCCCAGCTGGGCCGCGGGACGACGACGCCGGAGCCGTCGGCGCCCAGGACCTCGAGGACCATCGCCAGACCCGAGCGGGTGCCGGGCGTGAAGAGGACCTCGTCCGGGAGGAACCGCACCTGGGACGCGGGGTAGTCGAGGAGGCCGTCGCGGTTGAAGAAGTCGGCCACTTCGCTCCGCACGTCCATCCGGCCCACCGCCGGCCCGTAGCTGTGGACCGTATTCCGGGTGATCCGCTGCGCGGCGCGAACGACTTCCGGATGGGGCGCGAAATCTGCGTTCTTGTAGTCCCCCTGCGTCAGGTCGAGCGCCCCTTCCTGCTGGACGCGCCGGGAGAAGAGGCGGACGAAAGGTTCGGGTGTTGCGAGCGCGCGCCGGGAGAGGCCGCTCACGGATTCTCCGGCGGGTTCGAGCGTCGTCGTCGGTCCGTCATCCTTCAAGGCCTGATCCTCCGAGGGCGTCTCCACGCGGCGCGGGGGGCCGGCCCTCTCCCGTTCGTCGGACCCCTCTGCGGTGCGGCGCCAGTGTGCCTGAAACGGGGTCTGGGAATCGAGTCGGGTTCGTCGAAAGCAGGTCCCGGGGGCATGCAGATCCCAGGAAGAACGAAAGACTGCCAGGTACGGCAGGGGACGGGTATGGATTTCGGTATAGGGGGTAGTATTCGCTGGATTTCCCGAATCATGGCGATCAGAGAATCAGCCCGGAACCGAAACGATGGTCACGGCGAGGCACTGCGGCTCGTCCGAAGGAGACAAGTATGTTGAATTACTGGAGGCACATCCGCGGCGCCGCCGTGGCTGCGTCTGTCCTCGGCTTGGCACTGTCGGCCTCCGCAGCGGAACCCAAGGGCGGGCAGGCGGCTCCCTCCGCCAGCCCGCAGGTCTCGGCACAAACCCCGACCCAGGCTGCGCCGTTCACGGTTGTCGTAAGGGACGCCAGGACCGGCCAGCTCCGTTCCGCCTCGGCGCAGGAGGTCACGGCTCTTGCCGCCGAGATCGACCGGCTGCTCGATCGCGGGCCCGGAGTCGAAAAGACTGTGAAAATGGCGAACGGCTCGACGGCGTACATGGTGAGCGGCAACTTCGGGAGCTGGGCCCTCGCTCGCCGCAACGCGGAAGGAAAGATCGAGACCGGGTGCTTTGACGAATCGGGCCCGGCGAAGAGGTTCCTCGGTCTCGAGGGTGCCCCAGTGGCTCCTGCGACCGTGAAGGCAGAGGAGAAGTAGGCCATGGCTCGCACGAAGTCCTGCCTCGTCCTCGTGGCCCTCGTCCTGGGCCTCGCCGCGGCCCCAGCGTCGGGTGCCGCCGTGATCACCATCATCAACGGCGATGGCGCTGGAGTCGGTTTCAACGACCCGACCGTCGTCGCGCCCGTGGGCGGCAACGCCGGTACGACGATTGGTCAGCAGCGTCTCAACGTCTTCACCCAGGCGGCGTCGATCTGGGGCGCGGCCCTCGACTCGAGCGTCCCGATCAACGTCCTCGCGACCTGGGAGCCCCTGACCTGCACCGCGACCTCGGCGGTCCTCGGCTCGGCGGGCGCCCTCTCTGTCAATAGGGACTTCACCCTCGCTCCGTTTCCGGCGACCTGGTATCACATCGCCCTCGCCAACAGGCTGGCACAGGAAGATCTCGATCTCGCCCAAAACGACATCAGGGCCAGGTTCAACATCAACCTCGGGAACGCGGGTTGTCTGACTGGCGCCGGGTGGTACTACGGATTCGACCACAACGAAGGCTCCCAGACGGACTTCCTCACTGTTCTGCTGCACGAGATGGGGCACGGCCTCGGATTCCAGACGTTTACGAGCGGAAGCACCGGCGCATACTTCAACAGCTTTCCGTCCGCCAAAGACCACTTCCTTCGGGACGACACGACGGGCCTCCTCTGGTCCGACCCGACAGAGACCGACCCACAGCGTGTGGCGTCGGCGATCACCGGCCTCGGGCTGACCTGGACCGGGGCCAACTCCAACGCGTATGGCATGGCGAACATGGCCGACGCCGCTCAGCTCGTCGTCACGGGGAGCGCCAACGCCGGGGTCAATGCCTCCTACTATGTCGGCACCGCGTCGTTCGGGCCCGCGCTGTCGAGCCCCGGGGTGACCGCCCCGATGCAGGTCGGCGAAGACGCGACCGCACCTCTCAACGACGGGTGTCAAGCCCTCGTCGGATTCACTGCTGGCAACATCTGTGTCGTCGATCGCGGGGCGTGTACATTCGTCACCAAGGTTGGGTTCTGCCAGGCTGCCGGCGCCGTCGGGATGATCGTCGTCGACAACGTGGCCGGCGTCCCGCCCCCGCCGGGCCTGACCGGCACCGATGGGACGATCACGATCCCGGCGGTGCGCGTCACCCTCTCGGACGGCACGCTGATCAAGGCCAACCTTCCAGCGACCGGGAACCTCAGCACGACCAACCTCCGGAAGTCCGGTATGAACATCGTCGGGCGCATGCTGATGTACGCGCCGAACCCGATCCAGGTCGGCTCGTCGGTGTCGCACTGGGACACGTCGGCGACTCCGAACCTGCTTATGGAGCCGTCTATCAACAGCGACCTCAACGGCACGCTCGACGCGACCCTCGAGCTGATGCGCGACATCGGCTGGTTCGCAACGCTACCGGTCGAGTTGATGCTTTTCGAGATCGAATAGCCCCGAAATCAACCCCTACGACTGCGACGGCCGCCCCCTCGGGGGCGGCCGTTGTCACGCCACCCGTACGCCGGAATCAGAGGAGCGGTGCGGCGGCTGCGACGGCTGCTCCGGGAGTGACGGGAACGCCGAGCGCGACCAGCCCGCCCTCGATCGCCCCGAGAGCCTCGACGATTTCGGCGGCGTTGATATTCCCCATGTGGCCGAGGCGGAAGGCTTTTCCCGCGATCGGCCCGAGCCCGCCTGCGACGACGACGCCCCGGGAGGCGACTTCCTTCCGGAAAGCAGCGTCGGCGATTCCCTCAGGGAGCAGGACGACCGAGAGCGTGTCGGCCCGGCAGTCCTCCGCCGTGAAGAGCTTCAGGCCGAGCGCGTCGAGCCCCGCCCGTACGGCGAGGGCGATTCGCCTGTGGCGCGCGAACCGGGCCGGAAGCCCCTCGGCGTGGAGCAGGCGGAGCGCCTCGGCGAGCGCGACGATCTCGTTCACGCAGGGGGTCGAGAAGTACTTCCCGGGGTCCAGCATGACGGGGAGCCAGCGCATCACGTCGGCGTAATAGGCCGGAACACGGCTGCGGCTCTTCCGGCGTGCCAGGGCACGCTCCGAGAAGAGGCAGAGGGCGAGCCCCGGAGGGGCGCCGATGGCCTTCTGGGGACCGGTGAGGAGGACGTCGACCCCCCACTCGTCGAACCGCTCGTCGATGCCACCCGTCGCGCAGACGCCATCGAGAATGAAGAGCTCCGGGCGCCCGCGAAGGACCTCGACGTACGCCTCGACCGCCGCACACGTGCCGGTGGAGGTGTCGACGTGGCTGACCGTCACGGCCGCGTAGGAGCCGGCCTCGAGGCGGCTCGCGACCTCCCCGGGAGAAACGGCGCGGCCCCACTCGGACTTCAGGACCTCGGCTTCGATCCCGAAGGAGGCCGCGAGGTCGCCGAAGCGGTCGCCGAAGTAGCCGTGGGAGACGACGAGGAGCTTTTCACCGGGGAAGACGACGTTCACCAGAGCCATCTCCATCGCGAGGGTCCCCCCCCCTGCGACGATGAACGGTTGCGCCGTTTCACTCTGCCCGAGCGCGCGGAAGCCGGCGAGGCCCTGTTGGAACTCTTCTACGAAGGACGGCGCCACGTGCGACGTCGTCGGCCGGGCGAGGGCGCCGAGGATGCGGGAGTGGACCGGCGTCGGTCCCGGGATCATGGTGAGCGTTTCGTTGATCAAATCAGTCTCCTTTTCAGGGAGGTCGGACGGGAGCGACAGGCGGGGGCGGTTCGACGGGCGTACGCGTCCCTGGGCCTCGGGCGATCTTCGGAGAGAATACGGGAATGGGCCTCGGCCGTGCGCTTCTCTGCATCTTTCTCCCGCCTCTCGCCGTTCTCGACAAGGGGTGCGGAACGATTCTCCTCGTCGCCCTCCTGACGCTCGCCGGCTGGGTGCCGGGCGTCATCGGCGCGCTCGTCGTCTGCGGCCGGCCGGAGCGCCGGTAGGGTCTCCCTCCGCCTCGCGACCGAGTCCCTTCATTTGAACGCCGCCTCTCTCCTCGGTCCCGCCGCCTGTCTCGGCTCGGCCGCGCTCTGGGCTCTGTCGGCGAACGTCTACGCCCGCGCGGCCCGCGTCTCGAGCCCGATGGCGGTCAACCTGCTGCGCGCGAGCCTCTCGTTGCCCTGCTTTCTCGCGGCGGCGCTCGTGATGGGCCCGGCGGGCGGGCTCGGCCAGGTGACGGCGGGCCGGGCGGGCTGGCTCCTGCTCAGCGTCGTCGGGAGCTACGTCGTCGGTGATGCGCTCTTCCTGGCGAGCGCACAGGTCCTCGGCGTGCCGGCCGCCCTTGCCATCTCATCGATCTACCCGATCTGGTCCGCCCTCGCCGGCTGGGTCTTCATGGGGCAGAACGTCGGCGTGGCGGGCCTCCTGGGTGTTCTCCTCGTCGTGGCGGGCGTCGTCACCGTCGTGAGGCGCCGGGGCGAGGACGTGGAGACCGAGGGGCCGGCCGACGGGTTCCGGAACCGGCTCGGATACACGCGAGGTGTCCTTCTCGCGGGAGCGACGTCGTTCTTCTGGGCGCTGAACACGTTCGCCATCGCCCGGGGCGGAGCGGACCTGCCGGTCGCGGCCGTGAACACGTTCCGGATGGGCTTCGCGGTCGCGCTCCTGCCGCTCGCCCGCCTGCTTCTCCGCGGCCGCGGGACGACCCTCGTCGTCCCGGCTGCCGAGATCCGCCGCTCCTGGCCCTTCTTTCTCCTCGAGAGCGTCGGCGGGACGGCGCTTTTCGTCGTGGGCCTCACGCACTCGCCGCTGGCCGTGGCGGCGGCGCTCACGTCGCTCGCTCCCGTCCTCTCCGTTCCGTTCGCCCTCGCCATCGGCGGGGAGCGCCTCCGACCGCGCGTTCTCGCGGGGATCGCCGTCGTGACGACAGGAATCGTCCTGCTCGTGGGGTTCGGAAAGCCCTGAGGGGGAGGGGGCCGGGAGGACGGCGGGCCGTGCTGCCTGTCCCCCGCAGGCCCGCCTCCTTACGACCAGGACCTACCAGGGCATCTTCGGCATCTCGATTTTCTTCACGGGTCCCTTGATCGCCGAGACGGCGCCCGACCCGGAATCGAGGACCCGCATCTCGACCGTGCTCACCAGCTTGCCCTTGTCGTTCGTCGTAACGGTCTTCTCCCAGAGCCTTCCGAACGGGATCGAGTCGCTCATGCAGAGCTCGGAGTCGGTCGTCCCCTTCATCCTCACGATCAGGACCTTGACGTCGAACGAACCCTGGATCCGGACCTTCTCACCGATCTTCCCGTCGGCCTCGCAGGGGCCGAGCGACGTGACGTTGGCGCCGTAATCGACGTTCGTCGCGAACGAGGCGCCCATCTGGCTCATCATGTCGACCGGGTACTCCATCGCTTCCTTGCCGTCCTCCTGCATGATCATCTTCTCGATGTACTTCATGTAGTCGAGCGCGTTCTTTTCGACCTTGAAGTCGGGGTTCAGGAGGTACTTCATCGTGGTCGGCTTGCCCTTGGCCCCTTCCTTCGGGACCGACCGCATCTCGAACCAGATGCTGTCGCCCCCGCCGCCGAACCGGGACATGGTCACTTCGGTCTTCTGAACCTTTCCCTTCGGGTCGGTCGTCGTCTGCTCGTACTTCACCCAGCTGCCGGGCCTGGTGGAAGTGAAATAGGCCTTCTGTAACGTCGTGAGGTCGGCTGCGGGGGCCGACGAGCCGACGGCGAGGGCAAGGACGGCCGCGAGGACAAAAATCCGCTTCATCGAGTCTCTCCTTGGCGGGTCTGGCCCGCCGCGACCGGAACATGCCATGAACGGGCGCGGCGTGCACTTCTTCCACCCGGATCGACCGGGATGAACCGCCAGTGCCGTGACGCCGGGCACGGCCTCGAACGGGGCCTCGCCGCCTACGCCGTCGCCGGCTTCTCCCGGCTGATCAGAGCGCCGCCCACGCCGAGGAGCGTCAGGATGAGCGCCTGCACGAGGGTCTTATAGGAGATCTCCGCTCCTCCGAAGAGCGCCTTCCAGAGGAAGAAGACGCCGACGACGATGAAGAGCCCGTAGATGCCGATCATGACGAGCCGCGCCTTCGCGTTCGCCTCGGGGGTGTCGTGGGCGAACGAGCGGTTGTAGAAGAAGAGGCCGACGACGGCGAGAATGTCGAGAAGGACGAAGAGGAGCCAGAAGTTCCGCGAGGCGATGAGGCCTGCGGGCGTCCCGACGAGGGGCTTCAGCCAGGCGCCGTAGAGCTCGCCGCCGAGCGAGGAGCCGATGAGGCTGCCGAAGACGCCGTAGAGGAAGGCGTAGCCCATGTAGACGGCCTTCTTGTCCTGCGGGGCGACGAGGCCGACGTAGCTGTAGTACTTCGGGTGGGCCGTCATCTCGCCGACGGAGAAGACCGCGATGCCGGCAATGAAGAGCCAGACGTTCTGCGCGAAGGCCAGGCACAGGAAGCCGAGAGCGCCGATGGCGACGCCGCCGAGCATCGTCGGGAGGGGCTTGAGGTCTTTCACGATGCGGCTCACGAAGACCTGGAGCAGGATGATCGTCCCGGCGTTGATGACCGTGACGAACTCGGCGTCGAACGTGAACGGCAGGCCGAGCGAGGCGAAGACCGCGTTCATCGGCGCGGGGTCGATGAAGTCGCGCAGGAACCAGAGCACCGACCCGAAGTTCTGGAAGTAGAGGATCCAGAAGAGCGAGTAGACGACGATCATCAGCATGAAGCGCGCGTCGCCGAGAACCATCGCGGCCCCCTGCGCAACCTCGCGGATCGTCTTGCGGTTCTCCGGGAGCGGCGGGTCCTGATAGATGAAGATCGTCGGCAGGAACATCAGGGCGACGTAGGCGGACGAGGCGAGGAAGACGTACCGCCAGGAGAATCCCTTCAGGATGGAAACGACGAGCGGCGCGAGGAACGCGCCGAGGTTGATCATCCAGTAGTAGATGCCGAAGCCGAAGCCCGAGTTCGACTCGTTCGTCGAGCGGGCGATCGTCCCGGAGATGATCGGCTTGAAGAGCCCGCCCCCCGTGGCCATCACGAGGAGGGCCGCGAAGACCGCGGCGTAGGACGACATGTACCCGGCAGCGAAATAGCCGGTCGAGAGAAGGGCGAAGCAGATGAGGAGCATCCGGCGGTAGCCGTAGCGGTCGGCCAGCGCCCCGCCCAGGATCGGCACGACGTAGGTGCAGGCGTAGATGAGGCTCTGCAAGAACCCGACCGAGCTCTCGCCGAAGCCGAGGCCCCCCTTCGCCACGTCCGCCGTGAGGTAGACGGCGAGAACCGAGTTGAGGCCGTAGTAGGCCGCCCGCTCGAAGAGCTCCATGACGTTGGAGACCCAGAAGACCTTCGGGAAGGACCGCAGGAGGCCGGCCGGCCTGGCTTCGCTCATGGGGAGGGATGATAGACGGGAAGGGGCGGCGGCCGAGGACACGAGTACGCCCGCGGATGAGGCGGCGCGAGCCCGGGCTTCAGAGCGGGTCGACACGCTCGACGCCGGGGAAGCGTTCGAAGTCCCGGTCCGTGGAGCAGACCGACGCCCCCTGCTCGAGCGCCATCGCGGCGAGGTGGGCGTCCGAGGTGAGGTTCCCGGCGGTTCCGGCCGACTTCAGCAGCGCGCGAAGAACGGCCCAGTGCCCCTCGCCGGGTCCGACGGCCCGGGTGTTCGGCTGGGCGAGCCACTCGTCGACGAAGGCCATGGCGCGCTCCGGCGGCAGCGGTTTGCGCAGGATTCCCGGACGGGTCGTGAGCCTGAGGAACGCCAGGAGGACGACCCAGGCGAACCCGACGGGAGCCGACCCGGAGAGTGCGGCCTCGAGCCAGCGGCGCGCCGCGTGGTGGTGGTGGGAGTCGGAGTCGACCGCGTAGACGAGGACGTTCGCGTCGACGAGGATCACTTTCTCATCTCCAGCTTCCGGGCGATCTCGCGGTCTTCGAGGACCTCGGCGAGCGCCAGGGCCTTGTCGAGGTCGACTCCGGGCAGGACGCCACCGAGCGACACGGGCTTCAGCCTGTACCGTCGCGCCGGACGCGCCTTCCCGGAGGCGAGCCCGGCCCGGAGCGCCTCGTTCACCACGGCCTTCAGGGGGCGCCCGCTCCGGGCGACCTCCTCGCGCAGGGCACGGGCCACGTCGGATTCGAGCGTCATGGTGGTTCGCATAGAGGCATCTTAGCATCACGCATAGCGCTTCATGATGCCTCAACGGCGAGTCCGGGCAGAATTGGCAGGACGGCAAGGCTCTCTAAGACGTCTTCCGCGAACTTGAAAACGGCGAAGCCGGGTGCGCGAGACTCCGCTCTGCTCGGGCGAAATGCATTCCCTTTCGGAGCTGCTCCCGCCCTTCCAGGACGACAATCGTGACGCGATCGAGAAGAGCTCACGGAACGTCCGATCGGGAGTCCGGGGTCCAGTGGAGCTCCATGGAGGGAGTGGATGACCAATAGAGGACCTTCGGGGGGTGTCCGATGAACCACACTCGCCTTCTGACAGCGGCCGGAATGGCGACGGTCGTGGGAGCGTGGCTCGTCGCCGCGACGGCGACGACGGCATCTGCGGAGACGTTGGATATCAGACTTGCCCTGGAGGGCCGGGACGTGACAGGAGCGTTCGATGCGGAGGTCGGCTTCTTCGACGTGTCGTTGCCGAAGAACGCGCCACCGGCCTTCAGATGCAAGGCGGGGGTAAGGACGGTCGTTCCAAACGGGACGTTCCGTCTCGATGTGAAGTCGGACGACGTCGTTTCCTCCTCGCGGCCCGTCGTGACGTCGGACGGGAAGCCGTCCGCCGTGATCCAGGAGCTCCGCATTCAGGTCGTGAGGGCGGGCCTCCTGCATATTCCCTCGGGCTCCTATCCGGCCGGCTCGCGCATCGATGTCTTGTCGACGAAGACCGGAATGCTCTATCAACGCCGCATGGGGCGGGAGGCCTCGATCGTCTCGGTGCCTGCGGAGCCTTCGGTCGCTGGCGTTCTCGACCCTGCTCGCCGCCTGATTGGTTTCATGAAGATTGATCCGGCTGCGAGTGAGCTCGTCGAGCTCCCGGCGCTCCCGAGGCTCCGCCGAGACTTCGGACAGCTACACGTTGGCTTCAGATACCCGGAGGATTTCGAGGAAAAGGGGAGGACCCTGTCCCCGATCCTGATCACGGACCGAGGTCGCTTTCCAGCCGACACCGTCGTCGAGCGGGGCGCGTCCCTGGAGGCGTTCTGGTTCGACACTCCGGCCACGGAGGGGTTGGTCTATCTCGAGTCGCTGGCCTGGACGACCGCGGACGTCGTGAAGGTGAGGGTTCCCGATCGTGCCGCCCTGGGTCTGGCGAGCATGCCGCTCGCGCGGCGTCCGCCGCTGACCGTTACTTTCGATGCGGCGGAGCGATTCGCAGGTCAGGCCGTTTCGCTGGATCTTCTGGACTGCCGTGAGGTCGAGGATTCCACGGGTTCCCCGGACCTTTCCCGATGCACGCCCGTCTCGACGCGCCGCGGTCTTGCGAGCGACTCTTTTCGCTTCGAGCGGCTGGCGCTCACGACCTATGCCTTGAAGTGGAGGTGTGCGGGGCTTTCGGATGTCCTTCGCGTGGACATTCGAAAGGCCGCGCCATTGAACCGGACGATTCGAATCAAGCCCGTCGAAGTGCGAGGGAAGGTCTGGAGAGGAGCCGACCCGGTCGGGGGCGTCCGCCTGTCGTTCGCGTCTGCAACTGTGGGCTCGGAGACTACGGCCGAGACGGACGAGGATGGCGCTTTCGAGGTCGAGCTGCCGCGCCCCGGTCAGTACGAGGTGCGAATCGAGACGCCGAAGGGTCGCGTGCTCGAGACGGTGGCCTCCGTGAAGATGGGAACGGACCTGGAATTCCTGATTCCTCAGAACGATCTGCGAGCCAGGGTCGTCGAGCTGACGGGAGGCAGTCCTGTCCCAGGCGCGAGGGTCACGGGGACGATGCTCGTCGGAGATGGGAACTCGACGTGGATCGCCGTGGCTTCGGCGGACGGTGAGGCTGCACTTCCGCCTCTACCGAACGGCGTCCTCCGGCTGGAGGCAACCGCGGAAGGCTACGAGCCCTCAGACCCGGTCGTCATCACCGTGGATTCGGAGACCCGTGAGCAGCTGGCGGAGATCCGCATGACCCGAGCCGATGGGAGGCGTCTCTCTCTTTTCGAGCTTTCCGGTGCCCCGGCCGCGGGCGCGACCGTATCCATTCCCGGCTTCAGGGATGCTCGCGCAGGCGAGGACGGGGTAGCGGTCCTGCCGAATCGGGTCCCGGACGGAGCAGGCCTCTTTGCCTGGGATCGGAGCGGTCGCCTCGTCTTCTTCCGGCTCGTTGAAGCTCGTGACCAGACGGTCCGTTTCCCACCAGCCGGGCCTCCAGTTCGGCTGAGGGCCGTGAGGCCGGACGGTCGTCCCGTTACGGACTGGGCGCCGGCGGTGTCGGTCGACGGGATTCCGTTTTCAGGACCGAGCGATCAGGGCCGACTGGCTGGAAGCGATCTCCAGGCCCGAAGAGACGGGACGATGCGACTCGCGGGCTTCCCGGCGATCGGAGTCCTCGTCGTCGCACCCGACCGCAATCCCGAGCTCTCGGTGACGCGCGTGCTGCCGGTTGAGGACGAGATCGTCTTCTCGATTCCGCTGTCGGACATTCCCTGAGAAGGAGGCCGGCGAAGCGAGAGTCCGAGTTGGGGCAGAATCGTGGTCCCGGACCGGAACGCGTTCCCGGCCGGGAGCGAAAGGGGAGCCACATGGCCCTCGTTGACCCCCACTCTTGCGCCGACGACGCCCAGCCCCGGACGAAGCACCTTCGCCTCCACCTCGCGGTCGACTTCGAGCGGAAACGGATCGACGGGCGAGCCGTTCTCGAGCTGGCCTCGCCGGCCGGTGGGCCGATGGACCTCGACACGAAAGGGCTGACGGTCAGCGTCGTCACGGGGTCGGGGGGCGGGGACGTTCCCTTCGAGACCGGCCCCGATGACCCGATCCTCGGTCGGCGTCTGCGACTGACGCTTCCTGCCGGCACGACCGAGGTCCTCGTCAAGTACCATACGGCCCCGGACGCCGTGGCCCTCCAGTGGCTCGACCCCGCGCAGACCGAGGGGAAGATGCACCCCTACCTCTTCAGCCAGTGCCAGGCGATTCACGCACGCTCCATGGTCCCGTGCCAGGACACTCCGCGTTTCCGCGTGACCTATCACGCGGAGGTGACGGTTCCCGAGGCGCTTTCGGCCGTCATGTCGGCCGGGCCTTCGGGAGTGCTCCCGGGGAAGGGGACGCGGACGTTCCTCTTCGACATGCCGCAGGCGATCCCGCCTTACCTCCTCGCCCTCGCCGTCGGCGACCTCGCATCGCGCGACCTCTCGCCGCGGGCCCGCGTCTGGGCCGAGCCGGCGACGGTCGAGAAGGCGGCGTGGGAGTTCGCGGGCGTGGAGGAGATGATCGTGAAGGCCGAGGGGCTCTTCGGTCCGTACGACTGGGATCGCTACGACATGCTCGTCCTGCCGCCGTCGTTTCCCTACGGCGGGATGGAGAACCCGCGGATGACGTTCCTGACGCCGACGCTCCTGGCCGGCGACCGCTCGCTCGTCGACGTCGTCGCGCACGAGCTCGCGCATTCGTGGACGGGGAACCTCGTCACGAACGCGACTGCCGAGCACTTCTGGCTGAACGAAGGATTCACCGTGTGGGCCGAACGGCGGATCCTCGAGGCGCTCCACGGCGAGGAGGCTGCAACGATCGCCTGGGCGATCGGGCAGAAGGCGCTCGAGGACTCGATTGCCCGCTTCGGCGCCGACTCGCCGCTCACGAAACTCCGGACGCATCTGCAAGGGGTCGACCCCGACGACGCCTTCTCCTCCGTACCGTACGAGAAGGGGGCGCGCCTCGTCGTCCTCCTCGAGCGGACGGTCGGGCGCGCCTCGTGGGATGCCTTCCTCGCCGACTACATGAAGACGTTCCGGTTCCAGTCGATCACGACCGAGGAGTTCTTCGCGTTCCTCGAGCAGAAGCTGCCCGGCACCGCGGAGAAGGTGAATGCCGGCGCGTGGCTCGACGAACCCGGGCTGCCGGCCAACGCCCCCGTCTTCCGGTCGGAGAAGCTCGAGGCGCTGGCGGCGCTGGCGGAAGGGTGGGAGAAGGGCGTCCGGCCGGCGAGCGAGCAGATCGCGGGGTGGAACGCGTCCGAGACACTTCTCTACCTCCAGAGGCTCCCGCGGAAGATGAACACGGGAGACTGCGCGGCTCTCGATGCCGCCTTCGGCCTCATGGGCAAGGGCAACTACGAGCTCCTCGTCGAGTGGCTGGTGATCGCCTCCGGGAGCGACTACGAACCCGCCTTCGAAAAGATCCGCGAGGTCCTCACGAGGGTCGGCCGGATGAAGTACCTCCGGCCTCTTTACACGGCGCTTGGTGCGACGGAGCGGACGCGGGCCCTCGCACGCGACATCTTCGCGGCGGCCAGCCCGACGTACCACGGCCTCTCGCGTCGCGTCGTTTCGGGAGTCCTCGAGAAGTACGCGGCCTGAGCGTGGCGGCGGCGGCGTCGAAAGGCGGGTGGAAGCGGCTCCTCGTGCCGCTTCTGCTCGCGCTTCTCGTCTACGCCTTCTGGTCGACGATCTTCGTCTGGCCGCTCCGGATCTTCGTCGTCCTCCTCCACGAGGTCTCGCACGGTCTCGCGGCGGTCCTGACCGGCGGGCGCATCGTCTCGATCGAGCTCTCGCCGCGGGAGGGAGGGTTCTGCACGACTGCCGGCGGCTGGCGCTTCGTCATCTCCTCGGCGGGCTACCTCGGAAGCGCCCTGTTCGGCGCGCTCTTCCTCGTCCTCGGCGTGAGCGGAAAGCCGCGTACCCACCGGGCGGTGACGGGTCTCCTCGGCGGCGCGCTGGTCCTGCTGTCTCTCGTCTACGTGAGGAGCGCCTTTGGCTTCGCCTACGGCCTCATAGCGGGCGCGCTCCTCCTCGCCGTGGCCCGCTGGCTCCCCGAGGGCGCGTCGAGCTTCGTTCTGCGCCTCCTCGGCGTCACGAGCCTCCTCTACGCCCCGTGGGACATCGTTTCGGACCTGATCCTCCGCTCCGTCCCCGCGAGCGACGCAAGCACCCTGGCGCGGATGACCGGCATCCCAGCGATCGCCTGGGGCGTCCTCTGGCTCGCCGCCTCGGTCCTCGTCGCCATCACATCCCTCCGCCAGATCGGGGTCCGCCGGATCGGGGTCAGGTCTTGATTCTCTACTCTAGGGCGGTCCTCCCGGAGGGACTCAGGCGGACGACGTCGCTGTCTGGCGGCTGCCGGGGAGCGGCTTCGTATATTAGAAAATCAAGACCTGACCCCGTTTTGGTTTGACCTCTTTTAGTTGACTCCCTTTACTCCCTTGACGGCGTCCTTGTGGACGAGGAAGGCGAGGACCTTCAGCTTCACGTAGTCCTCGTGGAAGAAGTAGGTGCCGGGGTGGTCGTTGTTCCACGAGCTCGACCAGGAATCCTTCACGAGGAACCAGTCCTTGCCGTTCCTCTTCGTGATCCCGACGACGTGGAGGTCGTGGTCGTCCGTCGTGCTGCCGTTGCTGAAGCGGAACTGCCGGGCCGCCTCGTCGATGTACGCAGAGGGGATGTCCCAGGACGGGACGACGGCGATTCCGGGAGGGCCGATCGAGTAGCCCGGCTCCGACATGTCGGTCGCGATCACGACCGAGTAGCCGTTCCGGATGGCCCCCTTGATCGCCGGGAGGAAGACGTCGAGCGGCACGTTGACGTACTCCTTGCCGTGCCACCAGTTGTCGGGGACCGCATATTCGACCCTCTCCCCGTACGGATTCGCCATCGTGGAGACGAAGCTGACGTAGTCGTCCGGATTCAGGCGCACGACTTTCGCGAGGTACTCCTGCGGCGTCAGCGTCTCTGTGTTCACGACGACCGTCTCGGGCGGAGCGCCGAGATGGTGGTCGAGGATCGCGCGGACGGTCGAGGCGACGACCTCTTCGTTCCAGGCGCCCGCGGTCTTCACGCCGTCGAGGTAGGCCCTGATCTCGGCGTAGACGGTCGACTGGTGGTCGTGGTCCTTTCGGCCCTCGGGCAGAGCGGTGTAAGCGTCGGCGGGGACGGCACCGTGGTTCCGGAGGGTGCGGAGAACGGCCGCGGGCTGCGAGCCTTCGCCGTAGACGGATGTCCCGCGCGACCGCACCCAGCCCCGGGCCTTCTCGACGTGCTCCCAGTAGACGGTGTGAAGCGACGAGAGCCTCAGCTCCCGCTTCGTGAGGCGGTAGACCTCCGACTCGAGAAACGACGTCGTCGCGAAGCACCAGCACATGCCGGAGAGCCCCTGGCAGACGGGAGACTGATGCCAGACCTTCGTGAACTCCGAGACGGCCTTCGGCGGGTCGACCGCGGCGAAATCGACCCACATCGCAACCTTTGCGGGAGGCTTCTCCTTCTTCCTCACCTCGGTCTTGATCGCCTCGAGCTTTGCGTCTTTCTCCTCGGCGAAGACGACCCCGTCGCGGCGATCCTCGGCCCGGGTCGCAGGTGCAGAGAGAAGTGTTACCGCCAGAACGACGAGAGGGACGAGCTTCATGATTCGCCTCCGAACGAAGGGAGTCTGGCGCTTCCCCCAGCGGGGGTCCAGCCGGGACGCCGGCGGCTACACTCGCCGGCATGTCGCTCCTCCTGACCGGCCTCGACGACTATCTCCTCTCGTCCCTCCCGCCTCGCGACGCGGTCCTCTCACGCATGGAGGCCGAGGCCGCGCGCCGCCGGATCCCGATCGTCGGACCCGCGGTGGGCCGGCTGCTCGCGCAGTACGCGCGGCTGATCGGCGCACGCCGCGTCTTCGAGCTCGGGAGCGCCATCGGCTACTCGACGATCTGGCTGGCGCGGGCCGCCGGACCCGACGGGCATGTCTTCTACACGGACGGCTCCGAGGAGAACGCGGCCGAGGCGAGGAGGAATGTCGAGGAGGCCGGTGTCGCGGACCGCGTCACGATCCTCGTCGGCGATGCGCTCACGCGCCTCGACGAGACGGATGGGGAGTTCGATCTGATCTTCAACGACGTCGACAAGGAGGGGTACCCCGATGTCCTGCGGCGCGCGGTTCCACGGCTGCGCGTCGGAGGGCTCCTCGTTACGGACAACGTCCTCTGGGACGGCCGGCTCAGGCTCCCGCCGTGCGAGGACGACGCGGAGACCGCGGCGATCCGGGAGTTCAACCGGCTCTGCTACGCCCACCCCGACCTGGAGACGACGATCATTCCCCTGCGCGACGGGGTGTCGGTCGCACGCCGTCTCCGCTGAGCGGCGAGGGCCTCAGCGCGTGGTCCGAGGCGAGCCGGGACCGGCGGGCGACTTCGCTTCGCCGCTGCGCTTGCGCATCTTGCCGAGCGACACGTTGAGCGGGTTGTCGCGGTGGAGAAACGGGATAACGGGCGCTTTGCGCATCCCCATCTCGGCCATCAGGCGCTTCAGCCCCGGGTGTTTCGGGTCGAGCGCGAGCCCCTTCTCGAGGGCTTCCACGGCCTTGCGCCGGCTCCGCCCCGCCATCCAGACGCGCGCCATGTTGTGGTAGACGTCGGGGTTGAAGTGGTCCTTCTCGACGCCGAGCCAGCAGAACTCGGCGGCT
The DNA here is from genome assembly GCA_002414905.1 of Holophagales bacterium UBA5066. Classification (GTDB taxonomy): domain Bacteria; phylum Acidobacteriota; class Thermoanaerobaculia; order UBA5066; family UBA5066; genus UBA5066. The sequence goes on along the minus strand of DIAY01000014.1, from coordinate 45,887 downwards.
TCCTTGATGCGGCCGCGGTGGAGCGCGAGGCAGAGGCCGTAGAAGGAGAGGAGCGGCCCCGAGAGGCGATGCTGGTCCCGCCCCACGTGACGGTAAGCCTCCGCGAGGAAGATCAGCCCCCGCTCGAACTGGGCCGCCTTCGCCGCCGAGATCCCCAGCTCGACGAGATCCTCGAGATTGCCGCTGCGCCACTCGGAGAGGACTTCTTCTGTGGAGAGCGTATCGGTCGACATCGGTCTTCCGAGTCTGGGAACGAGGGCTCGCGGTGTCAAGCCGTCGACGTGACGCGCACGACGGCGGCTCGAAGCGCCCCGCCGTCGAGGCGCAGGGCCTCGATCCGCTCGGTGGCCGACCGGAGCACGGCTCGTGCGGCCTCCGAGTCGGCCCGCAGGCGGGCCGACTCGGAGGCACGAATCTCGAGCGAAATCCGGGCGTTCTCGAGCCGTCGCGCGAGGACGGCGGCCTCGTCGGTGGCGGTCCGGGTTGAGCGGATGGACTCGGCGAGCGCCCGTTCGAGCTGTTCGGAGAGGCCGTCGAGCATTCCGAGCCGTTCCGACGCCTGGACCCCGCGTTCCAGGCCCGCGGCGGCGGCGCTGGCCGACTCCTCGACGGACGTCGCCATCTTGCGGATGCCGCCGTTGGTCCGGCGGGCGGCCTCGGAGAGCTCGCGGGAAAGGCGCCGCGATTCCTCGAACAGCCCGCGCAGCTCGGCCGCCGCTTCCTCGAAGGGGGTCCCGGCGTCGCCGGCGCGGACAGCCAGGAGCGAGACGTTCAGGCCGAGGAGGTTGGCCCGGTCGGCCAGGCCGGCCAGAGACGAAGCAAAGGGCAGGAGGGTCTCGGCGTTGCGCGAGAGCTCCGTCAGGCCGCGGGCCAGTCCTCCGTCGAGAGCGACCACCCGGTCGAGGGCGGACCTCAGGCTTCGGACCTCGTCGGCGAGGTGGGCGCGTTCATCCGAGATCCGCTCCGCGGTCGTGAGCGCCCCCTCGAGCCCCTCCGCGCCGAGCCCGGGAGCCGGGGTCTGCCACGGCTCGGAAGCGGGAGCAGAAGGCGGCATCGGCGTCCGGAGCCGCTCCGCGGCGGCCGCGAGGGTCGCCTCCGATCCTTCGATGCAGGTCGCGAGGCGCGCGGCCGGAGGTTCGAGGGCCGCCGCCAGACGCTCGAGTGAGACGGCCCCCGGCATCGACAGGGCCCGGGGTGACACGGGCTCGGGGCGAGGGGCGCGTGGCTCGGTGACGACGCACGGCTCCGGAGGGGCCGCTTCGGGAAAGGCCGACGCCAGCGTCGAACCGGAGTCCGTGCGGGTGCCGGTCGACCGGGTCTCGATCCTTCGCGCGCGGGCTCTCTCCGTGCCCAACGCGCTCCAGGTGGAGGCGAGCGCGACGAGGGCCACCGCGAGCAAGAGGGCGAGGACGAGCTCCATCGGCTCCGAAAGCGTACACCGCGCCACCCCTCCCGCCTAAACTCACGATTCGAATGTCGAAGCCGCTTTTCCTCAGGCCGGGACGCGACGACGCTGCCCGTCGCCGCCACCCCTGGGTCTTCTCGCGCGCCCTCTCTGGGAGTCCGGCCCCGGACGCAGCCGAGGTCGAGGTCCGCGCGGCATCGGGCGCGCTCCTCGGCCGCGGGTTCGCCTCACCCCGCTCCTCCATCGCCGCGCGCCTCTGGAGGTTCGACGACGGGCCTCTCGATGCGGGCTTCGTGAAAGGGCGCGTGGCGTCGGCTCGGGCGCTTCGCGATCGTCTCGTGCCGGCGGAGACGGATGGCTACCGTGTCGTCCACGCCGAGGGGGACGGCCTCCCCGGTCTCGTTGTCGATCGATATGGAGACGTCCTCGTCGTCCAGGCGACGACGGCAGGGACGGACGCGGCGCGTCCCCTCTGGCTGCCGGCCCTCCGGGAGCTGTTGCCGGGGGCGTCGATCCTCCAGCGCAACGACCTCGCGAGCCGCCACGGTGAAGGGCTTGCGCTCGAAGACGAGCTCCTCGCGGGCGACCCGCCGCCAGGACGCGTGCCGTTCCGCGAGCGGGGAATGAGGTTCCTCGCGGACCTCGCGGGCGGTCAGAAAACCGGGTTCTTTCTCGACCAGCGTGAGAACCGGCACCTCGTCCGGGGCCTCGCCGTCTCGCGGAGCGTCCTGAACCTTTTCTCCTACTCGGGTGCCTTCGGCGTCGCCGCCCTGGCCGGGGGCGCTTCGCGGGTGACGCACGTGGATACCTCCGAGCCGGCCCTCGCCCTCGCCCGGGAGAACCACCTCGCAAACGAACAGGACCTCGCGAGAGTCGAGACGGTCGCCGCCGACGTTTTCGAGGACCTCCGCGCCCGCGTGGCCCGTGGCGAGACGTGGGACGTCGTCGTCACGGACCCACCCGCCTTCGCGAAGAAGACGCCCGACGTCGACCGCGCCTGCCGCGGCTACAAGGACGTGAACCGGCTCGCGCTGAAGCTCCTGTCGCCGGGCGGCCTCCTCCTCGCCTGCTCCTGCTCGGGCCCGATCTCCACCGATCTCTTCCAGAAGGTCCTCTTCGCCGCCTCCCTCGACGCGGGCGTTCCGGTACGCATCCTCGAGCGGCGCGGCGCCGGACCCGATCACCCGGTCTCGATCGACTGTCCTGAGACCGAGTACCTGAAGGCGTTCCTCCTCTCGCGGTGAAGCGGGACGCGAAATGACGAGGGTCGTCCTTCTCGGCCCGGTGCCTCCCTGGCGAAGCGGCATCGCCGACCAGACCGTGAGGCTCGCGCGCGCAATGGCGAGCCTCGGCGTGCCGCCGCTCGTGATCACCTTCGCGAGGATGTACCCGCGATCGCTCTACCCGGGCGTGGCGGACCGCGGCGAGGGTGCGTTTCCTGCCGACCTCGAGGTCGCCGCGCTCCTCGACGGCTTCAACCCGCTCTCGTTCCGGCGCGCAGCCGAGCTCGCAGCCCAGCGGGGAGCACGGCTCGCGGCGGCGGCCTTCTGGACCTCGGTCTTTGCGCCCCACCTCTCCGTCTTCCTCTCCTCGCACCGGGCCGAGGCGCCGGACGCCGTCCGCCTCCTTCTCTGCCACAACCTCGCGGACCACGAGGCGGGGGCGCCCCGCAGGGCGCTCGCCCGCCTCGCGCTCCGGCGGGCCGACGTCCTCGCGGTCCAGAACGCCGGCGACCTCGCGACGGCGCGGCGCGAGGTGCCCGAGGCGCGAGCCGCCCTCGTGCCCCACCCGTCGGAACCGGCCCTGATCGTTCCGAGAGGCGAGGCGCGCGCGCGCCTCGACCTCCCGCCGGACGCACCAGTCTTCCTTTTCAGCGGCCTCCTGCGCCCCTACAAGGGGTGGGACGTCCTTCTCGAGGCGTTCGAAGGGGTGAGGCGCGCTCAACGCGATGCGGTGCTCCTCCTCGCGGGAGAGCCGTGGGGCGAGGCGAAGCTCCTCGCCTCCCGCCCCGCTCCACCCGGGGTCCGCCTTTTCCTCCGGTTCCTCGCGGCCGAAGAGCGCGGCCTCCTCTTCGACGCCTGCGATGCCGTTGTCTGCCCCTACCGCCACGCGACCGGCTCCGGGATCGCCGCGGACGCCGTGGCCCACCAGAGGCCCGTCATCGGGTCGGACGTCCCGGGACTCGCGGTCGTCGTCGAAGAAGGGGTATCCGGTCTTCTCGTTCCTCCCGGCGACGCCGGCGCCCTCACCGCGGCCCTGCTCCGCTTCGTCCGCGAGGGACTGGCGGACCGCCTCACGGCGGGAGCCGCCGCGCTCGGAGCCCGGTTCAGTCCGGAGGCGCACGCGCGGGCCATCCTCTCGCTCGGCGGGATCGGGTCCTGACGGCTTCCGGAGGGACCGGCTAGACTCCTGCCGACCCCGCGCGCCCGACGCGCGCGGACGAGGACCACCGCGAATGGCGATGCCGAAGATGTTTCGGGACCGGGTCGTCTCCATGGAGCAGACCTGGGAGCTCGGAGAAAAGTACCTCGAGATCCTTGCCGAGCTCGTGCACGAGGCGCTGCCCCGTTTCCGGATGGTCGGGAACGACTTCGACCACGACCGCGACTTCTACGTCCTCACCGTGAAGGGTTCGGAGCCGGACGAGGAGAAGCAGGTCTTCTTCACCCGTATGGTCCTGGCGGAACGCGCCGCCGTGCCGCTCGTCGCCGGCGAGGCGCACACGCCGGTGAGGGATCGGCTCGTCGAGGCAATCCGCGCCCAGGCGGGAAATGCCGAGATCGTCATCGCATTCCGGTCCGTCCTCTCGGACGAGGAGAGGGCCGAGGCGGACGAGATCGACGCCGCCTGGAAAGTGGAAGAGGCCGCCCGCGAGGCGGCCCGGCGGGCCGAAGAAGAAAAACGACAGGCGGAAAAGCGCCGCCAGCGGGAAGTCGACGAAGCCCGCCGCAGGGCTCAAAGGGAGAAGGCGCGCCCGCGCGGCGGCGAGGTCCATCCACCCGCCCAGCCGCCAAGGAGCGGCGCTGCAGAGGCGGACGGACGCGCAAAGAAGAGGCGCCGGGGCCGAGGCCGGGGCGGGAAAGCCGAGGGTGCGCTCCAGGGGGCTCCGCGCGGAGAAGCCGCGATTCCGGCACCAGCGGCCGCCTCGCAGGCTGGACCCCGGCAGGACGGTCCCCGGCAGGCGGGTCCGGGGCCGGGCGCACAACGTCCACGCGGCGAACGCCCGAGGAACCAACGGCCCCGTGGCGAACGCCCCCACGGCGACCGTCCCCAACCGGAGCGTCCCCGCACCGAGGGAGACGGGGGAGCCGGGAGTGCGCCTCGCCCCATCGAACAGAGTCCCCAGGCACCGCGCCCCCAGATGTCGCCGCCGCGCGGCGACGTGGCTGCCGGCGCGGCGAACGGGGGCGCCGTTCGCGACGGTGGCAGCAGGAGGCGCCGCCGCCGCGGGCGCGGGGGAAGCCGCCCCGCTGGCGGTTCCGGGCCGGGCGGGGCGCCCGGAGGGACTCCTCCCGCATCCGGTTAGAGGTCGCGAGCCGCCGTCGACTGTAACGTCTGTGACGCCCGTTACAGCGCGCTCGTCCCCGGAGGGACGAGCGCATCTACACGGGCGGCTTCCTCGTCCGAAACCTGGATCTCGAGCGAGGCGATCGCGTCTTCGAGCTGCTCCATCGTCCGCGGCCCGATGATCGTCGCGGTCACGGCGGGGTGCCGCAGAGTCCACTTCAGGGCGAAGCAGGCGAGGGTCGTCCCTTTCCCTTCCGCCAGCTTCAGCAGCTCCTCGACGACGTCCAGGCGGTGCGCGAATTTCGGGTTGTCGAGGTCTCCGACCCACTTGACGGCACGAGGCGTGTCGAGAGGGTTTTCGTGCCCTTTCCGGTACTTGCCGGCGAGCCAGCCGCCCTCGAGCGGGCTCCAGACCATGTTCCCGATGCCGAAGCGCTGCGTCATCGGGAAGTGCTCGGCTTCCATCGTCCGGCGGAGGATCGAGTACGGAGGCTGGAGCGAGGTCCACCGCTCGAAGCCATGCTTCTCGGAGAGCCAGAGCGTTTCGACGATCTCCCAGGCCTCGAGGCGGAGAGTCCAGGGGCTGACTGAAGTGTCGGTCGCGTGGCTCGTCGAGCAGCCGACGTAGCGGACCTTCCCCTGCCTCACGAGGTCGGTCAGCGTCGAGAGCGTCTCGTCCCACGGCGTCGTCCGGTCAGGGCGATGGATCTGGTAGAGGTCGATGACGTCGGTGCCGAGACGCCTCAGGCTCGCCTCCACCTGCTCCTGGATCGCCTTCCTCGAGAGCCCCTTCTCGTTCGGCCCGGGACCCATCGGCGCCCAGACCTTCGTCGCGAGGACGGCCTGACTTCGCCGCCCCGCGAGCGCCTTGCCGACGATCTCCTCCGACGAGCCCTCGCCGTAGTTGTTCGACGTGTCGATGAACGTGATCCCCGCGTCGAGCGCGCGGTGGATCATCCTCACGCACTCGGCTTCGTCCGTGTTCCCCCAGCGGCCGAGCATCATCGTTCCAAGGCAGAGCGGCGAGACTTTCAGACCCGAGCGTCCGAGGTTTCGATATTCCATGGCGTCCTCCCGCGGCCGCGGCCGCCTGCGAAAGAGTATGCCGAGCGGGTAGACTCCGCCGCCAACAACCATGAAATCGAGGTTCACCGCTCTCCTGACGGCGGTCTTCGTGACGGTCTTAGGCGCCTGGTTGGTCCTCCTGTGGGGATCCGCTTTCGGAGACGTCGCGCCGATCGCGGCTTTTGCCGGAGCGGCCGGGGCCACTCTGTTCGTAGGGGCGATCGTCCTGAGAAGGACGGAGCGTGCGCACGCGGCCGCGCTCGATCGCGAGGCGAAGGGACTGTCGCCACGGGACGGGTCCCTCGAGGCCGCAAGCGGGCCTCTCGTTCTGCGCGGGCCGACGCTCAAGGCGCCGCTGACGGGGAGGCCCTGTGTCGCCTGGGCATTCGAGGCGTCGTTCGCGAAGGTCGTCGGGAAGGGCGAGGACGAGGAAGAGGAGACGCGACGGGTGGTCGTCGCGTCGGGAAAGGGGCTGGCCCACGTCGCGATCCGGTCGGCACGCGGCGACGTCGCTCTCTTCGGGTGGCCAGGGCTGGAAGCGTTCGGCCTGCGGCTCGTGCGCGGTCCCGAGGTCTGGCAGAGGCTGAAGGAGGTCGCTCGAGAGAGCGGACTGGGGCCACTCCCGAAGGACCGGAGGGAGCCGGACGGCTCGGCGGCCCTCGAGACCGTCTTCGTCGACGAGAGGGAGACGCCCGACCTCCAGTCCCTGAAGGCAAACGAGTGGATCGTTCCTCCGGGCACCGAGGTGGCAGCGGTTGGGACCTGGTCGGCGACGCGTCAGGGTCTCCTCTCGGCGCGATGGCTCGACGCGAAGCACGTCCGGCTGATCCCGGGTCACGGGCTCGCCCTCGGGCACTTCGTGACCTCCAACTGGCAGCGGAAGCTCGCGAAGGCGATCCCGGTCGCCTTCCTCCTGAACGTGCCGGGGATCGGCCTGGTCCTCTACCGGGCCATACGAGGGTGAAGCCGTCGATGGAGCGCGCACTGGAACGCGCCAAGGAGACATCCCCATGATCAAGAAGGGCTGCACAATCGCCACAGTCGTCCTCCTCGGCCTCTTCGGAGGCTATCTCTACCTCCTCTGGGGAAAGATCGAGACCCTTCCGGCGCTGATCCTCGCCGGCTTCGGCTCGCTCGGCCTCGTCATGGTCGTCTCCCAGGTGAAGGCGGTGATGTTCGGCTCGGGTGACTCGGGGGCGCTGAAGCGCGCCGAGCAGGGCCTTCCCCTCGAGGACGGGAAGGAGGAGGCGGTCTGGGGGCCGATCGAGCCGCTCGGGGCAACGCTGGAAGCGCCCTTCAGCGGACGGCCCTGTGTCGCCTACGAGTACAACGCGAAGAACCCGGCCACGGTCGATTCCAGGGGCCACGAACGTCCCGGCGGCTCGACGGTCGCCGGCTTCGCCCTCAGCCCTTCGGTCATCCGCTCGAACCGGGGCGACGTCCACCTCCTCGGCTTCAGCCTCCTGGAAGAGTTCCCCGAGAAGGAGATGAAAGACCTCGAGGACGCCGAGCGCGCGATCCGGTACGTCGGGTCGACCGAGTTCACCCAGATGGGGCTCGCGAAGCTCGGCGCGATGCTCTCGTTGATGGACGACGCCATGTCCGACGACGACGGAACGGTCCGGAAGGACATGCGGACGAAAGCGGCCACCGCGTCGGACCTCGCGGCGTGCACCCTGACGGAGAAGGTGATCGCCCCGGGCGAGACGGTCACCGCGATCGGGCTCTGGGACGCCGCGAAGGGGGGCCTGGTGCCGAAGCTCCGCGGGAAGTCGGTCATTGTCCGGCTCCTCCCCGGGGGCGGGGCGGCGATGGTGGCGCATTCCGAGAAGAGGCCGTGGGGAGTTCTCGCATTTGCCCTCGTGTGGGCAGGCTTCGCGCACGCGATCATCTGGTTCGTCCTGACGAAGGCACCGAAGTGACGTGCCCGAGCTCCCCGACGTCGCGCTCTACGTCGAGCACCTGACCCGGAAGCTCGCGGGGCGGACGCTCGAGAAGGTCCGCGTCGTCTCGCCGTTCCTCCTCCGGACGGTTGTTCCGCCGCTTTCGGCCGCCGAAGGGAAGACGATCCGCGGGTTCCGGAGGCTCGGGAAGAGAGTCGTCTTCGAGCTCGACGGCGGGCCGTTCCTCGTCGTCCACCTGATGATCGCGGGGCGCTTCCACTGGAAGGACGCGGCGCGTGCGCCGGTGCCGAAGAAGGTCGGCCTCGCCGCCTTTGACGTCCCGGGTGCGACGCTCCTGCTGACCGAGGCGAGCCCGAAGAAGAAGGCGGCCCTCCACGTCGTCGCGACCCAGGACGAGCTCGCGGCCCTCTCGCGCGGCGGAGTCGAGCCGCTCGAGGCTGGCGTCGCCGTGTTCGCCGCGGCCCTCCGATCCGAGAGCCACACCGTCAAGCGCGCGCTGACGGACCCGCGCCTCTTCAGCGGCATCGGGAACGCGTATTCCGACGAGATCCTCCATGCAGCGCGAATGTCGCCCTTCGCGCTCACGCGAAAGCTCGCGGATGAAGACGTGGCCTGCCTCCACGCGGCGACGCGGACGACGCTCGCCTCGTGGCTCGCGCGCCTCCGCGCCGAGGCGGGGGAGCGCTTTCCCGAAAAGGTGACCGCCTTCCGCGCGGATTTCGCCGTCCACGGCAGGTTCGGCAAGCCGTGCCCCGCGTGCGGCGACCTGGTGCAGCGCCTCGTCTACGCCGACAACGAGGCGAACTACTGCGCCACCTGCCAGACCGGCGGCAGACTCCTGGCCGACCGTGCGCTCTCGCGCCTTCTGAAGGACGACTGGCCGAAGACGCTCGAAGAGCTCGAGGAAGCCAGGGCGGCCCGGCGCGAGCCCTGACGGCGGGCCCCGGCGGGCGGGGTGCTCGCGGTCCTCAGGCCGCCGCTTCGCCTGTGGCCAGTCCGGCGCTGAGCGACAGGACGACGAGGGTCTGGTCGTCCTCCGGCGGGCGGTTGCGCGTGAACCGCTTCACGGCCGCCAGGAGCGAGTGGCGGATCTCGCTTGCGCCGTCGCGCGCCGCGTCGCGCAGGACGTCCTCGAAGCGCGTGAAGCCGAACGGCTCGCCGTCGTCGTCGAGCGCCTCGATGAGACCGTCGCTGTAGAGGACGAGCCGGTCGCCGGGGTGGAGCTGCGACACGTGCTCGACGAACGGCTCGCGCCGCTTCACGCCGAGCGGGAAGCCCCAGGCGGAGAGGGGCTCGACCGCCCCGCCTCCCGCGCGGACGACGTACGGGTCGAGGTGCCCGGCGGAGCAGTAGCGGAGCGTCCCGGTGGGTGGGTCGAGGACGCCGAAGAAGAACGTCATCAGCATCCGCTTCGGCGCCGTCTTCCTCACCGTCTCGTTCAGCACCTCCATGACGCGGACGGGCGAGGGGTCGTGCCCGGTCTGGACGAGGAGGGCCGACTTCGCCATCGCCATCACGATACCGCTCGTGAGGCCGTGGCCCGCGACGTCGCCGAACGCGAGGCCGAGCCGACCTTCGGAGAGCGGGAGGAAGTCGAAGTAGTCGCCCCCGATCTCGGTGGCGGCGCGGTAGTGGGACGCGACGACGACACCCGGCAGCTTGGGGTCGCTCGGCGGGAGGAGCGCCGCCTGGATGCGGTTCGCGGCGTCGATCTCGGCCTTGACCCGCTCGCGCTCGGCGATCCGCCTCACGTGTGGCGCGAGGTCCTCGTAGCGGTACTGGACGGTCCGCTTCGTGGCGAGTCCCGCCACCGCGAGGACGAGAAGGACGAGCAAGGGTGCGAGGAGAGCCGCGGCCGTGCCGTGGAGCGCCGGCCCCTCGAAAGAGCGCAGGAGGGGAAGGAGCCCGAGAAGGAGCGTCGCCCCGAACAGCGACACGGCCGAGGCGAGGAGGTCGGAAGCGATGAAGACGCCTGCGGCCGCCAGCGGCGCTCCGAATCCGAGGAGGAACCTGGGAACCTCGGGACCGACGGGAGCGAGGCCGATCGCGAGGACCGAGCCGATGACGGCGGACGCGACGAAGCCGAGCACGAGAAACCGGCGGCGGTGGAACGCCGAAAGGGCGAAGAGGATTGCCACGACGGCGACGGGAATCGCGCTTCCCAGCGCCACCAGGACCGCCGTCGCCGGACCCGCCTCGGACGAGAGGACGAGAGTCGAGAGGTCGCCGAGAACGGGAACCGCCTTCCCGAGGGCGATCGACGGTAGGAACGGGACGAGCGCCGCCGCGGCGACCGCGGGCGAGACGAGGAGGCCGGTGAGAAGCGAACCTCCGACCGTCGCGTTGAACGGGTCTCTCCGCAGGAGCGCGTCGAACGATGCGAGGCGGTCGCCCCAACGCTCGCGGGCGTAGCTCTCGCCCACCGACCACGAGAGGAAGACCAGTGTCGCCAGCGGCACGTCGAAGAAGAGGAACCGGAACGCGGCCTGCGCTGCCGCCGTCTGGAAGGCGTCCGTGCCGCCGAAGCCGACCCCGTAGCCCTGGGCTCGATAGAGCGAAACGTCGACGAGCAGCAGGAGGAGGAGCTGGCCACCGAAGAGCCAGGCGCCGGTCCCGACCCCTACCTCTCCGGCGTGGTACTTCTTCAGGAAGATCCCCAGGAGGAGAAAGAGGAGACCGAAGACGGAGACGAACCGCAGCAGCGTGGTGACGATGCTGCCGCCCAGCTCGTACCGGAACGCACGCCCGTCGCGGTACTCCTCGTACAGGTCCCACCCGGACAGACGTTCGCCGACGAAGTAGACGTTCAGGAAGAACGAAACGGTCTCGGGCGGGCCAGCGTGAGGAACGCGGTACCGGAAGATGTGGTCGGTCCTCTCCCTGAGGACGGTGGGCCGCGCGCTGTCGAACTCGGGGCGGGGTGCTCCCGGAAAGGCCCTGGACGCGGCGAAGCGGTCGGCGGCGAGGCGCAGGTCGGCTATGGCAGGCTGCGCCCCTTTCTCCTCGGCGCGGGCCCGGGTCCGCGCCCCGAGGATCCCGCCGTGGAGTCCGACGACGACGTAACCGAACTCCGGGAACTTCTCGAGGCCCGGCCGGAAGTAGGTGACGCGGAAGCCGCCGAGCCGGGGACCGACGACGGCGTCGGTCGCGAGACGCCGCCGGGCGGCAGTGTCCTTCGAGAGCTCCTGCTCGAGCAGGGGGTTCTCTTCCCAGGTCTCCGTCCGGAACGCCCTGTCCACCGGAATGCCGAGGCGGCGGGCTTCGACGTCGGCGATCCGGACGGCCTGAGGCCGGGTGATGGAGAGGCCCCGCGGCTGCGCCGCCTCGAAGCGAGGCAGGGCCATCGCGATCAGTGAAGCGCCGAGTGCGCCGAGGGCGAGGGCGCGTGTCGCCTTCATGTCCCGCTATCTACGGACGGGGAGCGGCAAAAGTTCGCCAGTGGTGCTCCATGCAGGGCCGGATCGTACCTTCTGGTGGCGGTAACCTGTCCGGGTGAAGGTCTTCGTGTCGCAGCCCCTCCCCGAGCCCTCCACGACCGAGATCCTCGCGGGCTTCGAGGTCGTCGTCGGGCGCCCCGGCGCCTGGGACGCCGAAGCGCCCTTGTACTTTCCCGACTCTTTCGCAGTCATTCCGACCCCCCGGGAGAAAGTGACAGAGGCCCTTCTGTCGCTCGCGCCGCACCTGAAGATCGTCTCCAACTGCGCCGTCGGGACCGACAACGTCGATCTCGACGCGTGTCGGAGGCTGGGCGTGGTCGTGACGAACACGCCCGGAGTCCTGACCGAGGCGACCGCCGACCTCACGTGGCTCCTCATCCTCGCCGTCGCCCGGCGTTTCCGCGAAGGGGACGCGCTGATCCGCTCCGGGAGCTGGGATGGATGGAAGCCGCTCGAGCTGATGGGACTCTCGCTCGAGGGAAGGACGCTCGGTGTCTACGGGCTGGGCCGGATCGGACGGGCTGTGGCCCGTCGCGCCGAGGCGTTCCGGATGAAGGTCATCTCCCTTGCGGGAGACGACCCGCCCGAGGCCTTCGAGCGCCTGCTCGCGGAGTCGGACGTCCTGACGATCCATGCGCCACTCACGCCGGAAACGCGCGGCCGATTCGGCGCGGACGAGCTGGCGCGGATGAAGGAGGGTGCGATCCTCGTCAACACGGCGCGCGGGCCGATCGTCGACGAGGCCGCGCTCGCCGCCGCCCTCGCCTCGGGCCACCTCGGCGGCGCGGGGCTCGACGTCTTCGAGAGGGAGCCGGCGGTCCACCAGGCCCTCCTGACGTTCGCGAACGTCGTCCTCCTGCCGCATCTCGGCTCCTCGACCCTCCAGACCCGCCTCGCAATGGCCCGGACGGCGTGCGAAGAGGTCGTCCGGGTGCTGGGCGGAGAGGCGCCGCGGCACCGCGTCGCCTGATCGTCAGCTGGCCGGGAGGTCGGCGCGGGGCAGGCGCCTCGCGGCGGCGAACAGCGCCCCGGCCGCGAGAGCAGCCGCCAGGGTGCTCCATGCTGCCAGCAGCAGGCGCGAGTCCAGCCGGACGCCGAGGAGCATCTCGAGGAGGCTCCGGAGACCTTCACTCACGAAGAGGACCGGCACCACCGCCAGCAGAGTCGAGAGGGCCATCGCAAAGAGGCCGCCGGGACCGAGGGCGACCGAGACGGGATTCGGGGCGTCGTAGCGCGGGAAGAGAGCCCCGAGACCGAGCTGGAGGGCGGGGATCGCGAGGCCGCCGACGGCGGCGGCGGCGAGGGCCGCGGCGAGGGCGAAACCCGAGGCCTTGAGGACGACCGCCGACGCGATCGCGAGCAGGAGCGCGGCCGAGAGCGAGGGCACGGCCCGGACGACCCACCGGGCGACGAGATGGCTTACGGGGGAGTGGGGAAGCGTCCGCAGGAGCAGCGCGGCCCGGCCGTCCGTCGACACGGCGGGGTAGGCGAAGCGCAGCGAGAGGGCCGAGACGAGGAAAAGGCCCAGGCCTGTCTGGAAGCCGTGGACGATGTCACGGGACGCGGCGTCGCCGGAGGGGAGCAGCCGCAGGTTCAGGAGGTCGAGGACGAAGACCGCCGTGAGCGTGCCGAGCTGCGCGGGGGTCGCCGCGTCCCGCAGGAGCGTTCGCATCTCGGCCCGGAGGAGCTCGGCCGTCGCGGAGGCGGCGAGACGGACGGTTCGGCGGCCGGCAGGGGCCTCGCCCTCCTCGCGGCTCTGGCGGAGGAGTCGCAGGTGGAGTGGCGCGAGGACTGTGGAGAGGATCACGAGGAGAACGACGGCCGACGCGAGCAGCACGAGCGCGATCCGGAGGCCCGCGTAGTCCCCCGCGAGACCCCGGGTCGCCGCGTTCGCGGCGAGGGCGAGCGGGTTCCATCCCGGGGCGTCCACGGGCGACGTCCCGACGCGGAGGAGGAGCTCGAGAGCGTCTCCGGGGTCGAGGAGGCGTTCGGGGCGTGCGCTCCGCACGCCGACGAGCGCGACGGCGAGGCCCGCGGTCGAGAGGAATGCCGCGAGGAGCCGGGCGCGACGAGGCGGGAAGAGCGCGACGACGCCGAGGGAGAGCGCCGAGCCCAGAGTCCCCGCGAGCAGGACGACGAAGAGGAATGAGGCTGCCAGAGCGCCGGCGCCCGCGAGGGCGGAGGGTGCGCGCCGTGCGGCCAGGACCAGCGCGGGCAGGACGAGGAGGAGCGCCGGGCCGGAGGAGAGTGCGATCGTCACGGCCGTCTGCCGGAGGAGGAGCCGCGCATGCGGGATCGGGAGGGTCATCCGGAAGACGAGCTCCTCGGAAAGGAACAGCGTCGACACGGCCGTGGTGAGCGAGCCGAGGAGGAGGAGGACGGCCGTTCCGGAAAGCGCCCCGGCGAGGAGCCGCTCCAGGAGGATCGACGGGACGAGCGACGGCAGCTCGACGAACCCGCGCTCGGAGATCCGGAGGAGAAACGTCAGGCCGGCGTATTCGGCGAGGACGAGGGCGAGCGCCGTGGCGGCGACGCAGAGCGCTCCGGCGGCCTCCCACGTCGAGCGGGGCGACAGACCGCGTGCGAGGGCCTTCAACGAGCTTGCGAGGGCCGTCGGCGCGGCGCTCACGACCTGCCGTCGTCCGACGTCAGATCGAAGAAGAGCTCGGACAGGCGGCCCGTCCGGCCGCGGGCCGTCATCGCGAGCGGCTGTCCGCGGGCCACGAGACTTCCCTTCACGAGGACCCCGGCGTCGTCGGCGACCTCCTCGGCGAGGGAGAGCTGGTGCGTCGTCAGGAGCACGGCCGCACCCCCGGCGGTCCGCTCACGCAGCCTTCCGACGAGGACTCTCTGGGCCAGCGGGTCGAGGCCCACCATCGGCTCGTCGAGGACGAAGAGCCTCGGGTCGTGGAGGAACGCCTGCGCGAGCGCGACCTTCTGCCGCGTACCGTGGGAGAGCGTCTCGTTCGTGAGATCCGCGGCGGCTTCGAGATCGAAAGCCGTCAGCTCGCGGTCGATCCTCTCCTCGAGCGCCCGGCCGCGCCCCTCGAAGACCGCTCCCACGAACCGGAGCGACTCGCGCGGGGTCCAGCGGGGCCAGAGCCAGGGACGGTCGGGGACGAAGCCGAGGAGCCGCTTGGCGTCGACCGGGCGCGTCGCGACGTCGACGCCGAAGACGGCCGTCGTTCCCGAGGTCGGGGCGAGGAGCCCGGTGAGGAGCCCGATCGCGGTCGTCTTCCCGGCGCCGTTCGGCCCGACGAGCGCGAAGACGACTCCGGGCGGGACCTCGAGCGTCAGCCCGGAGAGGGCGAGAACGTGACCGTAGCTCTTCGTGGCCGCCGCGAATGCGAGGGCGGAGGGTCCGTCGGGCATGGACTCATCGTACGGGAGCGGGGCGGTGCCCGTCGCACACGAGATGAACCCCCGCACCGCGCTCGCGCGTAGAGTCCGGCCAGCAAGGAGGAGCGATGCGCTCGAAGTGTGCCCTCGTGATCCCCGTTCTCACCTTTTCCCTCGTCGCCTCGGCGGCCGGACCGTCCGCCCTGGCGGCCAGCCCGGTCCTGAAGCCCGTCGATCCGGCGGCCTTCGATCCGTCCGTGAAGCCCTGCGAGGACTTCTACCAGTACGCCGTCGGAGGCTGGCTGAAGGCGAACCCGATTCCGGCCGACAAGTCGCGCTGGGGCTCCTTCGAGGAGCTGGCCGACCGGAATCGGGCGGTCCTGAGGACGATCCTCGAGGAGACCTCCGCGAAGACGGACTGGCCCAAGGGGAGCGTGAAGCAGAAAGTCGGTGACTTCTTCGCCTCGGGTATGGACGAGGCCGCCATCGAGAAGGCGGGAACGAAACCGCTCGAGCCCTGGCTCGCGAGGATCGACGGGGTGAAGTCGAATACCGGCCTGCCGAAGCTCGTTGCCGAGCTGCACGGCCGGCGCCTCATGGCCGGCTACGGCTTTTTCGTCGCCCAGGACCAGAAGGAGACGACCCGGTACATCCCGATGCTCAGTCAGGGCGGGCTGGGCCTTCCCGACCGGGACTACTACCTGAAGGACGACGCGAAGTCGAAGGAGATCCGCGAGAAGTACCTCTCCCACGTGGCGAAGATGCTGGGTCTCCTCGGCGAGCCGGCCGACGCCGCGAAGGCGAAAGCCGCCGTCGTGATGGACCTCGAAACGAAGCTCGCGAAGGCCTCGCGCACCCGCGTCGAGCTGCGTGACCCCGAGAAGAACTACAACAAGCAGACGGTCGCCCGGCTCGTCGAAAGCGCCCCGGGCTACGACTGGAAGGCCTACCTCGCCGCGATGGGAGTCCCCGAGAGCCAGGAGCTGAACGTCCGCCAGCCCGAGTTCGCATCCGCCTTCGCCGCGATGGCCGGCTCCGAGCCGCTCGATTCCTGGAAGGCCTACTTTCGCTGGCACCTCGTGCGCGCTTCGGCCGCCTACCTCCCGAAGCGGTTCGACGAGGAGGCGTTCGCCTTCTACGGCCGTACGCTGAATGGCATCCCCGAGCAGGAGGAACGCTGGAAGCGGGTCCAGGCGGCCACCGACAGCGCCCTCGGGGAGGCGCTCGGCCAGATCTACGTCGAGAAGGCCTTCTCTCCGAAGTCCAAGGAGCGGATGAAGGTTCTCGTCGAGAATCTCCGGGCCTCCCTGAAGGACCGCATCGAGGCCGCCCCCTGGATGGGCGCCGGGACGAAGAAGGCTGCGCAGAAGAAGCTCGCGGCCTTCGGGGTCAAGATCGGCTACCCCGACAAGTGGCGTGACTACTCGAACCTCGAGGTTTCCCGCGGGTCCTGGTTCGACAACGTGATCGCCGCCAACGCCTTCGAGGTGAAGCGCAACCTCGGAAAGCTCGGCAAGCCGATCGACCGGACCGAGTGGGGGATGACGCCTCCCACCGTCAACGCGTACTACAGCCCGACGATGAACGAGATCGTCTTCCCGGCCGGGATCCTGCAGCCCCCGTTCTTCTGGGCCGACGGTGACGACGCCGTCAACTATGGTGGCATCGGCGTCGTCATCGGGCACGAGATGACGCACGGCTTCGACGACTCCGGCAGCCGCTACGACGCCGACGGAAACCTGAAGAACTGGTGGACCGACGAGGACCGGAAGGCGTACGACGCGCGGACGGCCCTCGTCGTGAAGCAGTTCGACGGCTACAGGCCTCTGGCCGATCAGTCCATCAACGGCAAGCTGACCGTCGGCGAGAACGTGTCGGACCTCGGCGGCCTGAAGGTCTCCTATGAGGCGCTTGGCAAGGCGCTTGGCAAGGACCCGAATACGGCGGGAAAGATCGACGGATACACCCCTGCCCAGCGCTTCTTCCTCAACTACGCGGCGGTCTGGCGGAACAACATCCGTGACGAGGCGCTTCGGGTGCGCCTCAACACCGATCCGCACAGCCCCGGCCGCTTCCGCGTCCTGGGGCCGCTGTCTGCGCTCCCCGAGTTCCACGCCGCCTTCGGCTGCGCGGACACCGGCCCGATGGTGATGCCCGAGGCCGACCGGCCGGGCATCTGGTAGCGGGAACGTCCGCGGCGGACCGGGCCGCGGTTCGCCCGGGCTCCGAAACGAATCGGGGCGCCCGTGAGGGCGCCCCGATCCACGTCCACGAAGGGAACGGATCAGCGATCCGAACGCGCCGGGAAGATCTCGTACGGCAGGACGCCGGGCAGGTTCTCGGGGCGAACGGTGGAGACGTAGGCCAGGAACGGCTGGTCGCCGGTGATTCGGAACCAGGCGCCACCGACCTGGCAGACGGGAAGGTCCTCGAGCGGGAGCGCGTTGAACTGGACGAGGGAAGTTGCCGGAACGGAATACTCCTGCTCCGGACTGCTCCCCCCGGGGCCGGCGGTGGGAGAGACCGCCCAGACGCGGAACTTCGCCGCCACGGTTCCTGCGTTGAAGAGGGTGAGGTTCACCCGGCGGCGTGCCTCGGGTCCGCTCGCGCACTCGAGCGCCGAGAGGGAGACGTCGCCCGCGACGGCCGTCGAACCGGCCGGGAAGAGCTCGGTGAAGACGGGCAGCTCGACCCGGCCCAGCGACTCGGGAGCGTTCGGGGACGCCTCGGGACCAGCCTGGAGCCTCTCGAGCGTGGCACGCAGCGCGACGCGGCGCGGGGCGCGCAGGGAGAGCATCTGGACGGCCTGGCCCTCCCGCAGCGAATGCGAGTCGAGGATGCCGGCGGCGTGAGCGTCGAGCTCGACCGGGGCCGGTGACGTATATGCCCCGAGCGCGTCCCACGCTCCGAGGTACGAGACCGTCGCCGCGTTCTCCGTGTTGTTGAAGGCCGTCAGCGTGCTCGTGAGAGCATAGGTCGAGCCGGTGGCGGAGAAGCCCGGAAGCCAGACCGTCGACTCGGGAATCGGGGTCACCGTGAAGGCGCCCGTGCCGATCGTCTCGGCCGGCATGAGGGTCCGCGTGCGTACGACCTCGACGGTGTAGCTTCCGGCGGCGAGCATGCCGGCGGAGACGTCGAGGCTCCAGGGCGTGACGACGGCGGTGCAGCTGGCGGAGAAGCCCGAGTAGTTGAACGTGACGCGCAGTAGAGAGCTCTCCTGCGTCAGAGACGTCCGCGAAGCCTCGGGGACGCACCCGTCCGGCCACTGGCCCGAGAGCTTCAGGATGACCACATCGCCCGGCGCCGGGGCGGTGGGCGACGTCGCCACGATCACAGTCGGCAGCGACTGTGCGGACACCGGCACGGCGAAGGTCGCGATGAGGGAGAGGAGGAGGATCGGGAGGACCATGTGTCGTTTCATGCAATCACCTTCCGGTTCGAAGTGCTCGATCCCGGGCGCGCCTCACGCAGGATTGTCCCGCGTGGGATCGGGGCGCATCGCGCCATTTCCTTAAATCGGTGGCGCACCCCGCGCTGTGGCAGGATCGCAAGGTGGACTCCGGGGGCGCGCTCTCCGACGGCGATCTCGTCGCCCGAATCCTCGCGGGGGAGGAAGAGCTGTTTACGGTCCTCGTCGACCGGTACAAGCTGCGCCTCTTCCGGTTCGTGTCGCGCTACCTCGGTGACCCCGAGGATGCCCGCGACGTGACGCAGGAGGTTTTCTTCAAGATCTACTCGGCCCTCGATTCGTACGACCCGCGGTACCGGTTCTCTACATGGGCCTTCCGGATCGCGGGAAACGCCTCGATCGATCACCTTCGCCGGCGGCGAATTCGTGCGATTCCCCTCCAGCTTCCGGCGGACGAAGAATCGGAGGGGAGAAGGATCGATCCCGTGGACGGCAAGCCCGACCCGCTGGAGGAGCTCTCCCGGACCCGCCTGAGAGAGGCGCTCGATCTGGCCATCGAGCGCCTCCCGGACGACTACCGGGAACTCATCAGCCTCCGGCACCACGGCCAGCTGGCGTACGAGGAGATCGCCGAGCTGAAAGGGATGCCCCTGGGAACGGTCAAGAACAAGCTCTTCCGGGCCCGGCAGGCCCTTCGAGATCTTTTGCCGAAAGGCACCGTATAGAGAGACGGGACGATGACGACGAACGCGCTGACCACCGATTCCGCCCCGGCTCCGGGCGATCTCGAACGCGACCGGAGACTGGAAGTCCTTCTGGACGAGTTGGTTGCGGTTCCACAAGGGGACGGGCTCCCGGCCGATTTCGCCCGACGGATCCTGGATCGCCGGCCTTTCGCACCCTGGGAGGTGTGCCGCGCCTCGCACTGGAGGCTGCCGGCTGGACTCGGTCTCGGCCTCCTGACCGGAAGCCTCGGCCTTGCGCTGACGCCCCTTTGGAGCCTCGGCCCCTCGACGGCGGTCACCGTCTGGATCGAGCTCGTCGCCGTTGCGTTCGGCCGGCCTGTCGCAACCCTGATGACGGCCCTGCCCCTCCTTGCCGAGGGTACCGGTCGCGCCGCGCAACAGATGCCCCGGGGTGCGATCGCCCTCCTCGGCTCCGCGGCGGTTGTGGCGGCCTCCTCGCTCGGAGTGGCCCTCGTCCGGCTTCGGCGGCCGGCGGTTGCCGTCGTCCCTCGTCAGGGCTGAGACGGGGCCAGCGATGGCCCGCCGGCTCCTTCTCCTCGCCAGCATCGTCCTGCTCGCCGTCCCGAGGTTGGCCTGGGCGCAGCAGGGCTCCGTGGTCCGGGCCGGGGAGCTGCGGGCGGGCGACCTCGTCGTCCTCGGCCGCGGCGCGGTCGTGGAGGGTGTCCTCGCCGGGACCGTCGTCGCCGTCGGCGGGAGCGTTCGCGTGGCAGGCCGGGTCGATAAGGACGTCATCGCCTTCGGAGGGAACGTCATCCTCGACGATGGTGCAGAAGTCCGTGGCAATGTCCTCGTCGTGGGGGGAGTTGTTCGATTCGACGGTGGCTCCCGTCAGGCCGTCGGCGGTCGAGTCCTGAGCGTGGGAGAGCTCGAGGCCGCTTTCGCTGCCGAGCTCCAGACCTCACCGCTGGCGGCCAGACCAGTGAGCGGTCTCCTCCTGGCTTTCCGGCTTCTCCTCCTCGCTCTGTGGCTCGCCGTCGGCCTTCTCCTCCTTCGCCTTGGCCCCCGCCCCGTCTCGGCCGCTGCCGGGTCCCTTCCGCAGAGCCTCGCGACGGTCGCGGCCATCGGCGCGGCAGGGGTCCTTTCGTCCCTGCTGGTCTCGGCGTTTCTCCTTCTCGTGCTGCCGGCCATGGCGGGGCTCCTCTTCACCGCCCTCCTGCTGACGATCCTTATGGCGGCCAAGGTCTTCGGCCTCGCGGCGGTCTTCGTGGCCATCGGTCGGCGCGTCACGCGCGGAGCGAAGAGAGGGAGTCCGTTCTTCGGCGACCCGGCGGCTCTTGCCGTCGGCCTCGCCCTTCTCGGCGTCGCGTCCCTCATTCCGGTTGCCGGACCGCTGGTGTGGGCGGTCGCGTCGCTCCTGGGTATCGGCGCCACACTCGTCGTGGTTTCGCGCAGGAACGAGCTCCGACCGGCCTTTTGAGGGGCTCGCATCCCCCTGATACGCTTTGCGACCCGGCGCCGCTTTGGACGCGGACCGAATGGAGTCGACATGCCGATAACGCGC
Source organism: Holophagales bacterium UBA5066 (assembly GCA_002414905.1). Lineage (GTDB taxonomy): Bacteria > Acidobacteriota > Thermoanaerobaculia > UBA5066 > UBA5066 > UBA5066. The sequence goes on along the minus strand of DIAY01000014.1, from coordinate 25,574 downwards.
ATCGGGATCATCGGAGCGGGTCAGATGGGGGCGGGAATCGCCCATGTTGCCGCGCTCGCGGGTAGGGACGTCGTCCTGGCGGACGTCTCTGTGGACCTCGCGGGCAAGGGTCTCGCCGTCGTCCGGAAGAACCTCGCTCGCCAGGTCGAGAAGGGAAAAGTGACCGCGGAAGCCGCGGAGACCGCTCTCGCCCGGATCTTCCCGTCAGCCGACCTGACCGCCCTCGCCGGGGCTGACCTCGTCGTGGAGGCGATCGTCGAGGACGAAGCGGTCAAGAGCGCGCTCTACGTTCGCCTCGACGCGATCCTGAAGCCGGAGGCCATCCTCGCTTCGAACACCTCCTCGATCTCGATCACGCGCCTCGGTGCGGCGACGAAGCGCCCCGGAAAAGTCATCGGGATGCACTTCATGAATCCCGTCCCGGTCATGCAGCTCGTCGAGGTGATCCGCGGCATAGCGACGTCGGACGAGACGGCTGCAGCCGTCGTCGCCGCTGCGAAGGAGATGGGAAAAGTCCCGGTCGAATGCCGCGATTTTCCCGGTTTCGTATCGAACCGGGTGCTGATGCCGATGATCAACGAGGCGGTCTTCGCCGTGTACGAGGGCGTCGCCACGCCCGACGCGGTCGACACGATCATGAAGCTCGGGATGAACCACCCGATGGGTCCGCTCACCCTCGCCGATTTCATCGGCCTCGACACCTGCCTCGCCATCCTGAGGGTGCTTCACCACGGTCTCGGGGACGACAAATACCGTCCCTGCCCCCTCCTCGTCCAGATGGTCGACGCCGGGTGGATGGGGAAGAAGGCCGGGCGCGGCTTCTACCGCTACTCGGGGCCAGGCGGGGAGAAGGTCCCGACTTGATCTGCCAGGTCTGCGGAGCGGCGAACGACCTCGACCAGGAGTTCTGCCGGAAGTGCCAGAACAAGCTCCTCGTCGTCTCCGGCTCGAGCGAGACGTACGACGAGGGACCGTCGGGAGAAGGGATCTCCCTCGACGAGCACCTCCTCGAGAGGGTTTCCGTCCTCGAGGAGATCGTCAAGCGAAGCGCCGAGACGCTGAAGGCACTCCTCGAGGGGTTCCACCGGCAGGAGAAGAACGGATTCGTCATCCAGACCGGCCTCCTCGCGCTCAAGGATCTCCTCGAGCGGAAAGGACTCCTCGTCGAGCAGGAATTCGTCGAGCTCTGGGAAGGGCGCGTCGATCAGCACATGACGGTGCTCGAGAAGCGGGAGCGCTTCCTCGAGCGGAAGGAGCGGATCCTCGCCGAGCACAAGGGGGCCGGGCGCGAGAGGCTCGTCGGGCTCCTCGGCGACGCCGAGCTCGCCTTCTTCGCCCTCGATCCCGAGAAGGCTATGGGGATACTGGAGGAGGCGTGGAAGCTCGACCGCAGGAATGCGGAGCTGGCGTTCTTCCTCGGCGAGAGCTGGTTCAACGACGGCGAGGCGGGCAAGGCGGCGCCGGCCCTGAAGCACGTCCTCGAGCGGAGACCGCAGCACTTCGAGGCCCTCGTCTACTCCGGCGTTCTCGAGAACGACCTGGGACGCCCGGAGAGGGCCGTCGACTTTCTCAAGAGGGCGCTCGCCCTGCGGCCGGACGCTTTTCTGCCGGCCTTTGCGCTCGGGGCGATCCACGCCGGCGCCGGGCAGCTCGCGAAGGCCGAGGTGCTCCTGAAGCGAGCGGTCCAGATCGAGGAGAACGCGCAGGCGCTCTCCCTCCTCGGGACGATCGCCTACGAGCGCGGACGCCTGCGGGACGCCATCGACGCGCTCCAGCGGGCGGTCAAGCTCGACCCCGACGATGAGGACGGGCTGTTCCAGCTCGGCCTCTGCTACCTCGACCGGGGGTGGACGCAGAAGGCGGCCGAGCGGTTTCAGGCGGCTCTCGAGCTGAACCCGAACCGGATCGAGCTGCAGGAGGCCAGCAAGCTCCTTGGTCCCGCCGGGGCCGGGATGCTGCCCGGGCTGAAGGGCCCGGCCGCCGACAGGGCCGGACGGGCCGCGGCGGTGGCTGCGAGGGACCCGCAGAAGGCGCTCGTCCTCTGCCGGCGGGCGCTGAAAGCGGACCCCGAGAACCCCACTCTCCAGATCGCCTACGCCCTCGTCTGCTCGGCTGTCGGAAGGACGGTCGAGGCGGTGGCGACGACGCGCCGGATCCTCGCGCTCAAGCCCGAGGAGCCGATCGCTGCGGCCGCATGGGCCACGCTCCTCGAAGCGCTTCGCGCGGAGGGCAAGTTCCGCGAGGGGACGCAGGTGGCGGGGGAGATGCTCGACACCGTCACGTCGAATTACGCGCGGTCCATCGGCTACTTCCAGAGGGCCGCAGCCCGGGCCGAGATGGGGGAGCAGCTCGACGAGGCGCTCGAAGACGCCGAGAGGGCGCTGCGCCTCTCTCCCCGCGACATGAGGCAGTTCCCGCTGGCAGCAAAGGGCTGGGTCCATTACAAGCGTAAGGAGTTCGCCCGCGCGGTGGAGTGCCTCTCCCGGGCCGCCGAACTGGGGGAGACTCCGACCGGCCTGGCGCACCTCGGCCTTGCCTATCTGGCGGTCGGGGATGCGAAGGCGGCGCGAAAAGCCCTCGACCGGGCCAAGCGCCGGGGCGGGCGATCGATCGAGCGGCTCGGCGGGCTGGAAGCCCGGATGCTCGAGCAGATCCGGCGGAATCTCCAGCTGACCGAGAGGGTTTCGAGCCGCCCGGGACGCCGGAAGAGCCGCATAGGCTGAAGGAATCCGAGGACGGGCGGAGGAGACCAGCGAAGCCAGGGCCGGAAACGACCGGCTCGGCCGTTTCGATTGCCGCTCCGATTTCCCTTGACAGGTCCCGTCCGGCGTTCTCAGAATCCCTTTGTGGAAAACATACCGAGTGTTCGGTATTGTGATGCGCAGGACTCGCGGACGGGATCCGGCGGAGGCCTGTGCCGGCCGTCTTTCTCGATCTGCGAATCGAGGCTTTCTGTACTTAGGGCGCTGAGTCGCCCGGGAGGAACGAGATGACGAGGCCGACCCGAACCCCCTTCCTGCGTGCCGTAGCCCTCTTCGGGGCCCTGCTTCTGCCTGCGCTGCCATGGGCCGCGCCCGCCGTGGCCCAGACCGCCGACGCCACGGTGGAGATCGACGTCGTCGACGAGACGGGCGTCGCCCTTCCCGGCGTTTCGGTCGAGCTCAAGCGAGCCGAAACCGGCTTCACCCGCACCTCCGTGACCTCGGCCGCCGGGACGGCACGCTTCCCGGCCCTCCCGCCGGCGGCGGGCTACCTGGCCAGGGTCGCCCTCCAGGGCTTCGAGCCGGTCGAGCAGGCGCTGACGCTCAGGATCGGCCAGACGGCCAGGGTCAGGGTCGTCCTCCGCGCAAAGGCGATCGCTGAGGCGGTGACGGTCATCGGCGAGGCGCCTCTCGTCGACGTCTACAAGATCGACTCCTCCACGAACATCATCCCGGAGCAGATCAAGGCGCTGCCGGTCGCCAACCGGGAGTTCGAGAAGCTCGCCTTTATCGCGCCGGGAGTGCAGCGTGAGCGGGGCGAGTTCCGCTTCGTCACGGGCGGTCCGGTCATCGGCTCGGGGGGCAACGCAAGCCAGTCGACCATCCTCGTCGACGGCGTCGACTATACGGACCCCGCCCTCGGCCTCGCCAAGACGCGCGTCTCCCAGGACGCCATCTCCGAGTTCCGCGTCGTGAATTCCCGGTTCGACGCCGAGGTCGGCGGATCGGCTGGCGGAGCTCTGACGGTCCTCACGAAGACCGGTACGAACGAGATCAAAGGCTCCCTCTTCGCGTACTACCGGGACGCGTCCATGCGTGCGAAGGGCGCCCTCGAGAAGGATTCCAGCGTCGACTTCCGCCGCGGCCAGTACGGTGTTTCGCTCGGTGGCCCGATCGTCAAGGACAAGACCCACTTCTTCCTCTCGGGCGAGTACGTCGACGAGGTACGGCCGTCGCTCTTCCGGCCCCAGGGCGCCTTCGTGTCGCAGGCGGCCGACCTCGAGGTGCCGACGAAGCAGCTCCTTGCCTTCGGCTCGATCACGCACAGCCTCACCGACTCGCAGTCGCTCCTCTTCAAGGCCGACTACGAGCGCTACCGCCTCGAGAACTTCCGTGTCGGCGGCGTCCAGGACGCCTCCTACGGGCAGGAGCTCCAGCGCGACAACTACAACTTCACAGGGGGCCACACCGCGGTCCTCGGGGCCTCCACCACCAACGAGCTCCGCGCCCAGTACGGGAGCCGGAAGTACTTCGAGCCGACGAACTCCGACGCCGTCGCCGACTGGTACTCCAACGGCATCACTCTCAAGACCGGCGGCAACATCCTCGGCGATCTCCTCGGCGAGGGGGACCAGTTCGAGATCCGCGACACGCTCTACTTTCACCTGCCCGGCAGCAGCGGCACGCACGACGTGAAGGTCGGCGCGGGCTGGCAGCACATCAAGGACCGCTCGATCATCGACACCTACGCCACGGGCCTCTTCCTCTGGGCAACCGACACGAAGGCTTTCCCGATCGCCTACGGCTATGGCGTCGGCTCGAGCGACGTCACCGTCACGACCAACCGGATTGCGGCATTCGTCCAGGACGACTGGCGGCCGATGCCGAACCTGACGGTGAGCCTCGGCCTTCGCTACGACATCGACACGAACGGCAATAACACCGGCTTCACCCACCCGCTCGTCCCCGAGCCCCGCGAGAGAGACACGAACAACTTCCAGCCGCGCATCGGTCTCTCCTGGGACGTCACGAAGACCGGGCAGTTCGTCGGGCGGGCCGGCTGGGGCCTCTTCGTCGGCCGCAACCTCCTCGTCCCCTCCTTCACCGAGCTCCAGCAGAACGGTGTCACCGGTCGCAAGCTCTACACCCGTGTGAATGGCCTCCTCTACGGCCTCCCCGCCTTCGCCCTCGACCCGAAGAACCCGACGACCACGGGCCTCCCGCTCCCGATCGACATCACCCTCCTCGACAAGACGGTCGTCGCCCCCGAGGCGAGCCAGTTCAGCGCGGGCCTGACCTCCCGGCTCTGGCACACCGGCCTCTACCTCGACGTCGAGGGCGTCTGGGTGAAGGGCGAGAAGGAGCTCATCGTCCACGACGTCAACTGGAACGGGAATGCGAACCCGACCCGCCCGATGAAGCAGTACAACCAGGTGAACGTCTACTCCAACGACGGCGAGTCCGAGTACAAGGCGCTCACGTTCTCCCTGAACGGAAACCTCAAGGGTGGCCACCTCGTCATGGGCTCGGTCACCTTCGCGAGCAAGTACAACCGCAACGACGACTTCAGCCCCGAGTTCCCGACGGGTTATCCGAGCGACCCGGCGAACCTGGCCAACGAGTGGGGCCGGGGTCGGTCGGCGGAGCGGATGCGGTTCGTCATCTCCGGCGTCTTCCGCCTCCCGTGGACGATGACGCTCGCGCCCATCTTCAATTACGGCACCGGACAGCCCTGGACGAGCCGCTACGGCTACGATTACAACGGCGACGGAAAGGCGAGCGACCGGATGCCCGGCGTCGACCGCTTCGGGGTGGACGGCCCCCTCTACCGCAGCTTCGACCTGCGCCTGGCCAAGTCGTTTGTCATCGGCACGGCCGGGAACCTCGAGCTGATCGTCGAAGGGTTCAACCTCTTCAACACCACGAACTACGACGTCTCCTCGATCGACGGGGCGCAATACCTCTCCGGCCCGACGATTGCCAACCCGGCAGCGGTGGCCGTGAAGAACACGAACTACGGCAAGCCGAGCGCGACGCTTCCGTCCCGCGAGATCCAGGTCGGCGTGAGGTTCGCCTTCTAGGTCCCGTCCCCTCTCGTCACGCCTCCGGCGGGCGGGTCTCCCGCCCGCCGGACTTCCCGCCCCGCGCCGCGCAGGGCGACGACCGCCGCCTCCGGGCCGGCGGAAGGAGAGACTTCGTCATGAGCATCGAGACAGGACTCGCCGGGCGCATCGTCATCGTCACCGGCGCCGCCGCCGGGATCGGTCGGGCCACGGCCCTGAGGTTCGCAAAGGAAGGGGCGAAGGTCGCCGCCTGGGACGTCGTGGATGCCGCGGCCCTCGTGGACGACCTGAAGGCCGCCGGAGCCCCTGACGCCCTCGCCGCCAAAGTGAATGTCGCCGACCCGGCCTCGGTCGCGCAGGCCGTCGAGGCCGTCGTGGCGAAATGGGGGCGCGTCGACGTCCTCGTCAACAACGCCGGGATCGTCCGGGACGCCCAGCTGGTCAAGTACAAGGACGGGGCCGTCCAGACCACGATGACCGACGAACAGTGGGATGCCGTGATCGGCGTGAACCTCAAGGGGGTGTTTCTCTGCACCCGCGCCGTGACGCCCCACATGATCGCGGGCGGCGGCGGCGTGATTCTCAATGCCTCGTCGGTCGTCGGTCTCTACGGCAACTTCGGGCAGACGAACTACGTCGCCACGAAGGCCGGCGTCATCGGCATGACGAAGACCTGGGCACGCGAGCTGGGCAAGTTCCGGATCCGCGTGAACGCGGTCTGCCCCGGCTTCGTCGCGACCGAGATCCTCAAGGCGATGCCCGCCAAAGTCCTCGAGGGAATGGTCGCCCACACGCCGATCGGCCGGATGGGAGAGCCCGGCGACATTGCAAACGCCTACGTCTGGCTCGCGTCGGACCAGGCGACCTTCGTCCACGGCACCGTCCTCTCCGTCGACGGCGGCCTCGTCACGGGGACGTAGGAAGGAACGCGATGGCTCGATACGCACGCATCGTCTCGACCGGGCGGTTCGTCCCGCCGATCGAGGTCCCGAACGCCGCCCTGAAGGCGCGATGGCCGCAGTTCCCCGACTTCGTCGACAAGATGGAGGCCTCGAGCGGGATCCGGACCCGCTTCTACGCCCCGGAGGATTGGGCCACGTCCGACGTGGCGCTTCCCGCGGCGAGGCAGGCGATCGAAAGGGCGGGGCTCACGGCCGCCGACATCGACCTGATCATTCTCGGCACCGACTCGCCCGACTACGTCACCCCGGCGACCTCGGTCGTCCTCCAGCACAAGCTCGGCGCGAAGAACGCCGGGACGTTCGACGTCGGCTGCGCCTGCGCGTCGTTCCCCACGGGGCTTGCCACCGGTGCCGGCCTTCTCGCGACGAACCCGGCGCTGAAGAACGTCCTCGTCGTCGGCGTCTACCTGATGCACAAGCTGGCCGATCCGAACGATCCGATGGTCTTCTTCTATGGCGACGGGGCCGGCGCGGCCGTCCTCCAGGCGGGCGACGAGCCGGGCTTCATCAACTCGGCGATGCAGGCGGGCGGAGAGTACGCGAAGCACTGGGGCATCTTCGCGGGCGGCACGGCCGAGCCGGCGACGGTCGAGAACGTGGCGGCGGGGCGGACGACGGTGAAGATGGCCGAGCGCTACCCGCCTGAAATCAACCACGAAGGGTGGCCTCGCCTTGCGAGGCGCCTCGCGAAGGAAGGCGGCTTCACCTTCGCCGACGTCGACCAGATCATCTTCACCCAGGTGCGCAAGCCCTCCATCGACCTCGTCATGGAGGACCTCGGTATTCCCGTGGAAAAGGCTCACACGATCATGGAGAAGTGGGGCTACACCGGCTCGGCCTGCATCCCGATGGCCCTCGACGACGCCCTCGAGCAGGGGAAGGTGAAAAAGGGCGACCTCGTCGTCATGATCGGCTCTGGTGTCGGGTACAACCAGGCCGGCGTCGCGTTCCGGATGACCTGAGGTCCGCCAGCCGCGGCGTGGAGGTGAACGTATGAATCGACCCGCGAAGCTCCTCCTCGCCGCTGCCGTTCTTCTCGTTCTGGCGGGGATCGTCGTCTTCCTCATCGCGCGGATGAGGCCCCTCGCCATGTACGCGGCGTCGGGCCGGCGGGCGCTTCGCTCCGCGGGGCTGTCGAAGTCGGTGATCGCGTCGCCCGTCGGCCCGCAGACCGTCTTCAACGGAGGGACCGGACCCGCTCTCGTTCTTCTCCACGGCGCGGGGGACCAGGCGGCGTCCTGGTCGCTCGTCGTGCCGAAGCTGCTTCCCGGGAGGACGCTCGTCATCCCCGACCTCGCGGGCCACGGCGACAGCGCGCCGGAGAAGGGACCGCTTCCGGTCGAAACGCTCCTCGCGGGGCTCTCGGCCGTCCTCGACGAGACGGCGCCGAAAGAGAAGGTGACGATCGTCGGCAATTCCCTCGGCGCCTGGCTCGCCTGCCTCTGGGCGAGGGAGCACCCGGAACGGGTCGATCGGATCGTTCTCGTCAACGGTGGCCCGCTGACGCACGTAGCGGAAGGGCTGACGCTCCGGCCGAAGGACCGGTTCGAGGCGCGGAAGACCATCGAGGCCCTTCGCGACCCGGGCTCGATCCGTGTCCCCGATTTCGTCCTCGACGACGTCGTGCGCGAGGCCGCGAATGGGCCGATCGCCCGGCTCGCCGCCGCGAGCGAGGGGATGGAAAGGTACGTCCTGGAAGGGCGCCTCGCCGAGCTGACCGTGCCGGTCGACGTCGTCTGGGGTACCTCGGACCGGATGATGCCCCTCTCCTACGCCGGGAGGATGCTCGCCGTGGTGCCCCGCGCCCGCCTGACGGAGCTGCCGCGCTGCGGCCACGTTCCCCAGCAGGAGTGCCCGGCGGCCTTCGGGGAGGCTCTCGGGAAGCTCCTCGCCGGGCCTGCGCCGGACGCGCCGGCCGAGGCCGTCCCGAATCCGGTCGCCGTCGGGGAAGCCGCGCCGTGATCCACGCCGACGTCCTCGGGGAGCGCGCCCGTCTCTCGCCCGGGACGACGGCGCTCGTCTTCGTCCCGACCGGCGAGCGCTTCACCTACGGCGAGCTGAACGCGAGAGCAGAACGGGCTGCGGCGCTCCTGCGCGACCGGCTGGGCCTCGCGAAAGGGGAGCGGATCGGCCTTCTTGCCCACAACCGCGTCGAGTACGTCGACCTCTTCTTCGCCGCGGCCAAGACGGGGATCATCCTCGTTCCGCTCGGGACGAGGCTGACGCCGCACGAGCTGGCTTACATCGCCCGGGACGCGGGCCTTGCGGCCCTGGTCTACGGGGAAGAGTTCACCGGGATCGCGGACGCTCTGCGTGCGGAATCGGCGGTGTCGCTCGGGATCGCCCTCGATACGCCCGCCACGGCCGGAGACCTTTTCTGGGTCGCCGAGCTTTCCGCCCTCCCCGAGGCCCCGTTCGAGAGGACGCGGTGCGACGGGGAGGACCTCCACGCGCTCCTCTACACCAGCGGGACGACGGGAAAGCCGAAGGGCGTCATGGTCCCCCACCGGATGACGGCCTGGAACGGCTGGAACACGGCCGTCTGCTGGGGTCTTTCGGAAGCCGACGTGAGTCCCGTCTTCACGCCGCTCTATCACGCGGGCGGGCTCGGCGCCTTCCTGGTGCCGATCCTCGCCGCGGGCGGAACGATCGTCCTCCACGCCGGCTTCGACGCGGCCGAGATCTGGGCGACGGTTGCGAAAGAGCGTTGCACGGTCGTCCTCGGCGTCCCGACGATCTGGAAGCTGCTCCTCGAGCACCCGTCGTTCGAAACAGCTGACCTTTCCTCGATCCGCTGGCTCATCAGCGGCGGCGCGCCGCTCCCGCTCTACCTGATCGACGCGTACCAGAAGCGGGGAATCGTCTTCAAGCAGGGATACGGCCTGACCGAGGTGGGCGTGAACTGCTTCGCGATGTCCGTCGAGGAGTCGGTTGCGAAGAAGGGCTCGATCGGGCGGCCGCTCATGATGACCGACGCCCGCCTCGTCGACGAGGCGGGACACGAGGTGCCGGTGGGAGAGGTGGGCGAGCTCTGCCTGCGCGGACCGCACGTCTCGAAGGGCTACTGGCAGAACCGCCCCGCCACGGCCGCCGCGCTCGACGACGAAGGCTTCTTCCACACCGGCGACCTCGCGCGCAGGGACGGGGACGGCTTCTTCACGATCGCCGGGCGGCGCAAGGACATGCTCATCTCGGGGGGCGTGAACGTCTATCCCGCCGAGATCGAGGGAGAGCTCCTGCTCCATCCGTCCGTCCAGGATGCGGCCGTCGTCGGAGTCCCCGATCCGATCTGGGGCGAGATCGGCGTCGCGTTCGTCGTCCTCCGGCCGGGCGAGGTCCTTACGAAAGAGGGGCTCCTCGCGTTTGCCGAGGCGCGGCTCGCCCGCTACAAGCTCCCGAGGGAGGTCGTGTTCACCGACGCCCTCCCCAGAACGGCGTACGGCAAGGTCGTCAAGGGAGAGCTGAAGGACGGGTACCTCGCGGAACGGGGGGGCGCTTGAAGACGCCTCACGTCCTCGCGCACCAGGTGGAAGGCCGCGGCGCGACGCTCCTCCTCCTGAACGGCGGGATGATGAGCTTCACCGCGTGGGATGACCTCGTCCCGGCGCTCGCCGAAAGCTTCAGTGTGGTCCGCTGCGATTTCCGCGGGCAGCTGCGCTCGCCCGGGATCCCTCGCGCGGCGTTCCCGGGCCACGCCGAGGACCTCCTGAGCCTCCTCGATCACCTCGGCATCGCGACGTGCCACGTGGCCGGGACGAGCTACGGTGCCTTCGCGGGCCTGCACCTGGCGGCCCTCGCCCCGGACCGCGTCGCGACCCTGGTCGCGATGACGGTTGCCGACCGCGTCTCCGCGGAGATGTGGGCCGAAGCCCGCGAGATGTCCGTGGCCTGTCGCGAAGCGCTCGCCGGCGGTCCACGCGAGAAGGTTTATGACCTGATCTCGGCCTTCGCGTTCTCCGAGGAGTGGGCCGAGGAGCACGAGAAGGAGATCGCGGCCCGCCGTACCCTCGTGGCGCACCTCCCCGACTCCTGGTTCGAGGGGCTCGCCGGGCTCCTCGACGCGCTCGAGGGGCTCGACGTGACGCCGCTCCTGTCGAAGATCACCTGTCCGACCCTCGTCCTCCTGGCCGAAGGCGACCGGGCGATGCCGCGTGACGGCGGGGAAGCCCTCGCAAGGGCCCTCCCGCGCGGCGAGCTCGCCGTCGTCCCCGGGAGCGGCCACGCTCTCGTGGTGGAGAAGCCGCGCGAGACAATCGATCATCTCCTCGCCTTTCTCGCCCGCCACCCGCTCGAGGGCGAGCTTGGGGCGCAGTGACCCGAGCGGAACGGAGGAAGCTCGTGAAGCCGATCTACATCGCCGCCTACCAGCAGTCGAAGTTCGGAAAGCTCCTCGGGATGACGGTTCCCGAGATTCTCCGGCGTGCCGCCGAGGAGACCTGCTCCTCGGTGAAGGCCGACTGCTCGGCCGTCGACGTCGCCACGGTCGGCGCCGTCTGCAACCTGACCCTCAACGAGCAGGGGCTCCTCTCCGGCCTCCTCGCCATGACGCCAGGACTCGACGCCAAGCCGATCGAGAGCGTCGAGAACGCCTGCGCCACGGGCGGGCAGGCGATCCTCGCCGTCGCGCAGAAGCTGATGCTCGGTGACGGCGACGTCGGCCTCGCCGTCGGCTTCGAGAAGATGCGCGACGCCGACGGGAAGATGGACGGCAAGCTCATCGGAAAGGTCCTCGGCCTCTACTCGCACCCCGACGAACGGCCCGGCAAGGTTTTCGTCTTCCCGCACCTCTTCGCCGAGGTGATGAAGGCCTACATGGACGAGTGGGGCGTGACCGAGGAAGACCTCGCGTCGATTGCGGTCGCCGAGTACGAGAACGCGCGGGAAAACCCGTTCGCGCAGATGCAGAAGAATCAGGTGACGCTCGAGTCGGCGATGAAGATCGAGGGGATCAACCGCTACGTCGTCGAGGGGCTCCCGCTCAAGACCTACGACTGCTCCCAGATTTCCGACGGCTGGGCGGGCATGCTCCTCGCCACGGAGGAGGGTCTCTCGCGTCTCGGCGTGGCGAAGGCCGACTGCGTGCGCCTCGCGGGCTGGGGCCAGGCGACCGACCCGCTCAAGAAGGAGGGACGCGACGTCCTCCGCCCCAAGGCGGCGCTCGCCGCGATGGCGGCGGCCTACCGGCGGGCGGGTCTCTCGCCTGCCGACGTCAATGTCGCCGAGGTCCACGACTGCTTCAGCGTCATGGGGGCGATCGGGACAGAGGTGATCGGAAAGGCCGTTACCGGGAAGGGCGCCCGCTACTGGCGCGACGGGAAGGCGCGCGTCGATGGCGAATGCGGGATCAACACCTCGGGAGGTCTCATCGCCAAGGGGCACCCGATCGGCGCGACCGGGATCGCGATGGTGGGCTGGTGCGCGTGGCAGCTTCTCGGGAAGGTCCCGAAGGCGCTCCAGGTGCCGAATGCCAGGGCTGCGGCGACGTTCAACATCGGCGGGCCGGTCTGTGCGTCGGTCTGCACCGTGCTGACGCCGGCGGGCTGAAGCCTCCACCGCCCGGACGCAGGCGACCGGTCCCGGACTGTCCCGAGGAGGGGCGTGACATGGCAGACATCACACCCGACCGCGAAGGGTTTCTCCAGGAAGGGGATCACCGGATCCGCTGGGAGTACGTCGGCAAGGGGGACAAGGAGGCGGTCTGCCTCCTGAACGGCCTCGCGATGCATACGCGGGCCTGGTTCGGCGTCCTCCCTCGTGTCCTCGACCGTTACGACGTCGTTCTCTACGACTACCTCGGGCAGGGACAGTCGTCCTCCCCCGACGAGCCGTACTCGATCCCGGACTTCGCAGGCTATCTGCCGAAAGTCCTCGACATCCTGGGGATCCAGAAGGTCCACGCGGTCGGCGTCTCCTACGGCGGGTTCGTCGCCGCGGAGGTCGCCCGTCTCTTCCCCCAGCGCCTCCACACGTTGACGCTCTCGGGGATCTTCCTTTCCCACGAGGAGCTCTTCTCGATGTACCAGGAGATCTCCCTCCGCTTCTACAGGAGCGGACCGGAGGTCTTCGAGCTCTACACGCATTACATGTACGAGAAGATTTTCGGGGAGGAGTTCGTCTCGGCGATGAAGGCGAACCTCCCGGTGATCCGTGCACGTTTTCACGACCGATACAAAGATCAGACGCACGCGCTGATCAGGCTCACGCTCGCGCAGGACCCGTTCTTCGCGGCGCTCGACGGCAATCTCGCCGGCTACGCGGCCTTCCCGGGGCCGGTTCTCGTCGTACCGGGGGCGGAAGACCGTACGATCCCGCCATGGGTACAGAAGAAGCTCCTCGGCGTCTTCCGCGACACACGCTGGGAACCCATCGAGGGGTCCGGACACGTCGTCTACCTCGAGAAGCCCGACGCGTTCTTCCGGGCGCTCCTCGGATTCCTGGAGGCGAAGTCAACCCGGTTCTGAGGAGGGAAGCGACGTGAAGTCCGCAGGCGAGATCCTCGACGCCGTCCGGAGGGTCCCGCTCGCGGACCTTCCGACACCCCTGCAGGAGGCGCCCCGGCTGGCGACCCACCTGGGCCTCTCGAAACTCTTCGTAAAGAGGGACGACGCCACCGGCCTCGCGATGGGTGGCAACAAGGCGCGCAAGCTGGAGTACGACTTCGCCCCGATCCTCGAGCAGGGGTGTGACGTCGTCGTCACCGTCGGCGGCGCGCAGTCGAACCACGCGGTGATGACGGCCGCCGCCGCGCGAAAGCTCGGGCTGGACGTGAAGCTCGTCCTCGGCGGTCCCGACTTCGCACGGCCCCGCGGCAACCTTCTCCTCGACGTCCTCTACGGGGCCGAGCTCCGCTATCTCGTCGACGACGACGACAACGATTCCCTGGCTGCCGCGATGAACGGATGGGTCGGAGAGCTGCGTGCGGAGGGACGGCGGCCGTACGCGTTGCCGATCGGCGGGAGCACGGGCGCGGGAGCGCTCGGCTACGTCCGCGCGATGCGCGAGCTCGCCCCCCAGCTCGGCCCGGGGCCGGTCCAGGTGGTGGTGGCCGTCGGGTCGTGCGGGACGTTCGCCGGCCTGAACCTCGGAGCCCGGCTATTCCTCCCCGGCGCGAGGATCATAGGGATCAGCGTCTCGCGCACCGCCCGCCGGATCGTTCAGCGGACGGCGGAGCTGATCGCCGAGAGCGCCGGTCTCCTCGGCATCGACTCGCCCGTCCCCGCAGGCGCGCTCGAGTGCCACGACGGGTTTCACGAGGAGTACGGGGTCGCGACCGAGTCGGGGACGGAGGCGATCCTCGCCTGTGCGCGGCTCGAGGGGCTCCTCCTCGACCCGATCTATACGGGCAAGTCGATGGCCGGCCTCTTCGCACTGGCCCGCGGAGGCGGCCTCGACGCCGGCGTCCCGGTCGTCTTCCTCCACACGGGCGGTCTGCCGATCCTGTTCGCGTTCGACGCCGAGACCTTCGGCCCGGCGCGGGTCACGAGAGTTCCGCTTCGCGCCCCACCGTCCGGGCCGGCTCCGCTTGCCGCACCCGGTTCCTCCCGGAGGTGAGAATGAAAGCCTCGTTGAAGCGGTGCGCCGCGGTGCTTCCCGCTTCCGTCGCCTGCGCGGCCCTCGCGAGGCTCGTGACCATCACGACTCTCGTAACTCTGACGACTCTGACCACTCTTACCACTCTGCCCGCACTGGCCGCCCTGCCCGCCCGCGCCGTCGCCTCGGAGGCCCCGGCGGACGGGAAGGTTGCGGCCCTCGTCGAGACCCTGGCCGACGCGGACCCGTTCGTCGCCGGCGAGGCCGCCGAGGCGCTCCACCGGATAGGTTCCACCGCCGTCCCCGCGCTTTCGCGGGCCCTCGGAGACGCGAGGGAAAGCGTCCGGTGGGGCGCGGCCATCGCGCTCGGAAAGCTGGGGCGGGAGGGGCGCGACGCTGTGCCGGCCCTCGTCCGTGCGCTGGCCGACCCGAAGGAGAACGTCCGCTGGTGCGCGGCGAACGCGCTCGGTGCCGTCGGTGCCGTCGGTGCCGGTGCCGTCGAGTCCGTCCCCGCGCTGCGCGAGGCGCTCCACGACCGGGACGAGGACGTCCGCCTGGGCGCCGCGATGGCCCTCGAACGGATCGACCCCTCCGGGTGGGTCCGCGCTCCCTCCTTCGAGTCGACCGTCGCGACGGTCGAGAGACTGACACCGCTCCTGATGGCCGAGCTTCACGTCCCCGGAGTTTCGATCGCCCTCGTGCGGGACCGGAAGGTCGCCTTTACGAAGTCGTGGGGGGTGACCGACGTCAGGACGGGGGAGCCCGTCACCGCAGAGACGCTCTTCGAGGCGGCTTCGATGACCAAGCCCGTCTTCGCCTACACCGTCCTGAAGCTCGTCGAAGAGGGGAAGATCGACCTCGACCGTCCGCTTTCGGCCTACGTGGAACCGCCGTTCGTGCCCGTACAGGAGGCGCGCCTGCGAATCACGCCCCGGATGGTCCTGTCGCACACGTCCGGCCTTCCGAACTGGCGAAAGGGGGGCGAGGAAAGGGACGGGCCGCTGCCGGTCCTGTTCGAGCCGGGCTCGCGTTTCGGCTACTCGGGCGAGGCGATCTACCAGCTGCAGCGGGCCGTGGAGAAGGTGACGGGCGAGCCGATCGAAGGGTACGCCCGGCGAACGCTCTTTTCTCCCCTCGGGATGGCGAGCACGTCGTATGTCTGGACGGCCGCGCTCGACCCCCGGCTCGCGAGCGGGCACAAGGCCGACGGAACGTTCCTCGCACGGGCGCGGTACACGCATGCGAACGCCGCCTACTCGCTCGTCACGACGGCGAAGGACTATGCGCGGCTGCTCGTCGCGATCCTCGACCCGGAAGGCTCTGCGCCGCACGGGCTCTCCCGCTCATCCGTCGCCGCGATGCTCCGGCACGAGGTCCGCGTCGACGTGAGGGAGCCGATGGAACGGCCCGGGAGGGCGAGAGGCCGCGAGGTCTACTGGGGGCTCGGCTGGTCGCTGAACTCGACCTCGAGCGGGGATCTGGTTCACCACAGCGGCGCCAACAGCACCGGCTTCCGCTGCTTCTCCCAGCTCTCGCCGGGACGCGGCACGGGAATCGTCATCCTGACGAACGGCCTCGGAGGCGGCGAGCTCTGGACTCGCCTCGTCAGCGCGATCGGTGATCTTTGAGCGTCGTGGCCGCGGCGGGCTCGTCGGCAGGGGAACGCAGCATGCCGCGCCGCAGGATCTCGGCGATGTCGCGGATGGCGTCCTTCGAGGGCTTGCCGAACTGGTCGGGAACCCGGAAGAGCAGCTCGACGGCGTAGTACTGGAGGAAGATCCGGCTCGCGAGCATGACGGCCGACAGGGGCTCGACTTCGGGAGCGAGCCGTGCCTCGAAGTCGTCCTTCACCCGGTATCGGCGGATGAACGCGTCGAAACGGCCCGCCATGCTCGAGTAGAAGCGCTGGATGTGGGTTCCCTGCATCTCGACGACGTCGACGTAGATGAGCGCGACGTGCCGCTGCCAGAGCCTCACGCTCGCCTCGGCCGCCGCGGCGAGCTCCTCGAGGCGGTCAGGGAAAGCCCCGTTCGCGAGGGCACGGTTGAACGGGAAGTCCGGGCTCTCGATGGCGCTCCAGTACTGCGAGAGGAGCGTGTCGAAGAGCTCTTCCTTGTCGTTGAAGTGGTGGTAGACGCTGCCGGTCGAAACTCCGGCCGCCTTTGAGATATCGCGGATGCTCGTCCCGCGGTATCCCTGTCGCGAGATGAGGTCGAGCGCCGCCTCGAGAATCAGCACCCGGCTCCGTTCCGACTTCTCTTCCTGGTCCATCCGTCGTCACGCCTCGCACGAACACCGTAGGGGGCCAGCCGCGCCGCGTCAAGAGCGTAGAAGAGACGGAAACGAGGCTCAGCACATTCCGATGGGCCGGGACGGGTCGTAGCTCTCCCTCAGGTGGAGCCCGGCCCAGATCCTCCTGGTCGAGGAGGGCGGGATCTGCACATCCCAGTCCCCCTTCGCGTTCCGGACCTCCGATCCGTAGAGCCGCCGCCGGAACCGGTCGGTGAAGATCTCCCAGAAGACGGTCCCGAAATCCGCACGTCCGGGGCTGAGGAGCCACGCGGGGACGCGGACGCCCACGTCGATCACAACCGTACCGACCGTCGTCTCGGTGAATCCGAGAGCCGGCAGACGCTCGAGGAAGAGCGGTTCCAGGTCCTGTGAAAGGAGGTGGCGGCCGCGCTTCACTCCCCGGCCGAGGATCAGGTCGTCGACGGCGAGGGACAACGGCAGGAGGTC
Source organism: Holophagales bacterium UBA5066 (assembly GCA_002414905.1). Taxonomy (GTDB): domain Bacteria; phylum Acidobacteriota; class Thermoanaerobaculia; order UBA5066; family UBA5066; genus UBA5066. The sequence goes on along the minus strand of DIAY01000014.1, from coordinate 8,579 downwards.
GGGATCGTCCAATATTGGCGGATGTTAGTCCCGCGAACGGCCGGGTCCCGGTAAAGTCCGAAGATCCGCATGTCCCGCTCGCGCCGTCTCCTCCTGCTCGCCATCGCCGCCCTCGCGGCGGGTGCGGCGCTCCGGGGGGGCGTCGCGGTGATCGAGGCCGTCCTGGAGGGAAAGATCCGGGAGCGCGTCGTTCGAGAGGCAGCGGAACGGGGTCTAACGTTGTCGGTCGATCGGGTCCGCGTGCGACTCCCGTTCCGGGTGGACCTGAACGGTATCCGGGTGAACGGCCGCGGGACGAGCGTGCGGCTCGAAAGTCTCGAAGTGCGGCTGGGGCCGGGCGGGCGCGGAGCGCTCGGGCACCTCCGCCGGCTCGAGCTCGGTGGCCTTCGGGCCGAGCTGCCCGAGGGGCTCTCGCTCCTGGCATCGCCGAGCGGCTGGAACGTCTCGCTTGAGGGAGGAGTCCTGGCCCTTGCGGGCCGTTCCGGCGAAGGGAGCCTCGAATTCGATCGTCCGGAAACGGGTGCCGTTCGACTTCGCGTCGAGAGTCTCGACCTGACGCGCCTCGTCCGGGTTCGCCGGGACGGTGCCTGGGTCGGAGACCTCGGAGTGGTGTCGGGCGTCGCCGATCTGACACCCGTCCCGGGGGGCGGGCTCGCCCTTGAGGCGAACCTGCGGTCGGCCGGTGCGAGGCTCGCGGCGCCTCCCGACGAGGACGCGCCCCGAGCGGCTCCCCTCGGCGAGCCGTTCGACGCCGAGGGCTCGGTGTCGGCGACGTTCTTTCGAGACGCGCGCTTCCTCGACGTGGATTGCGCATCGGGAGCGGCTGCCGGCCTGAGTGCCCGAATTCGAGTCATCGCGGCGTGGGCGCCCCGGGACCTCTGGTTCGACCTGACGACGTCGATCCCGCGCCTCGAGCTCGCGCCTGTTCTCGCAGCCTCGGGCCTCGACCTCCCGGCGACCGCGGGCGATCTCGGAAGCGCTGCGCTCGAGGCTCGCGTGACAGGACGGATGCTCGATCCGAAATCGTTCGTCGTCGAGGAACATCTCGACTTCCACCCGCCCGAAAGGCCGCTCCCGGCGCTCGAGGCGTTCCGTGGCCCCTTCCGGCGCCTCATGACCGGGCGCGACGGCCGGAAGACTCTCGTCACGGTGGACCCGGCGAGCCCCGATTTCGTCCCTCTCGAAGAGGTGCCGCCCCTCTTCATCCGCGCGCTCCTCATCTCCGAGGACGCGAACTTCTGGGGGCACAGCGGGCTCGACCTGGGCGAGGTCCCGGTGGCGATGTCGATCAACTGGGTCCGCGGACAACGGGCCCGCGGCGCCTCGACGATCACCCAGCAGCTCGCCAAGAACCTGTTCCTCACGCGGGAACGCAGCTATCGACGCAAGCTGCAGGAGGCGGCTCTCGCCCTCCTCCTCGAACCGATCCTGGGCAAGCGGCGGATTCTCGAGATCTACCTCAACGTCATCGAGTGGGGACCGGGCCTTCACGGCCTCGGCCCCGCCTCGCGCCACTATTTCGGGAAGAACCCCTCCGAGCTGACGCCGAGAGAGAGCGCGTTCCTCGTCTCGCTGATTCCTGGGCCGGTCAAGTACCAGTCCTCGTTTGCGAGCGGTGTCCTCTCGCACGGATTCGCGAGGCTCGTGAACGCCTGTCTCCGCCGCCTCCGGTCGGTCGACGCGTTGACGGACGAAGAGCTCGCGGCGGAGCTCGCGGCACCCCTCGTCCTTCGCTGGACGCCGCCAGACGCTCTCGTCGAGCCGCTCGGAGGACCGGGCCTGACAGAGGACGAGCTCCCGGGAGGAGAACCGCTCGAGAGCGGGGCCGGGGTGCCCGGGGAACCATCCCTGGAAGGCCCTCCGGCGCCGCCAGCACCATCTCCCACGGAGCCGCCCCGGGATGGCAGGGCGAGAGCGGCCCCTGCGTCGCCGGAAGTCGTCCCCGTCCTCACGCCGGCCGCCCCGGCGGCGCCAGGCCCGCCGGCCGGGCCCGCGGCTGGTACGTCCGGAGCGGCCAGACGGCCGGACTGAGCGGTTCCGTCAGGTGTCTGCCGCCTCTTCGGTGCCTGTCGTTCAGGAGGGTCCTTCATGACGACCGCCCGTGCCGAGCCCGTTCGCGGATCCCGACCCGAAGGTACGTTCCTCCACGAGCCGGCCCTTCGAGCCGCCCTCGAACGGATCGTGGCTCCCGAGCGTGTCCTCGACCGGCCGATCGACCGGATCGCCTTCTCCTCCGACGCGAGCTTCTACAGGCTGATCCCGAAGGCCGTCGTCCTGACTCAGACGGTCGACGAGGTCGCCGCGCTCTTCCGCCTCGCCCGCGAGACGAAGATCCCGATGACGCTCCGTGCCGCGGGGACGTCGCTGTCCGGACAGGCCGTCACGGACGGCCTCCTCGTCGAGGTCGCCCGCCACTGGCGGACCGTGAAGGTCGAGGACGGCGGAAAGAAAGTCCGGGCGCAACCCGGGGTCATTGGCGCCTCCGTGAACGCGGCGCTCAGGCCGTACGGCGCCAAGATGGGTCCCGACCCGGCGTCCATCGACACCTGCACGATGGGCGGCATCCTCTCGAACAACTCGAGCGGCATGTGCTGCGGCGTCACCCGGAACGCCTACCACACGCTCGAGTCGCTCACGTTCCTCCTGCCGTCAGGGACGCGTATCGATACGGCCGCTCCCGGCGCGGACGCCCGTTTCCGCGAGGCCGAGCCGGCCCTCTGGCAGGGGATTCTCGAGCTGAAGGCGAAGCTCGAGTCGGACCCGGCGCTGGTGGCGCGCATCCGGCTGAAGTATCGGATGAAGAACACGACCGGCTACTCGCTGAACGCCTTCCTCGATTTCGAGAAGCCCGTCGAGATCTTCTGCAATCTCCTCGTCGGATCGGAGGGAACGCTCGCGTTCATCGCGGAGGCGGTCCTTTCCACCGTACCGGATCTCCCCGTCAAGTACACCGGTCTCCTCCTCTTCTCGTCGATGCACGCCGCCTGCGCGGCGATCGTCCCGCTCCGCGACTCCGGCGCGAAGGCGCTCGAGCTCCTCGACCGGGCTTCGCTCCGGTCGGTCGAGAACCAACCGGGCGTGCCGGCGTCGATCCGTTCCGTCCCCGACGGAGCCGCGGCCCTCCTCGTCGAGTACCAGGCGGCGGAGGAGTCCGAGCGAAGCGGGCTGGAGGACGCCGCGGCCACCGCCGTCGCGCCGCTCGCCCTGCTCGAGCCGGCTCGCTTCACACACGACGCGACGGAGCAGGCCCTCCTCTGGAAGGTCCGACAGGGGACCTTCCCGTCGGTCGGTGCCTCACGCAAGAGCGGGACGACCGTCCTCATCGAGGATGTCGCCTTTCCGATCGAGCACCTTGCCGACGCCGCCGAGGACCTGACGAGGCTGTTCGGCAAGCACGGCTACCCCGAGGCGATCATCTTCGGCCACGCCAAGGACGGGAACCTCCATTTCGTCGTCACGCAATCGTTCAACGACCAGGCCGCTCTCGACCAGTACGCGCGGCTCATCGAGGATGTCGTCGAGCTCGTCGTGAAGAAGTACGACGGCGCGCTGAAAGCCGAGCACGGCACGGGCCGGAACATGGCGCCCTTCGTCGAGACGGAATGGGGGCCCGGGCCCTATGCCGTGATGAAGCGGCTGAAGGAGCTCTGCGACCCCGAAGGGATCCTGAACCCCGGCGTCATCCTGAATCCCGACCCGAGCTGTCACCTGAAGGACGTCAAGCCGATGCCGACCGTCGAGGAAGAGGTCGACAAGTGCATCGAGTGCGGCTACTGCGAGCCGAAATGCCCGAGCCGGGAGCTGACGCTCACGCCCCGCCAGCGGATCGTCCTGAGGCGCGAGATGACCCGCCTGGAGAAGGAGGGCGGGAACGCACCGCTCCTGGCCGCTCTCGAGGCGGATTTCCCGTACGACGCCGTCGATACGTGCGCCGTGGACGGCCTCTGCGCCACGGCGTGCCCCGTCTCGATCGACACCGGCCAGCTGACGAAGCGGCTCCGCAGGGCGGGCCACTCTCCGCGGGCGAAGAGAATCGCCCTTGCTCTCGCCCGCCGCTTCGCTGCCCTCGAGCCGGCGATGAGGACGGGACTTCGGGCCGGGCACCTCGTCCAGTCGCTCCTCGGCGCCGGCGCGATGGCCGGCGTCACCCGGGCCATCCGGGCCGTCCTCGGAAAGCCCTTCCCGCAGTGGAGCGCCGAGATGCCCCACGCCGCGAGGGCGGAGCGGCCAGCTACGATGCGGGAGGGGGCGGTGGCCGTCTACTTCCCGGCCTGCATCTCGAGGACGATGGGCGCGCTGCCAGGCGAGCCGGACGAGACGTCGCTCATGGAGGCGTTCGTCGAGGTCGCCAGGCGGGCCGGCTCGCCCGTATGGATACCCGAGGACGTCGAGGGGATCTGCTGTGGTGTCCCGTTCTCCTCGAAGGGCTATGCCGACGCGAATGCCCTTGCCGTGAACCGGGCGATCGAACGCTTCTGGGAGTGGTCGGGTGGAGGACAGCTCCCCGTCGTCGTCGACACGAGCCCCTGCACGTACGGCATGAAGGAGAGCCGGCCGCAGCTGACGCCGGAGAACCAGGTGAGGTTCGACGGCCTGACGATCCTCGATGGCGTCGAGTTCACGCACGACACGCTCCTGCCGGGGCTCGCGACGAAGCGGAAGGCGGGGCCGGTCGCCCTGCACCCGGTCTGCTCCGTCACGAAGATGAGCCTCGGTGCGAAGCTCGAGGGGATCGCCCGGTTCTGCAGCGACGACGTGACGATCCCGCTCTCGGCCGGCTGCTGTGCCTTCGCCGGGGACCGCGGCTTCCTCCACCCGGAGCTGACCGCCTCGGCAACGAGACACGAGGCGGCCGAGGTGAAAGCGAAAGGGTGTTCCGAGCACCTCTCGAGCAGCCGGACGTGCGAGATCGGGATGACCCGGGCGACGGGAGAGATCTACCGGTCGTACATGTTCCTGCTGGAAGGCGTGACGCGGGATCAGCGTCCGCTCACCAGAGGGCACGGGGGCCCCTGATATCCTCGATTTCAGGAAGGGCCACGTGAAGCAGGAGTTCTGCGACCCCGCCGTGTCGTGAGCCGATTTTCGTCCCGCTGGCGAGCGTCGGCCGGGTCGATCGTCCTCGGAGCCCTCGCGGTCGCTCTCGCTGCCGACGGATGGCGGCGCTGGCCCGACGTCCTGGTGGACTTCGGTCACGAGCTCTACGTGCCCTGGCGGATCCTCGAGGGAGACGTCCTCTACCGGGATCTCGCCTTCCTCTATGGGCCCCTCTCGCAGTACGTCAACGCGCTCTGGTTCTCCCTGTTCGGCGTCTCCCTGTCGACTCTGATCTGGGTGAACCTCGCCCTCGTCGCCGGCTTCGCCCTCCTCGTCCGTTCCACCGTCAGGCGCGCGTGCGACGAATGGACCGCGGCCCTTGCCACGGCGGCATTCCTCGGCCTGTCGGCGTTCGCGCAGCTCGTTCCGATCGGGAACTACAACTTCGTCACCCCGTATTCCCACGAGGCGACGCACGGGACGTTTCTCGCCTTTGCGATGATTGCCGGACTTGCCCGCGGGGTGTCGGGGACCGGCCTGGCGCCGGCTGTCCTGGCGGGAAGCTGCCTCGGCCTGGCGCTGCTGACACGGGCGGAGATCGGTCTTGCCGCTCTCGTGACGGCCGCATTCGCGCTCGTCGTCCTCGTTGCAAGACCGGACACCGCACCCTCCTGGAGAGGGCGCCGCCTGGCGGCATTCGGGGCGGCTGCAGCCTTGCCCCAGCTGGTTGCCGCCGTCGCCTTTTCGGGTGCGATGCCTTCCGGTACGGCCCTCCGGGCAGCAGCGGGCGCCTGGTCGACGCTCCTCGGTACGGAGGTCCGCCGGAACCCGTTTTTCGTCGTTGGCATGGGAATGGAAGCGCCCGCGTCGAACTTTGAACGGCTCGTCGAGAGCGGCGTCGTGACCGTCGCGTTCCTCGTTCTCGTCGCGACGCTCGACTGGCTCGCGACTCGGCGGGGAGGCACCGGGAAGGTTCCCGGTGCTGCGACGGCGGTCGCCGTCGTCGTGACCACAACGGCTTTCCCGGCTCTCGTCGCCTGGGGCGAGGTCGCACGAATCCTTCCGCTCGTCTCAGCGACTGCCGCCGTCGCCCTCCTGGTTCTCGCTTTCACGCGCACCGGGCGCCGGGTTCCGGTCGACCGCCTGCTACCGCTCCTTTCGATTGCGATCTTCTCTTTCGTCCTCGCCGGGAAGATGCTGTTGAACGCCCGTCTGCACCACTACGGGTTCTACCTTGCGCTTCCCGGCACCCTTCTCCTCGTCTGCCTCCTCGTCTGGGCGGTGCCCCGCCTCCTCCATCTGGGTTTCGGGGGGGGAGTGTTCTTTCGCTGGACGGCATCGTCGCTCGTCATCGCCGCGGTGCTGTTCCACGTGCGGGTCAGCCACTCCTACTACCGGGAGAAGAACTTTCCCGTCGGGGAGGGGAGTGATCTCCTCGTCACCTACGATCCGCGCCTGGATCCGCGGGGACCGGCGGTCGTCCGGACGCTCGAAATCCTCGAGCGGGGAACCGGGTCGACGGACACGCTGGCCGTATTCCCCGAGGGCGTGCTCCTGAATTACCTCTCTCGCCGCCGGAATCCGACGCCGTACACGACACTCATGCCGACGGAGATCGCGGCCTTCGGCGAGGACGCGGTCGTCCGGGCGCTCGATGCCCATCCGCCCGACCTCGTAGCCCTGGTTCACAAGGACACCAGCGAGTTCGGCCGGGGTTTCTTCGGGAAGGACCCGCTCTACGGTCTCCGGATCATGGGCTGGCTGAAGAACGAATACGAGGCGTTCGAGCGGGTCGACGCCGAGCCCTTCGTCGACGACCGCTTCGGGATCGTGCTTCTGAAGCGCACGGCCGTCCAGACCCGGTAAGAGGCAGCTGAAGCGCGTCGGATGTCGGCGCCGATGTTCACGAGGCGGATGATCTGGTCGCGTCCGCGGAACGGGAAAAAGGGTCGTCAGACCCGGACGGTCGTCTCCTCGTAGAACCCGTCGAGCTGTGAGCGGTACTTTTGCTCGACGACCTTCCGCTTGAGCTTCATCGAGGGTGTCAGATCTCCCGACTCGAGCGTGAGGTCGGCGGGCAGGATGGTCCACTTCCTGACCTGCTCCCATTTCGCGATGTCTTTGTTGACCTCGTCGATGAACGGCACGATCAGCTCCCGGACCTCCTTCGAGCCGGCGATCTCGGCGTAGCTCTTCCCGGCGAGGCCGTGGGCAGAGGCCCACTTCGTGATCGCCTCCGGGTCGAGGGCGATGAGCATGGAGACGAAGTTCCGGTTGTCTCCGTGGGCCAGCGAGTAGCTGACGTAGGGGCAGACGACGGCGAGCTTTCTCTCGAGCATCTGCGGCGCGACGTACTTGCCGGCCGAGGTCTTGATGAGGTCCTTCTTCCGGTCCGTGATCTTCACGAACCCGTCTTCGACGTGGCCGATATCCCCGGTGTGGAGCCAGCCGTCCGCGTCGAGCGTCTCGGCGGTCTGGTCGGGAAGGTTGTGGTAGCCGCGCATGACGCCGCGACCCTGGATGAGAATCTCGCCGTCCTCGGCGATCCGGATCCGGGTTCCCGGCAGGGGCGGGCCGACCGTCCCGAAGCGGAGCTTTTCGGGCGTGTTCACGCAGCTGGCCGCGCTCGTCTCGGTGAGGCCGTACCCCTCGAGGACGAGGATCCCCGCCGCGTGGAAGAACTCCCCGAGAGGTTTCGCGAGGGGGGCGCTTCCTGAAACGAAGCAGCGGATGCGGCCCCCGAAGAGCGTGTGGAGCTTCGAGAAGACGAGCTTATGGGCGACCTTGTGCTTCAGCGCGAGGAGGCCCGAGGGCTCCCGGCCGGCCAGGCGAAGGTTCGAGACCTCGCGGCCGACCCCGATGGCCCAGGAGAAGATCGCCCACTTGGCGCCGCCCGCCTCCTTGGCGCCGGTCGTGACCTTGTTGTAGATCTTCTCGAAGATGCGCGGCACCGCGGCGACGAACGTCGGCTTGACCTGCCCGAGGTTCTCGACGATCTTCTCGACCCGGCCGTCGATCGCGGTCGAGAAGCCGATCCGGAGCTGAGCGGCTTCGAGGACCTTCCCGAAGGAGTGGGCCAGCGGGAGCCAGAAGTACTGCCGGTCGTCCTCGGTCAGGAGCTTCAGCTCGTCGATACCTTCCGCCTCGTAAAGCCAGCAGTCGTGCGGCAGCTCGACACCCTTGGGACGGCCGGTCGTTCCCGAGGTGTAGATCAGCGTCGCGAGCGCGTCGGGGCGCACCGCGTCGACGATCGCTTCGTATCGGCCCGGGTTCGCAGCGTCCCACGTCCGTCCCTTCGCCGCCAGTTCGTCGAGCGTCAGGATGTATCCGTCCTGGGTGCCGGTCCCGTCGAAGACGACGATCGCCGTCACGTCGGGCACTTCCGAGCGCTTTGCGGCGATCCGGTCGGCCTGCTCGCGGTTCTCGGCGAAGAGGACTCGCGTGCCCGAGTCCTGGAGGATGAAGAGACAGTCGGGCGTCGTGCTCGACGGGTAGATCGTCGTCGTCGCGCCGCCCGAGGCGAGGATCCCGAGGTCGGCGAG
>DIAY01000285.1:2693-17049 GCA_002414905.1 Holophagales bacterium UBA5066 | reverse complement strand
GCCCTTGCGCGACGCGGCGCGCAGGCCGCCCTCGGCCGGAGGGACGCGGCGCGGAAGGGATTCACGGCGCGTGACGGGCAGGGGAAATTGGGGCCCCGCCCGGCGCGCGCCGTGAAGAGCGGGCTGCTCGATCGCCCCTTCCGCCGGAGCCGCCGGGGGCGGGGATCGGGCTCCCGCTCTTCGGTCGGCCCCTACTCTTCGCCGAAGAAGTCGGAGTCGATGCGCTTGACGATGTAGGTCGTGGCTGGGGAGACGCCGAGATCGAAGTCGATCATGAGCTCGGCCAGCTGGGCGCCGTCGATCAGCGCGACCTTAGAGTCGATGCCGGCGGCGTACTGCCGCGCCTCGTCGGAGAACGCGCTCGTCGTTATGAAGACGCCCTTGCGGGCCCTTCGGCCGTGCAGCGCTCCCACAAACTTCTGGATCTCGGGCCGTCCGACGGTCCCCTCCCAGCGCTTGGCCTGCAGGTAGATCACGTCCAGCCCGAGCCGGTCCTCGTGGATCACCCCGTCGAGCCCCTCGTCGCCGGAGCGGCCGAGAGCCTTGCCGGCGTCCTGGCGCGAGCCGCCGTAGCCCATCTTCAGGAGCAGAGCCACCACGAGCTCCTCAAAGAACGTGGGCGAGCTCCTCTTCACCCGATCGAGGACCTCGGTGGCCAGGGCCTTGCGGATGCGCAGACTGGCCGACTCCAGCGTCTCCTCGGGCGTTGCGGAACTCTCCGAGTGCTCCTCTCCGGTGCTCGAGTCCTCGGAGTCCTTCTTCGTCCGGAACTCCACGAACTCCGGAAACCTGTCGAGGAGCTTGATGTCCACTCGCGCCGGACTCTCGGCCAGCAGGGCCAGCCCGCGCGGCGTGACCTGGAAGTGTCCGCGGCGGGTCGAGGAGAAAAGCCCGGCCCGCTGCAGGTAGACCTTGGCCCAGGCGACCCGATTCGCGAACACCGTCTGCCGGCCGCTCGGCAGCAGCTGCGCGATGTCTTCCCCTGACAGCCCGAGCCTCTCGGCCAGCACGGGACGAGAGGCGGCCAGGGTGTGCTCCTTGCCGTCGGAGGACAGCTGCAAGAGCGGCAGCATCAGGTCCTGGAAGCCGGGGACGCTCATCGACGCTTGCCGCCGGTTGCCTGTGTGCTCCTCTCCTCGGTCTCGCGAACTTCAACCATCTCGAAGAGGGCGCCCACGTCTACTTGCAGCGTTCGAGCGATTCTGAGGAGATTCAGGACGGCGAGGTTTCTCTCTCCTCGCTCGATGCCGCCGATGTACGTCCTATCGAGACCGCAGTTGTCGGCGAAACCCTCCTGCGACCAGCCGCGCTCGGTTCGAAGTGCCCGGATCTTTCTCCCGAGGGCGATGAGATCAGTTTCGCGAGCCATGTTTTGAAGGCTACTGCGCTGAAGCTGATGAGGCGACGGCCGAAAAGACCGCGGCTGATAAGTACGCGGTTGATCTGCAGCCGGATGATCAGTATCATTACCGAAGTGCGGAAGATGCGAGATGGCCAAGGGGACAAGAAGCTCACGGAGGAGACACTTGGTGCCTCCCGGTTCTCGATCAACCCCCGCGTCATGGGCGGAAAGCCCTGCGTACGCGGAACGAGAGTGACGGTGGAGACGATTTCGGGGCTCGTTACCACCGGGCACTCCGAGGACGAGATTCTGGCGCTCTACCCCTACATCGAACGGGAAGACGTCCGTGCCGTCGTTCTGCGGGTTTCGGACGGAGCTGAGGACGCAGCTTCGTGGCGCGGAAGGACGGAAGAGGAGAGTCCGGAGCGGCCGGCCGAGAAGGACGATTCCTGCGTGGCCGTCACCCAGGCGTCGCTCGCTTCGCCGGAGGTGCAAAAGATCGTCGAGGCGGCTCTCGCGCTTCCGGAGGAGGAGCGCGAACGGCTTCTCGTCGCGATCATCGTGAGCCTCGAGGAGGGTGACGAAGTCACCGACGCCGAACTCGAACGGCTCTGGAGTGAGCTGGTCGACCTGAAGCGTCGCCGGGCTGTCTGGAGGGCACGAACCATGACCGAGAAAGAGGCCGCTCAGAAGAGCGACGAACCGGGTCCGGAGGCCCGGGCCATCACCGGCAAAACCCTGTGCGTCAAGATCAAGTCGACTCGATACCCTCTGTCCATAGAGGGCTCGGTTGACGGTCTTCCGTTCGTTCTCATCGAGGAAGGGGAGACCTGGCGCTTTGCAGCGAGTCCCGAACCCGCGATCGATCCGCGATCGGTCACCTCGAACAGGAACGGTTTCATTGTCACCGGGCTCCTGGGGCTGGACCGGGTCCACGGCGAAGCGAAGGAGATGAGCGAGTCGCAGGTCATCGAGCTGATCGGCATCTGCATCGACACCCTTCGCGCGAAGGCGTTGAGGGGGCGCGGACCCGGCGCGAGGGCGGTACCGACGAAATCCGGGAAAGCGAGGTGACCGTGAGCTTCACTGGACAGGAAGCAATACAGCGGCAGAGAACGAAGGCCCTCCAGAAATCCGCGAAGAGAGCCAGCCTCCGCGCTAAGGTCCGGCGCGCCATCGAGAGGGCAGAGTCAGGCGAGTATTCGATCCTTCGGCACCCCGGCCTCCCGCCTCTCGGCGTGGTACCGGTCGCGGCGCTCAGGCTCCTCGAGAAGGCGGACGAGGAGGCTGGCCGAGAGCGCAGGCCGAAGCCGATCCGGATGACCGAGGAGGAGGTTGTCCGTTACCTGCTGAGATGGCTGGCGAATAAACGGCGTCGCGCAGCACGCCGAGCCGCAGCCTCGCTTCCGGCCCGCGAGGACCAGGACCTGAAGTTCAGCCTGGCGAAAAGCGGCCGCAGAGCCCGCGTGAGGTGCCCGTCACGTGCCTGAACCCATGCTCGTTCTCCGCGTGACTCGCGGCGAGTTGGAGGACCTCGAGGACGGCCTCGATGTCTGCATGGCCGAGCGGCTTGATTCCTATGGGAAATGGCTGCGATACGGGTCGCGCTTCGAGGCCGCCCTCGCGCTCCGAGACCATCGCCGTGTGGCGCGGCTCTATCGGTCGATCGGAAAGCGAGCGGTGCCGGAGGGGCCGCCTTGAGGGAAGCGCTCGTCGGTCGTCGAGATCAGCGAAGAGGCGGCGGCGCGACGAGGATGGGGCCCCCTCGGATCGACATTGATCCTGCCGAATGGGAGGACGAACGGGGCGACGGCGGCCTCCTTCGGTGCACGCTTCAGATCAACGGTCTGTTGATGCACCTGGAAGCGGTCGCGGTCCGCGACACAAAGGCGGGAGTGCTCGTCGCCGCGGTGAAAGAGGACGAGGAGAGGCTCCTGGCACTCGACGAGATGTATGCCGCCCGGTGGTACACGATCCCGATCACGGCTCGAGGGCGTCGAAAGGCCCGTGACTACGTGCTGTACGCCGTTCCGTTCGCGGAATAAAGGCGAGCCCCCACGCGCCACGCGACGCGGGACGCCGGGAGGTGAAGATGACTCGGAGGAAGACGGCCGTCATGAAGTGGATGGACGATGTCCTCCGCTCAGACGCGGAACTCGCGAAGGCGGTCGAGGAGAGGCTGGAAGAGATGCGACGCGAACAGGACGAGATGGAACTCTCGCGGAATTCGCCTCCGGGAACGCGCGTCGACAGTAGAGACGTGGCAGAGCCCATCCCGATGGAACTCGCTCTGGCGGCGGCGAACAAACTACCCCCGAGCAGCTGGGACTTCCTCTTCGTTCAACTCTTCTTGGACATCGAATTGGAGCCGGACCCCGAGATCGAGGCCGCGTGGCTGGTAGAAGCGGAACGCAGACTGCGCGAAGCGGACGATTCCTCGTGGATCCCGGGGGAATTGGTCTTTGCGGAGGCGAAGAGAATCCTCAAAAGACCTGTGAAGCCTCGCCCGTCGATCGTGGTCGACGGCGTCGCCATTCCGGTGAAGGACGTTATCGAGGCCTGCTGTGCTCTGCCGCTGGCGGAGCGAGTCGCTCTCGCGGAGGGCTATCTGTCGCGGGAGCGGACCTCGGGCGCGAAGCGACATCCAGCCACCTGGCTCGAGGATGCCACGCGCTGGCTCGCGAGAGTGCGGGCCAAGCTGAGAAGCCCGATTCGCTCCGCGTCGCTGGCGAAGTCGCCCGGAAGACAGGGGCCGAAGCGCGATCGGGAGGGCGAGGCAGGCCACAAGCCCGGCCTCGTTCGCAGAACCTCCACGAAGAGGGCGGGCGGGTGAGTACCCGCAAAGGACCTGAGCTCCGAGGAGATCGCCGGAAGGTCGGAGATCGCCGGGAAGGAAGTCGACACTTGGTTTCATCGATGCGGACGACCCCCAAGTCACTGGTAGTCGGCACCCCGTACCCGGATCCGAAGGTGACGGCCCGGAAGCTGGGAATGACTAGGGAGCAGGTGGCCTACGTCGAAGAACTGATAGCCGCGGCAGCGCACCGGAAAAGTCGGCCCCCGAACGTACGTGCCGACCTCCGCCGACTGATGAAGCGCGTTGAAAGAGGGGAAGCCGTCCCTGCTGGCCCTCCCGGGGCTGTCCCTGCTCGTCCTAGTACCGTTCGACGACCTCGCAACGATCGAGGTTCGCCAGAAGATACGGAAGACGGTGGGCCCGAGGCGGAGAGGCCCGCAGGTGACGATGACCCTGAAGGAACTGGCGCAATGAATGGAGGCGTAGCTCGTGGCCGCAAGGACGAACAATGAGCGCCTGCCGGAACCTGTCGCCACGCACGCGCCGCGTGGCGCGATGGCGTCCCGACGACGTGGCCTGAGGTGGAGAACCGCGTGGAGTGCGCCAGGAGAGGAGGTCGTGGACGACCACCTCTGGCAGGCAGGAGTTTCTGCGAGGGCCAGCTGGAATCGAATTGGGCCAAAAGGGCGTCGCGCGAAGAGTGCGCCGGCAAGGAGGGGCAGATGACCGGGGACGAATACGACAGGGACGCAGGGTTCGCGCCGTCCGAGGCGGGCGAGTCGAGGTCGATGGAGGAGCGACGGCGACGTTTCCTCGGGGCATCGGAGAAGGTCCGCCGGGCTCTCGAGGCCCGGGGCGTGACCGAGGAGGACGTCGAGCGTGACTTCGTGGAGTGGAGAGAAGCGCGCAGGCGAAGCAGATCGACCCCCAGCGAACCGCGGACTTCAGGCCCGCCGCGCCTATGAACCGAGGTCGTGAGATTCAGCGCGCCGTGGATCCAATCCTTCTTCTCGAGAAGCTCGAGAACGAACAGGATCTGAGGGACGCACGCGCTTCACGTGCGGAGGCGAAGCTCAGAGGGACGATCCCATGGGATCAGGTGAAGGCGACGCACGACCTCGAGAGAAGCGCGCACAGGATGCTTCAGGCGGATGGCGCCGATGAGGAAACCGCGAAGAAGGGAGCGGATTGCCGGCCGCCTACGCCCCTCATGCGCGGCCGTCCGGTGCGGGTGGAAGCAGGTGGGCGCGTCATCGGGATCCTGATCTCGGAGGAGTCCTTCACTCTCTTCTGTCGGCTGTTCGACGCCGAGGAGGATCGGCTCGACGTCGTGGCCGCTCGCGCCGCTCTTCGGGAGGTCGGGAGCGTCGCGATCGAAGGGCTCGCGGATGAGCTGGGCCTCTGACTCGGCCTTGCGGCGCCTTTGCGGACGGGGAGGAAGGCGAATCCACGCGTCGGCCGAAGGTACGGGCCCGAGATCTCTACTGCCCGGGACGGCCACGGCGAACCCGCAGATGCGAGGCGGGGTCATGCCTCCGTCCGACGGATCCTGGCGTGTTCTGGTACCAGCACTTGCTCCCCACCCGACACGCCGAGAGGCCTCGGGTGGGGTTATTTCTTATCCGGCGGGCTTCGTCGAACCTCTCTTTGAGATCGTCCCGGGGCGCCCGTGAGGCGAAAGGTGAAGGACACGCGCATCACGGTCGATTCTCGAGTCATGGGTGGCAAGCCCTGTGTGCGGGGGATGCGCGTGACGGTCTCGACGATCGCCGGGCTTCTCGCCAGCGGGCACAGCGAGGCCGAGGTGCTTGATCTCTACCCGTACGTCGACGCCGAGGACGTCCGCACCGTCGTTCGATGGCAGGCGGAACACCCGGACAAGGGCCGGAGGGCGGCCGCGGGTCGGAGTCACGGTCATGGCTGAACCGGTTCTCGTCCTTCGTCTGACGGCCGACGAGCTCTACGACATGCAGGAAGGGCTCGACGTCTACGCGGATGAGCGGCTCGAGTCGTACAGGAAGTGGCTGAACCTGGGGTCGCGCGGGGAGGCGGTGTTCGCGCTGAAGGACTATCGGCGAGTCCGGCGCCTGTTCCGGACGATCGAGAAGCGAGCGGTGCGGGAGGGGACACCATGAAGAGGCCGACCGATTCGACGTGCCAGCCGCGTGGGCGCGTGGTGCGGCCGCGGGACGCCGAGGCTCGCGTGGAGGTCGATCCGGCGCTCTGGCAGGACGAGAGGGGCGACGGCGCGCTTCTGCGCTGCACGCTCCGCGTGAACGGCCTCCCGATGCATCTCGAGGCTGTGGCCGTCCGCGAGGGCCGCGCCGGGGTCATCGTCGCCGAGGTTCCGGAGGACGAGGAGCGTCTCGTCGCGCTCGACGGGATGTACTCGGCGCGATGGGGAACGACGTCGATCGTTCCTCCGGGCCGCCGAAGGGCGCGGGAGTACGTCCTGTTCGCCGGTCCGTTCGAGGACTGACGGTGCGCCGGCGGAAGAACGAGGTCATGCGATGGCTGGACGAGCAGTTGCGCGCCGATTCGCCGCTGGCGAAAGCGATCGAGGGGAGGCTCGAGGAGATGCGCCGGGAGGCGGATGCGTTAGAGGCCCGGACCAGGGCCTCGACGGCCAGGGGAGATCGGGGGAAGAGGCATGAACGAGACGATTCCCGCCATGACCTGGGTAGCGGCAGCCCTGAAGCTGCCCGCGGAGACGTGGGAGCTCCTCTTCGAGCTGCTCCTGCAGGACCTCCCGGCCGAAAACGATCCGGAGATCGAGGCGGCGTGGCTGGCGGAGGTCGAGCGAAGGATGAGGGAGAGCGACCCGTCGCAGCTCATACCGGCGGAGGTCGTCTTCGCGAGAGTCCGCGCGACCCTGAGAAGGCCGTCACCGCCCCGGCCGCCCGTGGAGGTCGACGGGCTCGTCCTGCCCGTCCGGGACGTGATGGACGCCTGTGAGGCCCTGGCGGCCGAGGAGCGACTGGAACTCGCGGCGAGGTACCTGCGGCGGGAGCGGGCATCGGGAACGTCGCAGCATCCCAAGGTCTGGCTCGAGGACTCGGCCCGGTGGCTCGCAGCAGCTCGGGCTGCTCGGCGCGCCGGCGTAGAGAGGAACGAAGAGATGGGGATGTTCGACGTGTACGAGCCGGTGCCAGCGCTGACCTGCCCCTCCTGCTCGACGCCGCTTCGGGACTGGCACGGAAAGGAGGGGCCGAGGGTTTGCTTCGTCTTCCGGCAGGGCGAGTCCGATGCGATCGGCACGGCGCTCGACGGTCCGCCCGAGTATCGGAAGCCGTACGGAGAGCCGGTCCGCCTTCCCCCGGCATTCCGGATCTACAGCCACGACTGCCCGCGCCACCGTCCGATCTACGCGCTGTGCGGGAGCGAAGAGGGAGTCTGGACGCGGACCGAAATCATCCCGCCGGACGACGACGCCGAGTAACGTCGAGGAACTCCTCGGCGAGGCGTTCGCGATAGGGCGTGTCGAGGCCCTCTGCGATCCGTTCGAAAAGGACGTAGTGGACGAGGCGATCGCTCCGGAACCCGACGAGCGCCTCGGCGAAGTCGAAGTCCCTCTCCTCCCAGCCCTCCCGGAGCCAGCTGTGCCAGTCGCGCTCGAGAGTGGTCCGCACCATCTCGCCGCTGATCAAGACCCGGAGCGGCGCGTCCTCGGGGAAGTGGCGGGCCGGATCGAAGGCGACGAAGAGCCCACGGACCGGGTCGACGCCGAGGAGGACGGACGTGAAGACCCGAAAGGGATCGCGCCCATGACGGGGGTCGTCGGGTGACGCGGAAGGCCGGAGCGTCATCCGGGCGCCGTCGCCATCCGTGCCGTTCGGCCGAAGCCTAAAGAGCCGTCCGACGAGGCCGGAACGCTGGAGAAGCGCGTCCTCGAACGCGAGCCGGAAGGAGCCGCCCTTGTCGCCCTCGACCTTCAGCAGGTCGCAGCCCGAGCGGAGGAGCGTGTCGCAGAGGAAGGTCAGGAGCGGTGCCGTGGGGCTCATCGAAGATCCGGCGCCGGGTCGTTCCATGCGGCTCAGCGTAGCGAGCTCGGGACGAGAAGGGAGCTCCCTGAAGCTGTGACCGAGCGCGGCGAGTGGCGGAGTCGTTCCGACGGTCGTCGAGCTGGCGAATGCGCGGCAGGATCCACCTCTCGGTGCTGCACCCTGGATGGCGTCACGCCTGTTCTCCCGACGTGAAGCGGATGCCGCGGCCCCGAAGCTCCCTCTGGACGGGTGCGTCCTCCCTCAGCGGCGGGGCGCGCGCGCGAGGAAGGCGCCGAGAGGGACGGCCCCGACGCTGGATCCAAGCGGGAACGCCGAAGCGATTGGTGCGACGACCCATGCCTCGTCGATCCGGAGGAGAACGTCTTCCCCGGCGTCCCAAGAGAGCCGACCCTGCATATCGGCGGTCTGAATGCCGATTTGCATGGTTGCGAGGGACTGAAGAGGCCCCTTCGTTCGTCGTCGCCGGAGTCGGCAAGCGTAAGAGGCGGCATTCCACGGCGCGCGCCTTCCCCGGCGAACTCAGCGTTCCGTCTGGCTTCCCGGTCGTCCCCTCGAGTACCCTGGCATCGTGCGGAGTCCGCTCGCCGACGGCGTCTACGACCACCTTCTCGACAACGCACTCGAGGCGCTGGTCGGAGGCGTAGGGCCCGGGCGCGAGGCGACTATCGAGGACCTCGAACCGGGGCGCACGCCCTCTTTCGTGGCGGCGCACCTGAGGCCGCTGGTCGAACGGGTGCTGGCGTCGGTGCAGGGCGATCCGGCCGAGCGGCAGCGGCGACGGATCGAGATCCTGAATCGCCTCCTGTCTACCCTGGCCGAGGCCGCCCGGGAGCACTGCGGCGAGCCGCCGGTCGGACCGGGGGAGCTGAACGTCCGGGAAGCGAAGCACCTGCGGCTCGTGAGACCAAGGCCCGTCCTCGGGGCCTCGCCGGCGCCGGTCCTGCCGGAGACGCCACTCGCCGAGAGCGCTCTCCTCGTCAACGCCTCCGGCGAGCCGTCACTCGCGAGCGAGCTGGGGCGAGAGCTGGCGACCGCGGACCGCGTGGACCTCCTCTGCGCGTTCGTGAAGTGGAGCGGCCTGCGCGTTCTCATCGACGCTCTCGCGGCCGTGGTCGAGCGGGGAAGAGCGCGCGGGGAGAGCTGTCCCGTCCGCGTCCTGACGACGACGTACATCGGGGCGAGCGAGGTGCGCGCCCTCGACGAGCTGGCGCGAATCGGCGCCGAGGTGCGCATCTCCTACGACGACAGACGGACACGCCTCCACGCCAAGGCCTGGCTCTTCCACCGCGAAAGCGGGAGCCACACGGCCTACATCGGCTCTTCGAACCTCTCCCGTTCGGCGCTGCACGAGGGCCTCGAGTGGAACGTGCGCCTCGCGTGGCGAGACTCGGGTCCGCTTCTTGCAAAGTTCCGGGCCGCGTTCGAGTCGTACCAGGGAGCGGACGAGTTCGTGCCGTACGATCCCGGGCGCGACAGGGAGCGGGTGGTCCGCGCCCTGGCGGCGCAGAGGACGAGGGGGGCGGAGCGGCCTCTGGCGCTCCGCCTGGACCTGCGGCCGCACACCTACCAGGAGCCGATGCTCGAGGCCCTGAAGGTCGAACGGGAGCGCGGGCACACGCGGAACCTCCTCGTTGCGCCGACGGGGACCGGGAAGACGCTCGTGGCGGCGTTCGACTATCGCGATCTGAGAAGAACGCTTCCGCGGGCACGGCTTCTTTTCGTCGCGCATCGGGACCGGATCCTCACCCAGAGCCAGGCGGCGTTCGCCGCGGTGCTCCAGGACCCCGACTTCGGGGAGCTGCTGACCGGCGAACGCAAGGTCGTGTCGGGTGAGCACGTCTTCGCGACGATCCAGTCGCTCTCGCGAATGGACCTCGAGGTCGACCTGCCGCCAGATCACTTCGACGTCGTGATCGTCGACGAGTTCCACCACGCGGAGGCGCCGACGTACGAGCGGCTTCTCGAGCACGTCCGCCCGCGGGTCCTGCTCGGCCTCACGGCGACTCCCGAGCGGCACGACGGAAAGGACGTCCGGCGGTGGTTCGACGGGCGGACGGCGTACGAGATGCGGCTCTGGGAGGCGCTCGAGCGGGGCCTCCTCGCCCCGTTCCAGTACTTCGGCGTGAAAGACAGCGTCGACCTCGACGACGTGGCCTGGAAGCGAGGCTGGGGCTACGACCGTGCGGAGCTGGCGCAGCGCTACGTCGTGGCCGGGGGTGCCGAAGCGCGGGCGCGCCTCGTCGTCCAGGAGGTTCGACGGCGGGTCACCGACCCTCTGAAGATGAGAGCGCTTGGTTTTTGCGTCTCGGTGGAGCACGCCCGCTTTATGGCGGCCTGGTTCGAGAAGGCGGAGATCGCGAGCGCGGTGGTTCTCGGCGAGACGCCGACAGACGAGCGGGAGGCCGCGGTGCGGCGCCTGGAGTCGAGCCCGGATTCGCCCGCGTCCCTGCAGGCTCTTTTCACCGTCGACCTGTTCAACGAGGGGGTCGACATCCCGACCGTCGACACGGTTCTCTTCCTTCGGCCGACAGAGAGCGCGACGGTCTTTCTCCAGCAGCTCGGCCGCGGTCTGCGCCTGCATCGCGACAAGCCGTGCCTGACGGTTCTCGACTTCATCGGCAACGCCCGGCGCGAGTTCCGGTTCGACCGCCGCTTCCGGGCCCTCCTCGGAGGCACGACCCGACAGGTCGAGCGAAAGATCGAGGCCGGCTTCCCGTACCTGCCGCCAGGCTGCGCGATGCAGCTCGACCGCATGGCGCAGGAGGTCGTGCTCGCCAACATCCGCCACAGCATCGGTGCGGGGCAGAAGTGGCTCCAGCAGGAGCTCGGGGCGATGGGAGCCGGGACGACGGTCGGGGAGTTCCTGCGCGAGGCGGGAGTGGAACCGGTCGAGCTCTACGCGGCGGGGCGGAGCTTCACGTCGCTTCGGCGCGCCGCGTTCGGCGGGACTCCGCTCGACGACGAGGCCCGCCACCGTCACGCCCGGCTGCGAGGTCTTCTCCACGTGAACGACCCGCTCCGCCTCGGTTTCCTGCGCTCCCTCGCGGCGGGGGGGCCGATCCCGCCGGGTGAGCGCGAGGACCGGCTCGCAGCGATGGCCGCAGCGGCGCTCCTCGACACGAGGCGGCCAGCGGAAGGGCGCAGCACGCTCGAGGCAGCCTGCGCGAACGAGACGTTCTGCGAAGAGCTCGGTCAGATCGTGGACTACCTGGAGGACGGGCGCCGCGAGGGTGTTCTCGACTGGCGCGGGCTCGGCCCGGTGCCGCTGCAGGCCCATGCCCGCTACCGTCAGGACGAGATCCTCGCCGCGCTGGGCGCTGGAGGGGAGGCGGGGATCCCGCGCCTGCAGGGGGGCGTCTACTACGAGCCCGTCTGCAATACCGACGTCCTCCTCGTCACGCTCCGGAAGGCCGAGGGGAGCTTCTCCCCGACGACGATGTACCGCGACTACGCGATCTCTCCGTCGCGCTTCCACTGGGAGAGCCAGAACTCGGCCCATCCGGGCACGGTCACGGGAAAGCGCTACATCGCGGGATCGAGCACAGTGCTGCTCTTCGTCAGGGAGGTGCAGGACCAGGCGAACGGCGTCGCCGAGGCCTACACGTTCCTCGGGAAGGTGACCCTGGAGTCGGCAGAGGGGGAGCGGCCGATGCGCATCGTCTGGCGCCTGGAGCACCCGATGCCGGGCCTCATCTACGGCCACGCAACGGTGGCGGCGGGCTGAACGCGGATCGCGGCCACGGGTCGCGCTCGACCTGGTCTGAGGGATCCCCCCGCCCCTTCCTCAGCCGTGCCCCTGGTGCGTTTCTCCAAGCAGCCAGCGGGCCAGGGCCGGCAGGAGGACGAGGGCGCCGACCATGTTCATGAGGAAGAGGAAGCAGAGAAGCAGGCCCATGTCGGCCTGGAACTTGAGCGGCGAGAAGATCCAGGTGGAGACGCCGAGGCCGAGCGTGATGCCGGTGAAGAGGACGCCGTTGCCGGTGATGGCGAGCGTCTGCCGGTAGGCCTCGGTCAGGGGCACGCCGTCCTTGTACAGCGTGCGGAATCGGGCGTAGATGTAGATGCCGTAGTCGACGCCGACTCCGACGCCGAGGGCGACGACGGGGAGCGTGCTGACCTTCAGGCCGATTTTCAGCCAGGCCATCAGGGCGTACGCCAGCAGCGAGACGAGGGCGAGCGGGATGATGATGCAGAGGGTTCCGCGGAGGGACCGGAACGTGGCGAGGCAAAGGATGATGACGGCCCCGAAAACCCAGGCGAGGATCGGGAACTGGGCCGCCGAGACGACCTCGTTCGTCGCGGCCATGACGCCGACGTTTCCGGTGGCGAGCCGGAACTTGACGTCGGGGTGGCCGTGCCCGGCCTCGAAGGACTTCACCTCTGCGACGATCCGCTCGATCGTGTCGGCCTTGTGGTCGGCCGTGAACATCATGACCGGCATGACGCTGCAGTCGGAGTTCAGGAGGCCGGAGGTGGTCGGGATATAGGTCACCGACTGCTGGAGGACGGACTGGTTGCGCGACAGGACCCGCCACTTCGGGCTCCCCTCGTTCCAGCCCGCGTTCAGCATCTTCGCAATTCCGGGAAGGGCGATGGTCGACTGGACCCCCTCGACGTTCTCCATGTGCCAGGCGAAGTCGTCGATGGTCGTCATGACGGAGTAGTCCACGCACCCCTCGGGTTTCGTCTCGACGATGGCGTTCAGGATGTCGACGCCGATCGCGAACTTCGAGGTGATCACGGCGCTGTCGATGTTGTAACGGGAGTCGGCCCTCAGCTCGGGGACGCCCCGGTGCAGGTCGCCGACCTTCACGTCACGCCCCTTCCAGAGACCGACGCCGAAGAGGGCGAGTGCCACCACGACGATGACGGCGGCGGGCTTCGGGGCCGAGACCTGCGCGAGCCGCCGCCAGAACCCGGCCATGTGCTCGGCGCGCCGGTGGAGCCGCGCGTTGTAGTCGGCAGGGTAGTGGAGGTACGAGAGGATGACCGGGATCAGGACGAGGTTCGTCAGGATGATGACGGCCACGCCGAGGCTCGCGGTGATCGCGATCTCCTGGATGACGCGGATCTTGATGAGGAGGATCGTGAGAAAGCCGATCGTATCGGAGGCGAGGGCGATGAAGCCGGGCACGAGAAGCCGCCGGAAGCTGCTGCGGGCCGCCGTGACCGGGTCGGCGCCGTCGAAGATCTCGGCGCCGTTGGCGCTGATCATCTGCACGGCATGGCTGACGCCGATGGCGAAGATGAGGAACGGGACGAGGATCGACATCGGGTCGATGCCGTACCCGAGGAGCGTCAGGAGCCCGAGCTGCCAGACGACGGCGATCGTCGAGCAGCCGAGGGCCACGAGCGAGAGCCGGTGCGACTGGGAGTAGAAGTAGACGAGGAGGCCCGTAAGGGCGTAGGCGATGAGGAAGAAGAGAATGACGCGGCGGGTGCCGGCGGAGATGGAGCCGACGATCTTCGCGAAGCCGATGATCCTCACGTCCACGGGTGAGCCCGGGACGAACTCGGCGTCGAACTGGCGCCGGACTTTCTCCTCGAGGGCGTTGGAGACGGCGATGAAGTCGAGCTTCTTCCCGGTCGAAGGGTCGATCTCGAGAAGCTCGGCGCTGATGATCGTCCCCGAGAAGTCGTTCGCCACCAGCCGGCCGACGATGCCGGCCTTCAGGACGTTGCGGCGCACGTGGGCAAGGCCCTCGGCGTCGGGCCGGAAGTCGTCGGGGATGACGTTACCGGCGGCAATGCCGTCCTCGACGACCTCGGTGTAGCGGACGTTCGGCGTGAAGAGCGACTGCACCCTGCTCCGGTCGACGCCGGGAATGAAGAAGACCTCGTCGGTGGCCTTCTTCAGCGCGTCGAGGAACTCGGCGGTGAAGATGTCCCCTTTGCGCGCCATCATCGCCACGAGGACCCGGTTGGCTCCCCCGAAGTCCTGCTGGTGCTTCAGGAAGGTTTCCATGTAGGGGTGGTCGTGCGGGAGGTTCTTCTGGAACCCGGCGTCGACCCGCAGGTGCGAGGCCGACCAGCCCATGAACGCCGTGGCCAGGGCGAACAGGCCGATGACCACGGGCCGGTGGCCGAAGACCAGTTTCTCCAGGAAAGTCGTGATCCGTTCCTTCGTCATCTCTCCCCCTCACGCATCCGCCGGTGCGACCGGGCGCCAGCCCGGGAACGCCGGCCCTAGAACGGCTTTTCGATCGGCCGGAC
>DIAY01000285.1:0-2513 GCA_002414905.1 Holophagales bacterium UBA5066 | reverse complement strand
GCCACGGCAACCGTGCCGCCGCCGAGGGTCCGGCCGACCGTCAGCGTCGCCTCGGTGCCGGAGGCGACGCGCGTCCAGGTCTTTCCACGATCTTCGCTGCGAAAGGCGTTGCCCCTGAGCCCGAAGACGAGCAGCCCGCCGTCGGAGAGCGGAAGCAGCCCGAAGAACGAGCCCTCGTAGGGCGAGGCGAGCGCATTCCAGGTTTCACCGTCGTCGTCGGACCGGTACAGGGCGCCCGCCTCCCCGGAGATGTAGATCGAGCCCCCGGCCTCGGTGACGTGGTTGAGGTGGCGGTCGTCCCCCTCGGCAACGGTCTTTCGCTCCCAGGTGTCGCCGCCGTCCGTGGTTGCGAGCAGGAGGCCGTACGCGCCCACGGCCAGCCCCCGCTTCTCGTCCCGGAACCAGACGTCGAGAAGCGGCTTCTCCTCCTCCGGGGCATAGCGGATACGTTCCCAGGTCGCCCCGCCGTCGCGGGTTCTCAGGATGGTCTCGTCGTGCCCCACGGCCCACCCCAGGTGGGCGTCGTACAGCCAGACGCCGGTCAGGAGCGCCCGGGTCGGAACGTCGGCCTGGGTCCACGCCTTGCCGCCGTCGCGGGAAACAAGGACGTGCCCGCGCTCGCCAACCGCGACGGCGAGGCCGTCGCGGTTGGCGGCGTCGAGGAGGAGCGAGCGGCTCGCGAGCCGTGCCGGCATCGAATGCTCGGGCACGGCGGGAGGCGGCGCGGCCGCGGCCGAAGTGGCCGCGGCCGCCGCCGCGAAGGTCAGGACGGCGAGCGGGGCCGCGCCGCGCGCGGAAAGGGCTCCGAGACGCATGGCGCGGTCCCCCGGATCAGCGGACGCCCTCGCGCCGGAGAGCGTCCGGCGTGAAGTCGCCCTCGGTGCGCTTGATGCTGAAGTTGGGCGCTGCGTTCTCGCTGTTGATGCCCATGACGAGGTATCGGCCCGCCTGGAGATCCGTGTGGGATTCGGCGGAGGTCCAGACGGTCGGCAGGTCGTAGTAGGTGATGCCGTGTCCCTCGGAGACGCGCCAGAGCTGGTCGCGGTTGTCGTACTGGTCGACCAGGAGAATCTGCCAGCTGTCCTCGTCGATGTAGAAGGTCCGCCTCTTGTAGATGTGCCGTTCGCCCTTCTTGAGGGTCGCGTCGACGACCCAGACCCGGTGCAGCTCGTAGCGCAGGTAGTCGGGATTCATGTGGAGCGGCGTCAGGAAGTCCTTGAACTTTACGCTCGGGTCCTGGAGCCGATAGGAGTTGTAGGGAACGTAGATTTCCTTCTTGCCGACGAGCTTCCAGTCGTACTTGTCCGGTGCGCCGTTGAACATGTCGAGCTGGTCGCTCGTCCTCATGTTGTCGGCGGCCGTCCCGGGGTTGTCGTAGGCGACCTGCGGTGCACGGCGAACGCGGCGCTGTCCGGGGTTGTAGAGCCAGGCGTCGCGCGGCTGCGCAATCTGGTTCATCGACTCGTGAACGAGGAGGATGCCTCCCGCGAGCCGCGCCGGGGCGATGACGGACTGCTTGAAGTTGAGGAGGCGGTTCTTCATGGAGGCTTCGGTCATGCCGGGGAGGTGGTAGACGAACATCGTCTCCTCCTCGAACTGCACGAGCGTGTACTGGCCCCCGCGAGTCGGCGCCGCCTGTGCCACCGTCCTGCCTGCGATTTCCGCACGGTACCTGAGGAGGTGGTTCCAGATGACCTCGATGCCGCTCTTCGGCATCGGGAAGGGGATCCCGGCGACGGCGCCGGAGACGCCGTTGCCGCCTGCGGCGAGCTTCGCCGTAGCGGCGATCTTCTTCGTGGCGTCGTAGATCCGCTGCGGCGCGGCGCCTGTGCGGTGGGTCGGGTAGACCGGGATTCGGAACGAGGCGTACGCCTTCAGCATCGCCTTGTGCCCGTCAGAGAGCTTGTCGGCGTACTGGGCGGCGTTCTGCGCGTTGATCGTGAAGAGGGGCTTCTCGCCCGCGAAGGGATCGGTGTAGTGAGTGCCGGACTTCCAGCCCGCCGGCGCCTTCGTGAGGCCGCCGTCCCAGGCAGGGATGCTGCCGTCGGCGTTGCCCGCTTTCTCGCCGCCGAGCGGCGTCAGCGTCGTCCCGAGCGTGGCAATGTCCTGGGTCGAGGGCTGGGCGACGGCGGTCGCGCTCAGGAGAGCGACCGCGGTAAGGGTGCAGATGAGGGTCAGGGCGTTCCTGCGCATGTCGGCTCCGCCTTCCCTTTAGAAGGAGTACTTGAGGTTGGCCGCGAGGAAGTCGCGGTCGTTGATCAGGTTGTAGCGGCCCGCGCCGAAGTAGCGGGTGTAGCTGAGATCCCACTCGGTGTTGATACGGTACTGGAAGCCGAGGCCGAGCGTGAGGGCCATGCGGTCCTCGATGAACGAGCCGCCCGGGCCGGGCGAGATGCCGTTCACGTCGTGGGCGAAGGAGAAGCGCGGGGACATGTTGACGGCACCGATGACGTTGCTGTAGTCGAGGCGTCCGGCGAGGACGTAACCCCAGGCCGAGCTGGTGGGGAAGGCCG
>DIAY01000259.1 GCA_002414905.1 Holophagales bacterium UBA5066 | reverse complement strand
TCTACGACAAGCCGATGATCTATTACCCCCTCTCGACGCTCATGCTGGCCGGCATCCGCGAGGTCCTGGTCATCACGACGCCCCACGAGCAGGAAGGGTTCCGGCGGGTGCTGGGCGACGGCAGCGGTTTCGGCGTTTCGATCTCCTACGCCACCCAGCCGAGCCCGGACGGCCTCGCCCAGGCGTTTCTCATCGGCAGGGAGTTTGTCGGGTCGGGGCGGGCAGCGCTCGCCCTCGGCGACAACATCTTCTACGGGCACGGATTTTCCGAGCTGCTGCAGACCGCCGCGAAACGGGAGAAGGGCGCGACGGTGTTCGCCTACCGCGTCCGCGACCCCGAGCGCTACGGCGTCGTGGAGTTCGGGCAGGGTGGCCAGGCGATCAGCCTCGAGGAGAAGCCGGCGAAGCCGCGGTCCTCCTACGCGGTCACCGGTCTCTACTTCTACGACAACAGCGTCCTCGACATCGCGGCGAACCTGAAGCCTTCGCCTCGGGGCGAGCTCGAGATCACCGACGTCAACCGGGTGTTCCTCGAACGCGGCGAGCTGCACGTCGAAGTTCTCGGACGTGGCGTGGCGTGGCTCGACACCGGAACGCACGCCTCGCTCCTGCAGGCCTCGAACTTCATGCAGGCGATCGAGGAGAGGCAAGGGCTGAAAGTGGCGTGCCTCGAGGAGGTCGCCTACCGGATGGGCTACATCGGAGCGGAGCAGATCCGCGAGACCGCGACGGCGATGAAGAACAACGAGTACGGGCAGTACCTCCTCCGGCTCCTGGAAGAGGAGGCCGAGGCGGGTGCACGACAGGGAGGGTGAACGTGGCCGACCTCTTCACCACTGCCGACCTCGCCACGATGGCGCGTCTCGGGATCGATCCGGCCGAGGCGTCCCGGCACGTCACCCTCCTGACGAACCCTCCCTCACCAGCGCGCCTCGCGAGACCCTGCACGCGTGGAGACGGCATCGAGCGGATCGCCGAGGAGCGCCACCGGGATCTCCTCTCCCTCTTCGAGGAGGCCGCAAAGGCGGGGCGGCTCTCGAAATTCGTTCCAGCCTCGGGCGCTGCGAGCCGGATGTTCCAATCGCTCCTGAAGGCGCTCGACGACGACGCGACCTGGTTCGACTGGAACGACCGCGCGGCGAAAGGGGACGCCGGGGCCGCCGAGGTCGTCCGTTTCGTCGAGAGCCTCGAGCGGATGCCGTTCGCTCCCGAGCTGCGCGCGGCGGCGGGCGAGGACGTCTTCTCCGATCCTCGTGGCCGGCTTCGCGAGCTCCTCGCGGCCACCCTCCAGCGTCCCGGGCTCGGCCTCGCCTCGCGTCCGAAAGGGCTCGTCCCGTTTCACGTCGAGGAGGAGGGCCCCAGGACGCCGTTCGAGGAGCACCTCGTGGAGTCGGGGCTCACGGTGAGGGCCGCGAGCGGCCGGACCTGTGTCCACTTCACGGTGGCCGAGGAGGCTCGGGGTGAGTTCGAGGCTCTTCTCGAACGACACCGGGACAGATTGCAGAGGCGTCTTCACGCGCATTTCGAGGTGACGTTCTCCGTGCAGGAGCGCTCGAGCGACACGCTTGCCGTGGGCCTCGACGGCCTGCCGTTCCGGACGGCGGAGGGGGAGCTGCTCTTCCGTCCCGGCGGGCACGGCGCGCTTCTCGGAAACCTCGCCGGGCTCGGTGGCGACATCGTCTTCGTGAAGAACATCGACAACGTCGTCCCGGACGCGCGCAAGGGGCCGACGCTGCTCTGGAAGAAGCTTCTCGCCGGGCGCCTCCTCGAGGTCGAACGCCGGGTCCGCAACCTCGTCACGCTCCTGCGCGCCGGCGACCCGACCGCGGCGGATGAAGCGCTCTCGTATCTTCGGGAAACGTTCGCGGACGCGACCGCCGAGGCCGACGCCTTCCCGCAAGAGCAGCGTGTGGCCTGGGTCCTGGCCCGCCTCGAACGGCCGCTGAGGGTCTGCGGCGTCGTCCGGAATCAGGGAGAGCCCGGGGGCGGGCCCTTCTGGGTGAGAAGCCGTGACGGCCGGCTCTCGCGCCAGATCGTCGAGAGCGCCGAGGTCAATCTGGGCGACCCGGCACAGAAGGCGATCTGGGCCGCCGGGACCCACTTCAACCCGGTCGACCTCGTCCTCGCGCTGCGAGACGTCTCGGGTTGCCCATGGGACCTCTCCAGGTTCGTCGACGAGGAGGCCGTATTCGTATCGAGGAAGTCGCACGCCGGCGCCGAGCTCCTCGCCCTCGAGCGGCCGGGGCTCTGGAACGGCGCCATGGCCTACTGGAACACGCTCTTCGTCGAGGTGCCGATCGAGACGTTCGCCCCCGTCAAAAGCGTTCTCGACCTCCTGCGTCCCGAGCACCGTCCCGGACCGGGGTAGAGTTTCCGGAGCGCGGTGGCGGCGTTGGTGTGCGGCGAAAGAGCCACTCCTCACGACGCCGCTCGTCATCCGAGCAGGGGTAGCCGAACGAGGCGTCGAAGGCGCAGCCGGGAAGGCGTGGAGCAGCGAGGGCCCGGACGGCTGGATCACGGGTGAGCGCCGGGTCCAGCAGCGCCAGGAAGTCCTCCGAGTAGAACTCGAGGTCGGTGATTGTGAGTGCCGGAGCCAGTCCCTTCAGCCGGGCGAGAAAACCGGGGGAGACGATACCGGTGGCCCGGCGTTTCAGCGCCGGAGCATCTTTGCCCGAGAACGCCGAGAGGGGCGCTGCGAGCCGGCCGCGGGAGCCTTCCAGGACGACGCAGGCATCGGGCGGGCGGAGGCGTGCGCACTCCGGGGTGTTCGAGGGGGGGAAGGGCGTGAGCGTGCGCGAGACCGACTCTCCGAGGGCAGGGGAGGTCACTTCCTCCAGGGTTCCGGCGCCCGAGGCGGGCTGGACCGACCGGAGGGCCCAGCGTCCCGCGGGCGTCTCGACGAGGAGGCGTGTCTCGTCGCTGGTCTCGGTTCGCCGGAAGAGGATGGACCATCGAACGTGCGGTGGACCCGCGGCCTCGTGGTGCCAGCGGCCGCGGGGGACGAGGGCGCGGCCCGGAGGTGCGGAAGAGGGGGCCTCTGCCGTGGCGAGCTGCGGAAGGAGAGCCGCGAGAAGGAGCTTCGCCCCGCCGGCGGTCACGGGGGTCCCGCGGGCACCCAGAGCTTTTCGCTGACGAAGACGGCGACGAGCCACGGGTCCAGGAGCCCCGCCCGACCTTCGTCCTCGAGGATCCGCAGGGCCTTCTCGCGCGGGACGGCGCGCTTGTAGGGGCGGTCGGCGGCCGTCAGCGCGTCGTAGATGTCGCAGACGGACATGATCCGCGCGGGTACGGGGATCCGGTCGGCCCGGAGTCCGCGCGGGTAGCCGGTCCCGTTGAGCTTCTCGTGGTGGGTGTGGGCGATCTCGGGGACGCGGGCGAGGTCAGGCGTCCAGGGGATGGACGAGAGGAAACGGTAGGTGTGGGAGACGTGGCTCTCGATCTGCGCCCGCTCCTCGACCGAGAGGCTCCCCTTCCGGATTGAGAGGAGCTGGAACTCGTAGTCGTTCAGGAACGGCGTCACGACGCCGCGCCGGTCGCGGAAGGAGCGCGCCAGGAGGCGCCTCAGCGTGCCTCCCGCTTCTTCGGGGAGGACGGTCGGCTCATTGGCGCGCCGCACCTCCTCGAACAGCTCCTCCAGCTCCTGGGCCCGTTCCCAGCGCGCCAGGTCGAGCTGGCGGACGTCGTCCGCCGAGGGCGGAACACCCGCCTCGAGCAGCTTGAGGAGGAGCGACCGGCACTCCTGCGTGTCGTCGGCCTCGAGCGCGAAGTCGAATCGGTCGCGGATCCGGAGGATCTCGTCGTCGTCGAGCTTCTTCGCCTTGACGAGGACGCGCTCGGGGATCGAGATCTTGCCGAAGTCGTGGAGGAGGGCCGCCGTCTGCAGCTCGCGGATCTCCTCCCGCGAGAACGCGACTCCGGCGTAGGGCCCTTCGGCGGCGCGGTCGACGATGCGGGCGAGGGCCACGGAGAGGTCGGCGACGCGGTTGCTGTGGCCGGCGGTCGTCGGATCGCGGAGCTCGACCGCCATGATCGAAGCGCGGGCGAAGTCCTCGAAGAGCCGCCGGATGGAGGCGGTCAGCTGGTTCGCCTTCACCGAGATGGCCGCCTGGGTCGCCAGCGAAAGGAGGAGCGGGACGAGGTCGGCCGGGTAGGGGGCGTGGGTCCCGTCTGGCAGACGGCGGTTCATGAGCTGAAGGACTCCGACGAGGGCACCCGTGTGGTCGCTCATCGGAACGACGAGCATCGCTCTCGTCCGCCAGGCCGTCTGTTCGTCGAAGGCGGTGTTGTGGCGGTAGGGGGCCCCGGCCGGAACCGCATAGGCGTCGTCGAGATTGACCGGCTCGCAATGCCCGGCGACGTACCCGGCGAGGCTCGCGTCGTCCACCGGCATCGTCCGCTCGGAGAAGGCGAACCTCACAGCGTCGTTCTGCGCGAGCTTGAATCGGAGCCGCTTGCCGTGAGGGCCTTCCTCCAGAAGGTAGAGGCTTCCGGCTTCGGACCCCGTGAACCGGCGAGACTCGGTGAGGATTTTCTCCAGGAGGCGGTCGAGATCGCGCTCGGCCGAGAGGGCGATGCCGATCCGGTTCAGGGCGGAGACGCGCTCCTCGGCCTCGGAGAGCCGCCGGGCCACGGCGGCGAACGTCGCGCGGGCGGAAGCGACCTGGGCGGAGGCCGACAGGATCGCGGCGAGCGTTTCGGCCGGAGCGTCCCGGGGCAGGCCGAAGGCCGGAAGCGGGTGTTCCGGAGCTGGGCCCCAGCCGACGAGGGTGACGGCGGCGTTTTCTGGGAGGAGCGCCGCGAGAACGTTCTTCCAAGAGGAGGTCCAGAAGTACACGGTGGGGCCGTTCCCGGGTGCGGGCGGGGCCTCGGCCCACGGACGGTCATCCAGCCCCGCGGCGAGGAGAGCCTCGGTGAGAGCGTCCGGCAGAGGCTCCGCTGGGCGATGGAAAACCACGCGCTCACTCATGGCTGGATTCTGTCGGTCGGGTGCCCGTGGGGTCAACGCGGCCGTGTATCGCCGAAGGCTGCGAGTGGGAGGCCGGAGGAGTCGGGCCGGGGTCGCGCGTTACTTGGGGCCGATGAGCGCGGAAAAGACGAGGTACGGGTTGACGACGAGCCCCTTCCAGGGGTTCGGGGAGTCGGCGTCCCGGAAGATGGCAAAGTGGAGGTGCGCGCCGAAGGTCCGCCCCGTCGTACCCACCTCGCCGATCTGCTGGCCGCGCTTCACCCGGTCGCCCACCTTCAGACCAGGGGCGTAGCGTTTGAGGTGAGCGTAGAAGTAAACGAACCGACCCGTCGCGTCACGGTGGTAGATGGTGATTCCGCCGCGGCGGTCGCGGCCGAGGCGCTCGATCGTCCCGTCGCTCACCGCAAGGATGGGCGTCCCCTTCGGAGCCCCGAGGTCGATGGCGTGGTGGTTGCGGTGGCGACCCCGGGAGGCCTCGAACGTGTCGCGGAGCTTCGCCTTCGGAAAGTCCTCGATCGGGAGCGGGAAGCCCGTCGCGAAGAGGGCTGCCAGCTCCGCTTCCGGAATCGAGGCGGGCTTGCTGTCTTTCTTTCTCACGACGAGGCCCTTGAACGTCCGTCCGAGCTCTTTCCAGAAGGACTTCTGCTCGGCGGAGAGGGCGGGCAGCATGGCGGTGGCCACGGAGCCGCGGGGGTAGAGGCCGTCGCCGGTCGGCTCGTCGCCGTCGGGATCCTCTTCGAGCGGGAGGTCCTCGAGCTCGTCGGGAGCCTGAGCCTGGCTGCGGGCTTGCGCGAGGATCGCTGGGAGGCCGGGGGGAAGTGCCACCTGGCGGCTCCGGGGAGCCTGGCTGCCCCGGGCGATCCAGGCGAGGTCGGCGTCATCGACCGTGCGGTAGCAGCTGCCGTCCTCGGGATCGCGGACGGGGCACGGACGCTCCGATGCGACGATCCTCGTGACCGGCGATGGATCGGGTGCGAGGGAAGCCGAAGCATTCGCCGAAGCGCCGCCGTCCTGGGCTGCCGTCGCGGAGGCTGGCGCAGGGAGCGCCGCCGCAAGGGCGAGCCCGAGGAGGGCCGCAGCCCCGGAGAGTACGGTCCTCGTCAGCCTGCTCTCTCCAGGTAGGAATCGTCGCGGGTGTCGATCCGGATGACCGTTCCCACGTCGACGAACTGCGGGACCATGACCTGGAGGCCGGTCTCGAGCTTTGCCGGCTTGTACGAAGCGGTGGCGGTGGCCCCCTTCATCCCCGGGTCGGTCTCGACGATCTTCAGGGCGACGGTCGTCGGAAGCTCGACGGAGATCGGGTTGCCCTCGTAGAAGTCCACGTCGATGACCGTCTCGGGGAGGAGGTACTTCATGGCGTCGCCCACGATCTCGTCCGACAGGCGGACCTGGTCGTAGGTCTCCTGGTTCATGAAGTGATGACCCTCTCCATCCGAGTAGAGGTACTGCATCTCGTGGGTCTCCAGGCTCGCCTTTTCGATCTTGTCCTCGGAGCGGAACCGGTGCTCGTTCATCGAGCCGGACTTGAGGCTGCGGAGCTTGGCCTGGACGAATCCACGAAGGTTCCCCGGCGTCTTGTGGACGACCGAGTGGGCGCGATGAAGCTCCCCGTTGTGGACGACGATCATTCCGGCGCGAAGTTCGGTTGCTGAGATCATTCCGAAACCTGGTACAGCCCCTTCCGTCGGGTACGGCTTCCGCCGGACGAACCGGTCTTTCGCCGTGCTGAACTGGTGGAGGGTAAACCGCCGGAGGGCTCCAAGGCAAGAGGAACCGCCCGAAGGCGGTTCCTCCTGGAAACCATTTGTCTGGAGGAGCTTAGTCGAGGAACTTCACTCGGGGGGCTCGGGGCGCCACCGGAACCGGAATCTCGCCGTCTCCGTCTCCAAGGACGACACCATCGGTCTGGGCCGAAACGCCGAGAGTCTGCCAGAAGTGATCGAGGACTTCCGGCGTGAAGTACGCGGCGGCGAAGGCGACGATCTCGTCCTGGGTCGGAGGACCGAAGGCGTTCGTCGGGAAACCGCCCGGAGAGGAGTTGCCGTTCAGGAGATACGACGACATGTCGACCCGCGGGAAGTTCGTTCCATAGTTTGCGTTCACGAACTGGACGAGGGCGTCCGCGACGATCGCGTAGCCCGTGGCGCTCGGGTGGACGCCGTCGTAGGAGAAGACGCCGCCCGAGAGGTAGGACGACGTGAGGGTCATGCCGGCGTATTCACGTCCATGAGCGGCGATGTCGACCAGGAGGGCGGACGTGTCGAATACCTTGTAGCCGTCGGCCTGGGCGAGGGTGCTGATCTGAGCGTTGTACTCGGCGCCGCGGATCTTCAGCAGCGCGACTTCGCTCGGGTAGAGGAGGCCCGGCACCGCGGCTCCGCCGATGACCGTCCCGTTGTCCGGGAGCGGGTTGTTGCACATCGGGAGCGTGGGAGCGATGGCACAGGGGACTCCGTACCCGGCCTTCATCAGGGCACCGAGGGGCAGCGGGACGATCGTGCCGGCCGGGGCCGGACAGGCCGGGTAGCCGGGCGGGCATCCGGTCGGCCCAAGAACATAGATCGGCTTGCCGTCGGCAGGGTTGATGCCGAGGATCGGGCTGACAGCCGTGAAGTAGGGAAGGCTCGTGACGTCGGGAATCGTCATCACGATGCCTTTGCCCGTTCCGCCCTGAGCGGCCTTCATGGTGTCGACGATCGTCTTGTACGAGGCCGCGTAGACCTCCTTGGAGACGAGGGTCACGCCGTCGATCGCCGTGCCCGAAGTAGCGGGTCCGAGGAGCTCGTTGCCCAGGACGCCGACTGCGAAGAACGTCGGCTTGAGGGACGCGGCCTGCTGGAGGACCGTGGCCCCGCTGCCCCGGAGGACGACGTCGATCAGGGCGTTCTTACACGGAACGGCGCCGGTGTTCGTCACGCAGTTGACGACGCTGGCCCCGAGGTAGCCCGGGATTGCCAGGTTGTTATATGGGGTTGGCAGGGTCAGGTTCTCGGGCTTGCCGGTGTTCGGAGCGTAGCTGAACGTCGGTGCCAGGCTGGTGAGGATCTGGCAGGGGCCGAGGCCGGGCTCACCGATGATCGGCTGCTGGAAGCTGGCGGCGGTGACGCCGGCCTGGCGGGCGAAGATCGCGGGCCAGGAGTCCGTCTGGCCGTGCTTGACCCAGCAGCTGTCGATGAAGCCGGAGTCGACGGATGCGCCGACGACGACGAATTTCGTGAAGTCAGCCTGCGCAGCAGCCGGAGACGCGGTCACGACGAGGGCGAGCGCGAGGGCGACGAGGAGGGTGTTCTTCATGGTCTTCACTGGTCACCCCCTCAGAAGTTCGTCCGGAGGTTGAGGACGGTGAGGTTCGCCGTGTTCTTGTACCGCCCGTTGAAGTTGTCGTCATTCGTCGTGACGGACCGCTCGCTGAAGGTCAGGAAGAGGTTCGAGAAGTCGAGCCAGGTGCGCTTCATGATCTTCCAGCTGAAGCCGACGGAATAGCCGCGGCGATTCGCGTCGGGGAGGAGGGGCCCGACGTCGCCGTCCGGCTCGGGCGTCTGGTCATAGACGAAGCCGCCCATCAGGTTGAAGGTGTCGCTGATGTCGTACTTGGCGCCCAGACGGATGGCCCAGGCGTTCTCCCAGTCGTGGGGAAGGACGCTCGTCGGGACCTGCTTGCCGCCGACCGCCTCGAACTCGAGGACCGTCGTGTCGAAGGCCGACCACTCCGTGTAGGTGCCGGCGGCTTCGATGTTCAGCTTCCCGAAGTCGTAGCCGATTCCGACCTGGGTCTGTGCCGGGAACTGGATCGTGGTCTTGACCGGGACGTCGACGTTGACCGGGATCTTCGACGCGAAGGCGGCGTTGAGCTGGGCGCTGCCGGTGTCCAGCGAGTAGAACATCGCCGTTCCGCCGAAGTCGGCGTCGACGGCGCCGTG
>DIAY01000236.1:752-3139 GCA_002414905.1 Holophagales bacterium UBA5066 | reverse complement strand
CGCTTGTGGCCGCCACCACGCCACCAGGACGTGAGCTGGCCGAGGTTGTTCCGGCCGCCCGTCTTCATCTTCCCGCGCGTCAGGCTCTTCTCGGGGGCGCTCCGCGTGATCTCCGCGAAATCGCTGGTCGTCCGCTGCCGGAGACCGGGGGACGTGGGCTTGTAGGAGCGAACCGGCATGTCAGACCCCCTCGAAGATCGGCGGCAGCTTCTCGCCCGCCTTCAGCTTCACGTAGGCCTTCCGCCCTTCGCTCGTCCG
The DNA here is from genome assembly GCA_002414905.1 of Holophagales bacterium UBA5066. GTDB lineage: Bacteria > Acidobacteriota > Thermoanaerobaculia > UBA5066 > UBA5066 > UBA5066. The sequence goes on along the minus strand of DIAY01000236.1, from coordinate 2,881 downwards.
GCCGATGGAACGTCCGACCTTCTTGATCTTCGACGTCGTCTTCAGAACGCGCACGGATTCCACCTTCACGCTGAAGAGAACCTCGACGGCGTGCCGGATCTCGATCTTGTTCGCGTCGCCAGCCACCTTGAACGTCAGGACGTTCTGCGTCTCCCGCATGGTGGTCGACTTCTCGGTGATGATGGGCTTCAGGAGAATCGACTGGGCGGTCTTCATCCGAGCACCTCGGTGACCGTCTTCAGTGCCTGTTCCGTCAGGATCACCGCCCCCGCGTCGAGCGCCGAGTAGGCGTTGAGCCCGAGAGCGTCCTCCACGGCCAGGAGGGGGTTGTTCCGGGCGGCCTTCGCGAGCTTCTCGTTCTCGCGGCGGTCCAGGAGGAGCGCCTTCCCGGTGATGCCGAGCCTGGCCATCGTCGCGGCGAGGTCCTGCGTCCGGTGCGTCGGCAGCTCGAGACTCTCCACGAGAAACAGCTGGTTCTCGCGAAGCTTCTCGGACAGGACGCAGCGGAGCGCCGCCTTCTTCGTGGCGACGTTGACCTTGAGGTCGTACGAGCGAACGACCGGCCCGTGCACCGTGCCACCGTGGCGGTGGATCGGCGGACGTCCGCCGCCCTGCCGGGCGCGGCCGGTTCCCTTCTGCTTGAAGGGCTTCTTGCCGGAGCCGGAAACCTCGGAGCGGACCTTCGTCTTGTGGGTACCCGCGTGCTCGCGCGCGCGGATCGCCCGGACGACCTCCCACACGATGTGGCGGCGGAACGGAACCCCGAAGATCTCCTCGGGAAGGTTCGCTTCGCCCACCGTCTCGGCGTTGAGGTTCCGGATCGGGACTGTGAGGCTCACGGAGGGAGCCGTCTTTTTGGTGGTCGGCATCGTCCCTGTCCTCACGCCGCCTGCTTCGGAGTGGCCTTCTTCACGATCTTGATGACCGTGTTCCGGGCCCCGGGGACCGCGCCCCGCAGGTAGATCAGGTGGTTCTCGGCGTCGATCTTGACGACCTCGAGGTTCTTCGTGGTCGTCTGCTTCCCGCCCATCCGGCCCGACGAGCGGGTCCCGGGATAGACGCGGGAAGGGAACGCCGAAGCGCCGATCGAGCCGGGCAACCGGTGGAACATCGAACCGTGGGTCGCGACGCCGCCGGCGAAGCCGTGGCGCTTGATGACCCCCTGGAACCCCTTCCCTTTCGAGACGCCGACGACGTCGACGTGCTCGGCGGGGTTGAAGATGTCGCAGAGGACCTTATCGCCCGGGGCGAATGCGTCCCCTTCCTCGCAACGGACCTCGCCGACGGTCCGCGTGGGGGGGACGCCGGCCTTCTCGAAGTGACCGCGAGCGGCCTTCGTGAGGCGGCGGGGCGATGGACGGGGCCCGACGAGTCCGAGCTGGACCGCGTCGTAGCCGTCGTTCTGCTTGGTCTTGCGCTGGACGACCAGGCATGGCCCGGCCTCCACCACCGTCACCGGCACCACCGTGCCGTCGGCAGCGAAGAGCTGAGTCATCCCGATCTTGCGCCCCAGAATCCCTGTGATCATGGTCAAAAACCTCGTTACGGCTCCGGACTACTTCCCCATGGTGCGGATTTCGACTTCCACACCGGCGGGGAGCTCGAGCTTGGTGAGGGCGTCGACGGTCTGCGGCGTCCACTCGAAAATGTCGAGGAGTCGCTTGTGGGTCCGCATCTCGAACTGCTCACGCGATTTCTTGTCGACGTGCGGGGAACGGTTGACCGTCCACCGCGAGATGGCCGTCGGCAGCGGGATGGGACCGGCGACCTTGGCGCCCGATCGACGCGCAGTGTCGACGATCTCCGCCGTCGACTGGTCGAGGATGCGGTAGTCGTACCCCTTGAGGCGGATGCGGATCTTGTCGTTGCCCATCGTCTTTCTCGTCGTACCGCCCCTGGGGGCGGAGACCGGCCGTGTCCGGGGAGCGCCCTCGGCGCCCCCCTTCACGACCGGCCCCTCGTTAGGCAAGGATCTCCGTGACGGTGCCCGCACCCACGGTACGGCCGCCCTCGCGGATTGCGAACTTCAGCCCCTTCTCGATGGCGATCGGGGCGATCAGGGTGATTTCCAGCTCGACGTTGTCGCCGGGCATGACCATCTCCACGCCCTCGGGGAGCTTGGCCGAGCC
>DIAY01000236.1:0-684 GCA_002414905.1 Holophagales bacterium UBA5066 | reverse complement strand
CGTGTGGCGGCCGCCCTCTTCCTTGGAAAGGACGTAGATCTTGCCCATGAACTTCGTGTGGGGCTTGATCGTGCCGGGCTTGCAGAGCACCTGCCCGCGCTCGACTTCCGTCCGCTCGAGGCCACGGAGGAGGACGCCGATGTTGTCGCCCGCCTGGCCCTGGTCGAGGAGCTTCTTGAACATCTCGACCCCGGTGACGGTCTTCTTGACCGTGTCCTTGAAGCCGACGATCTCGATCTCCTCGCCGACCTTGACGACACCGCGCTCGACACGTCCGGTGACGACCGTACCACGGCCGGAGATCGAGAAGACGTCCTCGATCGGCATGAGGAACGGCTTGTCGGTCTCGCGAACCGGATCCGGAATGTGCTCGTCGAGAGCCTTGGCGAGCTCCCAGATGCACTGGGCGTCGGGCCCGGTCGGCTCGTTGAGGGCCTTGATGGCCGCTCCGCGGATGACCGGGATCGTGTCGCCGGGGAACTCGTACTTGTTGAGGAGGTCGCGCACCTCGAGCTCGACGAGATCGAGGAGCTCGGGGTCCTCCATCAGGTCGCACTTGTTGAGGAAGACGACCATCGCCGGCACGTTCACCTGCTTGGCGAGGAGGACGTGCTCCTTCGTCTGCGGCATCGGGCCCTTCGGGGCCTCGACGACGAGGATCGCACCGTCCATCTGCGCCGCGCC
>DIAY01000230.1:3436-3738 GCA_002414905.1 Holophagales bacterium UBA5066 | reverse complement strand
TGGGGCCTCTCCGCGCGCTCGGCCGGCGCTGTCGAGAAGCCGCCGCTCTCGTTCCGCTCCTTCTTCCACACGGCGCGGGCGCAGCTCTTCGGCGCGCTCGACCCGCTGAAGGTCCTCTTCGCGGCCCGCCTCGTCACGGTCGCGTTCCTCGTCGCGCTCCTCCTGTTCGCCTCGCGCGCCGCCGGCGGCGGCACCGCCGGCCTCCTTTCGGCCGCGCTCCTGGCCGGACAGACGGCGCTCCTCCCGCACGGGCACCTCGTCACGGCCGACGTTCCCGCCGCAGCGCTCGTCGTCGCCGCCGC